>JAPLOH010000075.1:0-15798 GCA_026400845.1 Alphaproteobacteria bacterium
CGATGCCGATCAGCGGCGCCAGGCTGTTCATGAACCCGGACGGCGTGGCGGTGAAGGCGGCGAAGCCCTCGGCGCGGAAGCGGGCAAGCAGCGTGATGCCGTGCAGCGGCCCCATCAAGACAGGAAGGCGTCCAGCACCGCGCGATACGCCCGGGCAAGCTCCCGCAGTTCCGCCACCGGCACCCGCTCATCCACCTGGTGCATGGAGGTGCCGACCAGGCCGAATTCCGCCACCGCACAGTAATTGGCGATGAAGCGGGCGTCCGACGTGCCGCCGCCGGTATCGAGCCGCGGGTCCACGCCTGTTGTGGTGGCGATCGCGTGCCGCAGCGTATCCACCAATGGCCCTGGCGAGGTGAGGAAGCTCTCGCCGGAAACCGAGACGTCGAAGTCGAACCGCTCGGCATATTGCGCGATGGTTGCGCGCAGCCAGGCGGTGAGGCTCGCCGAGCTGTGGCGGTCGTTGAAGCGCATGTTGAGCTTCGCCGTCGCTTGGGCGGGGATGACGTTGGTGGCGGGGTTGCCGACGTCGATCGAGGTGACCTGAAGCGTGGTCGGCTCGAAAAACTCGCTGCCGGCATCCACCGGCGTCGCGGTCAGCGCCGCGATCAGCCGCGCAAGGCGGTGGCACGGGTTGTCCGCGCGGTGTGGATAGGCGGCATGGCCCTGGGTGCCGTGGATGGTGATGGTGGCGTTCATGCTGCCGCGCCGGCCGACCTTGATGACGTCGCCGAGGCGAATTTGGCTGGTCGGCTCGCCGACCAGGCAGAAATCCGGGATCTGCCCGTTGGCCTGCATCCACTCCAACACCTTCACGGTGCCGTCGATCGCCGGGCCTTCCTCGTCGCCGGTGATGAGGAAGGAGATCGAGCCCTTCGGCGGCGCCCCTCGTGTCATCGCATCGTTGAGGTGCGCCGCGGCGGCGGCCACGAAGGCGGCGATATTCCCCTTCATGTCCACCGCGCCGCGGCCATAGAGCACCCCGTCGCGGATTTCCCCGTCGAACGGCCCCGCCGTCCAGGCCGACAGCGCGCCTTCCGGCACCACATCGGTATGCCCGGCGAAGCAGATATGCGGCGCCTCGGTTCCGATGCGGGCGTAGAGGTTCTCGATCTCGCCGTAGCGCAGTTTTTCCACCGTGAAGCCGAGCCCACCGAGCGCGGCCGTCAGCACGGCCTGTGCGCCGGCATCCGCCGGCGTCACCGAGGCGCAGCGGATCAACGCCTGCGCCAGCGGAACCGGGTCCGCCAGCGGATGCGGGGCGTTGGTGGTCACTATTCGCGCAGCAGGTCGTTGATGGCGGTTTTGGCGCGGGTTTGCGCGTCCACCGTCTTGACGATCACCGCGCAGTTGAGCGACGGGCCCATCGTGCCATCCGGGAACGGCTTGCCCGGCATCGAGCCCGGCACCACCACCGAATAGGCCGGCACCCGGCCATAGTAGATCGCCCCGGTGGCGCGATCGACGATGCGGGTGGATTGGCTGATGAAGGTGCCCATGGCGAGCACCGCCCCCTGCTCGACGATCACGCCCTCGACCACCTCGGAGCGGGCGCCGATGAAGCAGTCATCCTCGATGATCACCGGGTTGGCCTGCAGCGGCTCCAGCACGCCGCCGATGCCGACGCCGCCCGAGAGGTGGCAGTTCTTGCCGATCTGGGCGCAGGAGCCGACGGTGGCCCAGGTGTCCACCATGGTGTTGGCGCCGACATAGGCGCCGATATTGACGAAGCTCGGCATCAGCACCACGCCCGGCGCGATGTAGGAGCCACGGCGCGCCACCGCGCCCGGCACGGCGCGGAAGCCGGCCTCGCGGAAGCGGTTCTCGCCCCAACCCTCGAATTTCATCCCCACCTTGTCCCACGCCGGGGCCCCGCCGGAGCCCTCCATGAGGCGGCTGTCATTGAGGCGGAAGGACAGCAGAACCGCCTTTTTCAGCCATTCATTGACCTGCCAGCCCGTGGCGGTCGGCTCTGCGGTGCGGGCGGCACCGCTCTCCAGCAGCTCGAAGGCGGCCTCGACCGCGTCGCGCGGTGCGCCCTTGGTGGAGGAATTCAGGCTGTCGCGGTTGTCCCACAGCGCCTCGATGGTTGCACGCAGCGACTGGTCGGTCATGCCCTCGACGTCTCCTGTATTGCGGGCGCCCGGCGCCCAATGATGCCGCCGGACCATGCGCAAGCGCGCCCCGCGCTGTCAATTCTCCCCAGGCGCGTGCCGGCCGGCAGAGATTGCCGGCGCGGGTAACCCAGGGTTTACCAAATTGGCCTGCTATGGCGCCGGACAAGGGGACCCGCGTTTCATGAACCAGGCGATCGTTCCATTCACGCGCTCCGACGCGCCGGCTTCGGTGGCCCCACCTGATCCGGGGCAGGTCGATCGTGCCCTGCGCGAGGCGTTGCTCGACAGCCGCCAGCGCTGGCGCGATCTCGTGAGCATGGCGGCCGACATCGTCTACGAGACCGACAGCTGGGGACGGCTGGTGTTCGTCGCGCCCGAGCAGGTGCTGGGCTGGAATGCCGCCACCCTGATCGGCCAGCCCGCCGAACTCCTGCTTGCCGATGCCGGCGGCGGGCATGGCTTCAACCCGTTTCGCATCACCACGCCAATCCGCCGCCGCCGCGCCTGGCTGCGCCGGCCGGACGGCACCAGCGTCTGCGTCGCCATGGCCGCCGCTCCGCTGACCGATGCGCAAGGCGTCATCATCGGCTCGCGCGGGCTCGGCCAGGACGTCACCGAACAGGACGGCTACGACGCCCGGGTGGCCGGCGCGCTGCGGCGCTGCGAATTGCTCGACCATATCCTGTGGCACATGCGCCAGGAGGTGCTGGCCGAGCGGATGATGAAATCGGCACTCGACGCCCTGGTCGCAGCGCTCGCCGCCGAGGGCTGCGCGGTGGTCGACATGCTCGGCGACGGCGTGGCCTCGAGCGTGCTGCATCAGGTTGGCATCGTGCTGCCCGATGTGCTGCACAGCGCGATGACCCTGCTCGAAGCGGGCGACGAGAACCCCGCGCAGACCTTGGCGCCCGATGGTCGCGTCATCCTGGTCTGCCCCGCCCGGCAACGCTACGGCCATCAGGCCGGTTTCGTGCTGTGGCGTACCCCCGGCGGCCGCCCGTGGGACGCCGACGAAATGGCGCTGGCGGGCTCTGCCACCGGCGTCATCCGCGTCATCCTGGAGCACGATGCGATCCAGCAGGAAATGGCGCTCCAGGCCCGCACCGATCCGCTGACCGGCCTGCTCAACCGCCGTGCCTTCCTTGACGAGCTTGGCCGCCGCGTCGAACGGCTGGAGCGCGAGGGGCTGCCGGGGACGTTGATGTTCATCGATCTCGACAACTTCAAGGCGCTCAACGACTACCGTGGCCATGACGTCGGTGACGAGGCGCTGTGCATCGTCGGCGGCCTGCTGCGGCAAACGTTCCGCCCGGCGGATTTGGTGGCTCGGCTCGGCGGCGACGAATTCGCCATCTGGATGGACGGGGCGGACGCGCTGACGGCGGCCGAGCGGGCCGAAGCGCTGCGCACCGGGGGGCCCGCAGCCCTCGGCCACCTCACCGCGGGGGATGCCGCGCCACTCTCGATGTCGATCGGTATCGCCTGCCGCTGGGCGGGCCAGGGCGAGGATATCGACGCGTTGATCAACCGTGCCGACCAGGCGATGTACGAGGTGAAACGCTCCGGGCGCGGCCAATGGCGCGTTTCGCAGCGGGAGTGGCAGGGATGACTGGCCAAATCATCATCGACCGCGCGCCGCCCGCCGCCCTGCCCGCGGTGCCCGTGGACGAGGCGGTGCGGGTGCGGATCGGCTCCAGCCCGCAAACCGACCCGACGGTGCTGCTCTCGCTGGCTTCCGATCCCTCGGTGACGGTGCGCGCCGCGGTCGCACTCAACCGCGCCGCCCGGGTGCAGGTCGATCGCCTGCTCGCCGGCGACAGCGACGAGCGGGTGCGCACCCTGCTCGCGCGCAAACTCGCCAGCCTGATCCCGAGCCTGCCCGAGTCGCAGCGTGACCACATCGGCGGCGAGACGCTGCAAACCCTGGAGCGTCTGGTCGCGGACGAGGCGGAACGCGTGCGCGCGGCCATCACCGAAGTGGTGAAAGACATGCCGGGTGCGCCGCGCGAGTTGATCCTGCGCCTCGCGCGGGACAGTGCCGTCTCGGTGTGCGACCCGGTCATTCGCCTCTCGCCGATCCTCACCGCCGAGGATCTGATGGCACTGCTGACCAGCCGCCCCTCGCCGGTGACCGCCATCGCGGTGGCGCGGCGGCCGAATTTGTCCGAGTCGGTCACCGATGCCCTGGCGGCGACCAACGACTCCGAGGCAGTCACCGCACTGCTCGACAACCAATCCGCCTCGATCCGCGAGGCGACGCTCGATGCGTTGATCGCCCGCGCCGGGCAGGTCACGGCCTGGCACGCCCCGCTGGTCCGCCGTCCCCGGCTGACCGACCGCGCCGCCCGCGCATTGTCGGACATCGTGGCGACGCAACTGCTCGACACGCTGGCCTGCCGGGCCGACCTCAACCCCGCCGTCAGCGGCGAGTTGCGCCGCCGCCTCGCCGAACGCCTGCAATCCACCACCGGCGCCCACCGGCCGGAGCCCAACATGGAACAGGCGATGAGCGAGGCGAAGATCCTCTACGCCGAGGGGCGGCTCAACGAGGAGGCGCTGCTGGCCGCCGTACAGCGCGGCGAGGCGCGGCTGGCCTCGGCCATCGTCGCCGTGGCCACCGATCTGCCGTCGTCGGTGGTTGATCGCGCGGCCACGCTGCGCAGTGCCAAGGGCCTGGTCAGCCTCGTGTGGCGGGCCGGCTTCACCATGCGATCCGCCGGGCCGTTGCAAACCCTGCTCGCCCGCCTGCCGCCCGAGACAGTACTGCGCGGCTCCGCGTCCGGCGGGTTTCCGCTGGCGGTGGAGGAAATGCGCTGGCAGATCGACTTTCTCTCCCGCATGGGGCGGTAAATCCCACGCCTACCCACCCACCGATCGACCGGTGCGTCGGTTCGGGCGGACAGCAAGGCAAGCACTGCTTTTTGAAAAAAGCAGCAAAAACTTTCTGTCCGTTGGCGTCGCACCCTTGGCGGAACGTCACCCGGCATGTCCACCAGACGATCTCAGGAATCGCAGCCTTCGGCACGCAGAACATCGATCACGTCGGCGGCCGCGATGTCGCCCTGGGTGAAGGCGCGCCCGATGCCGCGCGTGAGCACGAAGCCGAGCTTGCCGTCGCGCACCTTCTTGTCACGGCGCATGTGGCCGACCAGCCTCTCCGCCGAGAGCCGCCGATTGAGATGGTGCAGTTCCGCCGGCAGACCGACCGCGGCGATATGGGCGATCACCCGCTCGGCGTCTTCTGGCACGCAATGGCCGAGAGCGGCGGAGAAGCGGAACGCGAGACCGATGCCCACCGCCACGGCCTCGCCATGCAGGATCGTGCCGTATCCGAGCTCCGCTTCCAGCGCATGGCCGAACGTATGGCCGAGATTGAGCAGGGCACGGCCGTCGTTCGGCTTCTCCTCGCGCTCGTCGTCGCCCACCACCAGCGCCTTGAAGGCGCAGGCACGCAGCACCGCCTCGGCCTGCGCCACCCGGTCGCCGGCGATCACCAGGGCACCATTGGCCTCGCACCAGGCGAAGAACGCGGCGTCGCCGATCAGCCCGGCTTTTACGATCTCGGCGTAGCCCGCCCGCAGCTCGCGCACCGGCAAGGTGGCCAGAACGGCGGTATCGGCGATCACCAGGCGCGGCTGGTGGAAGGCGCCCAGCAGGTTCTTGCCGTGCCGCGTGTTGATGCCGGTCTTGCCGCCGACACTCGAGTCGACCTGCGCCAGCAGCGTCGTCGGGATCTGCACGAATGGCAGACCACGCAATGTCGCCGCCGCCGCGAATCCGGCGAGATCCCCCACCACGCCACCACCGAGCGCGATCACCGTGGTGCGGCGCTCCACCCCGGCATCGAGCAGCGCGTCCACCACCTGCTCGAACGTCTCGAAATTCTTCGACGCCTCCCCCGATTTCACGGTGATCGACGTCGCCACGATCGCCGTCTCGGCGAGCCCGTCCATCAAGGTTTTCAGGTGCAGCGGGCCGACACTGTCATCGGTGATCACCACCGCGCGCTTCTGCGGCAGCACCGGGGCGAGCAGGGCGCCGGCGCGGGCCAACAGCCCATCACCCACCACCACATCATAGCTCGATGCCGACAGCGCCAGCGACAGACGCCGCGCCGGTTGCCAGGCGCAGAGCGCGTCCAGTACGTGCGAGGTGGTGTTTTCGGGGCTTTCGTCCTCGCAATCGACGATGATGCGGCCTCGGCATAGACCGGGTTGCGAATGCCGATCAGCCGCCGCAGCACCGCCTCATGGTCGCCGTCTTTCAGCAATGGGCGGTGGCTGCGCCCGGCGACACGGCGCAGCAGCAGCGGCAGCGTCGCGCGCAGCCAAACGCAAACGCCCTCACGGCGGATCGTGGCCCGCGTCTCGGCATCCATATAGGCGCCCCCGCCGGTCGCCAGCACCAGCGGCTCGCCGGCCAGCAGCCGGCGGATCACCCGGCGCTCGCCCTCGCGAAACTCCTTCTCGCCGAAGCGCTCGAACAACTCGGGGATGGTGCAGCCGGCCGCGAGTTCGATCTCGGCGTCGGCGTCGTGGAACGGCAGGCCGAGTCGGGCGGCGATGCGCCGGCCGATCGAGGTCTTGCCCGCGCCCATCAGACCGACCAGCACGATGCTCCGCCCGGCGATATGGTCGGGGACGGCGAAACTCTCTTTGAGCGCGGAAGGGCGGGTCATCACGCCGCATCTAGCACATCGTCACCCGGTTGGGCCAAGAGGTGGCGCGTCAACCCTTGCCGCGGCGCCATGATCGCGCCAGATAGGGGACCATGCGCGGCATCGTCTGGATCATCCTTCCCGTTCTTGCCCTCGGCCTGGTCGGCGGCTTCTTCGCGCTCGGCGCCTTCCCGCCGGAGCCGAAGACCGAGACCGTGCAGAAGGTGCTGCCCAACGAGCGTTTTGGCGCGCGGCCGTGACGCGGCTTGGTACGGCAGCATGAGCGGGCCGGACCGCCACGCCGAGGCGTTCCTCGAAATGCTCGCTGCCGAGCGCGGGGCCGCACGCAATACGCTCCTGGCCTACGAGGCCGATCTCACGGATTTCGCCGCCTTCGCGAAGGCCCGGGGCGAATTGCCGGCCCGCGCGGACGCCGACACATTGCGTGCCTGGCTGCGCGGGCTGGACGATGCCGGGCTCTCGGCACGCACGGCCGCGCGCAAACTCTCGGCGATCCGCCAGTTCCACCACTTCCTGGTGCGCGAGAACATCCGCGAGGATGACCCGACCGCCCTCATCGACAGCCCGCGCCTGCCCCGCAGCCTACCGAAATATCTGTCGGAGTCGGAGGTCGACGTCCTGCTCGCCGCCGCCCGCGACCGCCCGCCAGCCCAGGCGCTGGTCGTCACCGCGGCGCTCGAACTGCTTTATGCCAGCGGGCTGCGGGTCTCCGAACTGCTCGCTTTACCGCGCGCGGCGCTCGCCGGCGATGCCGCCATGCTGATGGTGCGCGGCAAGGGAGGGAAGGACCGCGTGGTTCCACTGTCCGACGCCGCGCGCGCGGCCGCCGGCACAATGCTCGCTGCCCTCAAGAAACCCGGGCGCTGGCTGTTCCAGGGCAAAGGCAGCCAGGCGCTGACCCGCCAGGGCTTCGGGCTCATGCTCAAGCAGGTCGCGTTGGTGGCCGGGATCGACCCTGCCAGGGTCTCGCCGCACGTGCTGCGCCATTCCTTCGCCAGCCATATGCTCGCCCGCGGGGCCGATTTGCGCAGCCTGCAACTCCTGCTCGGCCACGCCGACATCGTGACCACCCAGATCTACACCCATATCCTGCCTGAGCGTCTGCAAACCCTGGTCCAGACCCATCATCCGCTCGCCGATGGCGCCGAAGCGCCCGCTCGGCGGCGGGGCTGACGTGCGGGCCGGTTGGTGCTAAGGGCCGCCAATGCGCCACTTCCTCGATTTCGAAAAGCCTGTCGCCGAGCTTGAAAGCAAGATCGAAGAGCTCCGGAAAATGTCCGAGGCCGATGGGATCAACATCGCCGAGGAAGTCTCGCGGCTGACCGAAAAGGTCGACCGCCAGCTCCGCGCGACCTATGCCAAGCTGACGGCATGGCAGAAGACCCAGGTCGCGCGGCACCCCGAACGCCCCAAGGCGAAGGACTACGTGGCCGCGCTGATCACCGATTTCACGCCGCTCGCCGGGGATCGCGCCTTCGCCGACGACGCCGCGGTGATCGGCGGCCTCGGCCGGTTCCGCGGCCGCTCGGTGGTGGTGCTCGGCACCGAGAAGGTCACCTACACCGAAAGCCGCGTCGCCCATAACTTCGGCATGGCGCGGCCGGAGGGCTACCGCAAGGCACGGCGGCTGATGGAACTCGCCGGCCGCTTCGGCTTGCCGATCCTCACGTTCGTCGACACCTCGGGCGCCTTCCCCGGCATCGAGGCGGAGGCGCGCGGCCAGGCCGAGGCGATCGCCCGATCGATCGAGGCCTGCCTCGAGGCGCCGGTGCCCGTCGTGGCGACCATCATCGGCGAAGGCGGCTCCGGCGGCGCCATCGCGCTCGCCGCCGGCGATGCCGTGCTGATGATGGAGCACGCGATCTATTCGGTGATTTCGCCGGAGGGTTGCGCCGCGATCCTGTGGAAGGACGCCGCCCAGGCGCCGCAGGCGGCCGAGGCGCTGAAAATCACCGCGGAGGACCTCAAGCGCCTCAAACTGATCGACGCCATCATCGCCGAGCCGATGGGTGGCGCGCATCGCGAGCCCCAGGCGGCAATCACCGCGGTGGGCGACGCCGTAGCCGCGGCCCTGGCGCCACTGACGCTGCTCGACCCGGTGACCCTGCGCATGAAGCGGCGCGAGAAATACCTCGAAATGGGCCGCGACGCCCTGATCTGATCCAAACCGACGCTATTGGTGACCGTTCCGTCAATTCGGTTGGCAAGCGACATCTACGTAGGCACGGCAGGATATCTCGGTTGACGACGCTCTGCGCGCCCACGCCTTCGGCACGGGGAGTCTGACCGCGGCCGCTCCCACAGGGCAATCGAGGCAACTTCAGCCGAGAGCGACGTGCTCCATGCCGGCATCGAGGCGGGTTCACGATCGTCGGTTACAGGTACCCCTCCCGCCGCAGGCTGCACCATTTTCCGTTGCCGATGATGATGTGGTCATGCACCACGATCCCCAGCGCTTCCGCCGCGTGGCGTACTTGCGCGGTCATTTCGATGTCTTCGTCCGAGGGGCGCGGGTCGCCGCTGGGGTGGTTATGGACCAGGATAAGGGCGGTGGCGTGGAGTTCGAGGGCGCGTTTGACCACTTCGCGCGGGTACACCGGCGTGTGATTGACCGTGCCGCGTGCCTGTTTCTCGTCAGCCAGCAGACGGTTGCGGGTGTCGAGGAACAGGATGCGGAACTGCTCCACTTTCTCGCGCGCCATGGCCGCGGTCAGATAGTCGATCAGGCGGTCCCAATTGGCGAGCACCGGTGCCTCCGCGACCTCGGAGCGGGCCAGGCGCAGGGCCGATGCCTGGACGAGTTTGATCGCGGCGACGCTGTGCGGGCCGAGGCCGGTGGCTTGCAACAGGGCCTCCTGCGGCGCGGCCAGCACGGCGCCGAAGCTGCCGTACTGGTTGATCAGGCGTTTGGCCAGGGGCTTGGTGTCGCCCTTGGGTTGGGCGAAAAACAGGAGCATTTCCAGCAACTCGTAGTCCGCCAGCGCGTCCGGCCCGCGCTCCAGCAGCTTGCTGCGCATGCGTTCGCGGTGCCCGTGCGGGCCGGTGCTGGGGAACGGGAGGGCAGGGCTGAATGCCGGCGCGCCCGGCGGCATGAGCGGCGTCGGCTGCTCGGCGAAGCCGGGCGGCCGGGCAGTGGAGGATCTGAGCAATCCGCGCAGGAATGAGAGGGCCATGTCCCTGTGTGGCGCAGCCGGCGCAACGCATCATCACGCCCGGGTCAACGGACGGCGTTAACGATTTGCGCCCCTCACCCCGGCCGATGGATCGTCGGGCGCGTGCGCGTCACGGTGAGGTGGCCGCGCTTGAACACCGCGAGCGGCAGGCGGAGTTCGGCGACGGCTTGTTCGGGCGTGGTGGCGTCGATCACCACGAAGTCGGCGGGATGGCCGACCGCAGTGCCGTAGTCCTTGAGGTTCATCAGCCGGGCCGAGCGGTCGGTGAGCATGGAGAAGAGTTCGCGCATGCCGGAGCCGGTGCCGATCTGGCAGCAATTGGCCTGCAGGTTGGCCATCCGGATGAGGCTGCAATCGCCCATCGGGGTGAATGGATTGAGGACATTGTTGGTGGAGAGCGAGCAGTTGACCCCGTGTTCGGCCAGCAGGTTCACATCGGCGAGGCCGCGGCGGACGTTGTCGGTCTGGTCGCGGCCCATCAGGAACAGTTCGGTGGCCGGCAGCACGGTGACGGCGACGCCGGCATTGGCGATACGGGTGGCCATCGCCTTGAGGTCGTCGAGCTTCATGGTTGACAGTCGGGTCATGTGCCCGACGGTGACGCGGCCGCCGAAATGGTATTGCTCGGTGAGGTCGCACACCAGCGGGATGTCCATCTCGTCGGGCGTGTTGCCGAAATCGAGATGCATGTCGATGTCGACGTCGAATTCATGGGCGAGGTGGAAGATGCGGCGGATCTGGGCGGCGTGGTCGGTATCGTAGCCCGGTGCGGCGCCGATGACGCGGGCGCCGCGCTTGAGCGCCTCCACCATGAGTTCGTCGGTGCCGGGGTTGTTGGTGAGGCCCTCCTGCGGGAAGACGCAGATCTCGATGTCGATCGCCCAGGCGTATTCACGGGCGAGGTGCTGCACCCCCTCGAAGCCGCGCAGGCCGACCAGGGGATCGACCTCGACATGGGCGCGCATGCGGGTGGCGCCGTTCTCGATGCAGCGTTCGAGGGTCTGGCGCGCGCGGGCGACGACGTCCTCGACGGTGAAGGTGTGTTTCACCTCCGAGACGCGCTTGACCGCCATGGCATTGCGGCCGTCCTCGGGCGCGCAGCGCTCGAGGATGCGGGACTTTTCGAGGTGGATATGGGTTTCGCAGAACCCGGCACACACCAGGCAGCCGTCAGCGTCGAACACGCGGGGGCTGTCGGTGGCGATACCGCTGCCGATGAAGGCGATCTTGCCGTCGCGCACGCCGATGTCGACCTTGTTCACCGGGTCACAGGCGAGGCGGGCATTGCGAACGACGAAATCCACGGCGAGCTCCTGTTTTGGCCGCCTGATTGTCCGGCGCGCGGTGGCGTGACGCAAGGGCTGGATGGGGGACGGAATGACCAGGGTTGCGCCAACGTGATTGGACGATCGGCGGGCGCAGGGTATGAAGGGCCATGGATGACATGACCCTTCTCGATATCGCGTTCGACTTGGCGCAACAGGCCGGCGCGAAAATTCTCGAAGTCCGGGCGCGCGGCTTCGATGTGACCCGCAAGTCGGACGCCTCGCCGGTGACGGAGGCCGATCATGCCGCCGAGGCGGTGATCGTGGCGGGGCTGCGGGCGGCGACGCCGGATATTCCGGTGGTGGCCGAGGAGGAGGTCGCCGGCGGCCATCTGCCCGAGCATGGCGCGGCGTTCTGGCTGGTCGATCCGCTGGACGGCACGCGGGAGTTCTCGGCGGGGCGGGACGAGTTTGCGGTCTGCATCGGCCTGGTGCGCAACGGCCGCGCGGTGCTCGGCGTGGTGGGTGCGCCGGCGCAGGGCGAGTTGTTCGGCGGCATCGTGGGCGTCGGCGCCTGGAAGCGCAGCGCGGCGGGGCAGGTGGCGATTTCGACGCGTGAAATTCCGGCCGAGGGGATGGCGGTGGTGGCCTCGCGCCATGATGCCGATGATCCGCGGCTGGCGCCGTATCTGGAGGGGCGGAAGATCGCCTCGCTGCTCAACATCGGCTCGGCGCTGAAGTTCTGCCGGGTGGCGGAGGGCATCGCCGACCTCTACCCGCGCTTCGGCCGCACCATGGAATGGGACACCGCGGCCGCCCAGGCAGTGGTGGAGGCGGCTGGCGGCGCGGTGCTGGTGGCCAATACCGGCGCGCCGTTCAGCTATGGCAAGGCCGGCTGGGAGAACCCCGGCTTCATTTGCTGGGGCCGGCTGCCGCCCGCGCAGGGTTGACCGAGCGTCTCGCCGATGACGCCGCCGGGGTGGCCCGGGCGGCGCGGCTGCTGCGGGACGGCCATCTGGTCGCCTTCGCCACCGAGACCGTCTACGGGCTTGGTGGCGATGCGACCGACGGGCGGGCGGTGGCCGGGATTTTTGCCGCCAAGGGCCGGCCGCAGTTCAATCCGCTGATCGCCCATTATCCGGACGCGGCGGAGGCGTTCCGCGATGTCATCGCCAACGATGCGGCGCGAGCGCTGGCGGCGGCGTTCTGGCCGGGTCCGCTGACCCTGGTGTTGCCGCGCAATGCGGCATGCCGGGTGGACCTGCTGGCCGGCGCCGGGCTCGACACACTGGCGGTGCGGGTGCCGGCGCATCCGGTGGCGCTGGCTTTGCTGGCGGCGGTCGGGCGGCCGGTCGCGGCGCCTTCGGCCAACCGCTCTGGCCAGGTGAGCCCGACCACGGCGGCGCATGTGCTGGACGGGCTCGATGCCCGTATCGCCGCCGTGCTGGACAGCGGGCCGTGCCCGGTCGGTGTCGAATCGACGGTGCTCGACCTCACCGGCGCGCGGCCCATGCTGCTCCAGCCCGTTCTTCTGCGGCCGGGTGGGCTGGCGGTGGAGGCGATCGAGGCGCGGATCGGCCCGGTCTGCCGGGCCGGCGAGGCAAGCGTGCTGCGGTCGCCCGGCATGCTCGCATCGCATTATGCGCCGTCCCTGCCATTGCGCCTCGGCGCGCGCGATGTGGCGCCCGACGAGGCGCTGCTGGCTTTCGGGCCGCCGCTGCCGGGCGCCGGGGCAGTGTTCCAGTTGAGCGCGGCGGGCGATGCTGTCGAGGCGGCGGCCCGGCTGTTCGCCGGGCTGCGGTGGCTCGATACCGAAGGGAAAACCCGCGGCCTCGTGCGGATCGCGGTGATGACGGTGCCGCGGGATGGGCTCGGGCTCGCCATCAACGACCGGCTTTCGCGCGCGGCGGCGCCCCGGGGATGAACCTGTTGCGCGCGCTGCCGGCGAAGTTCGATCCGCGGCTGGTGCTCGGTATCCTCTTCATGTGCGGATCGGGCGTGCTGTTCCCGGTGATGAACGGGTTCGCGAAAACCCTCGGCGCCGACTACAACTCGCTCCAGGTCTCCTGGGCGCGCGCCTTCGGCCATGTGGTGTTCATGCTGGCCGCCTTCCTGCCGCGGCATGGGTTGGCGATGCTGCGGACCCGCCGCCCGGGGACGCAGATTTTGCGCTCGGCGCTGCTGTCCTCCTCCAATCTCTGCTTCTTCTTCGCCATCACCTACATCCCGATCGCCATGGCCGCATCGATCAGCATGACCGCGCCGCTGATCGTCACGCTGCTCGCCTGGCCGCTGCTGGGGGAACGGACGACGAAGCTGCGGGTCGCGCTGCTCGCGGTGGGGTTCGCCGGGGTGCTGATCGTGATCCGGCCGGGCGGCGCGCTGTTCCACTGGGCCTCGCTGTTCGTCGTCGCCAGCGCCACCTTCTACGCGCTGTATCAGATCCTCACGCGACGCATCTCTACCATCGACAGCCCCGAAACCTCGGCGATCTACAGTTCCGTGGTCGGCTCCTTCGCCGTGCTGCTGGTGCTTCCGCTGGTGTGGAAAACGCCAGTGAGCGCGCCGCATATCTTCTTCTTCTGCGGTATGGGGGTGTTGGGCGCGCTGGGACATTTCTGCGTCGCCAAGGCGTTGCAACTGGCGCCGGCGGGGATCGTCTCGCCGTTCCAGTATTTGCAGCTGATCGGCTCGGTGGCGGTCGGCTATGTCGGGTTCGGTGACCTGCCGGACGCCGCGACCTGGATCGGCGCGGCGATCATCATCGTCGCGGGCATCTTGTTGGGGGCATCCCAGGCGCGGCGCAGCTGACGGCGCCGCCGGATTGCGCTGAGCCCGGCTTGCCCGCCATGCTGGGCCCGATGTCGGTTCGCCCCCCCTCCGTCGATCGTGTTCTACGCAGTGCCCCCGGCGCGGCAGCGGTGGCGCGGTTCGGCCACGAAGCGACGGCGGTGGCGATCCGGGCGGCGCTGGCGCGGGTGCGGGTGGGCGAACTCGCAGCCGTGCCGGACCAGGTGGCGCTGGCGGCGATATCCGCGCTGGAAGCGGCGGCGGTGCCCTCGTTGCGCCCGGTGCTGAACCTCACCGGCACGGTGCTGCACACCAATCTCGGCCGCGCTTTGCTCGCCGAAGCCGCGATTGCCGCGGCGACCGAGGCGATGCGCCATGCCGCGACGCTGGAGTTCGACCTCGCCACCGGTGGGCGTGGCGAGCGGGACGATCATGTCCGCGCGCTGCTGTGCGAACTGACCGGGGCGGAGGACGCAATCGCCGTCAACAACAACGCGGCCGCTTTGGTGCTGGCCCTGTCGGCGCTGGCAGCTGGGCGAGAGACCATCGTCTCGCGCGGCGAGCTGATCGAGATCGGCGGCAGTTTCCGCCTGCCGGCGATCATGGAATCCGCCGGCACGCGGCTCGTCGAGGTCGGCACCACCAACCGCACCCATGCGCGCGACTATGAAGGCGCCATCGGCCCGGCCACCGCGCTGGTGATGAAGGTGCATACCTCGAATTACCGCGTCGAGGGCTTCACGGCCGAGGTCGCGCCGCGGGAATTGGCGGCGATCGCCCATGCCGGCGAGGTCCCGCTGCTGGATGATCTCGGCTCCGGCACGCTGATCGATCTCACCCGCCACGGGCTGCCGCGCGAGCGCACGGTCGCGGACGCGATCCGCGACGGCGCCGATCTGGTCACCTTCTCCGGCGACAAGCTGCTCGGCGGGCCGCAGGCCGGCTTCATCGTGGGGCGGCGGGACCTGGTGGCACGCTGCGCGAAACATCCGCTGAAGCGCGCGCTCAGGCTCGACAAGATCCGCCTCGCCGCGCTGGAGGCGACGCTGCGGCTCTACCGCAACCCCGACCGCCTCGCCGCCGAATTGCCCACCCTGCGGCTGCTCGCCCGCCCGGCCGCCGAGATCCGCGCGCTGTCCGAACGTCTCACCGCCCCGCTCGCCGCCTGGGCCGGGACAGGATGGGCGGCCGAGGTGATCGACTGCCAAAGCCAGATCGGCTCCGGCGCAATGCCGGTCGAGACCATCCCGAGCGCCGGCATCGCGCTCACGCCTGCCGGCCGTGCGTCGGGCGCCGCGGTGGAGGCACTCGCGGCGCGGCTGCGTGGGCTCCCGGTGCCGGTGATCGGCACCATCCGCCACGGCGCGCTGCGGCTCGACCTTCGGTGCCTGGAGGATGCCGCGGTGCTGCTCGCGCAGCTCGCATGATCATCGGCACCGCCGGGCATATCGACCACGGCAAATCCTCCCTGGTGAAGTTCCTCACCGGCACCGACCCCGATCGGCTGAAGGAGGAGAAGGTGCGCGGGATCACCATCGAGCTCGGCTTCGCCTACTGGAAGCAGCCGGGCGGGCGGGTGATCGGCTTCGTCGACGTGCCGGGCCATGAGCGGCTGATCCACACCATGCTGGCGGGCATCCACGGCATCGACGTGGTGCTGCTGGTGGTGGCGGCGGATGACGGGGTGATGCCGCAGACCCGCGAACACGTCGCCATTGCCCGTCTGATCGGCCACGCCCGCGCCGTCGTCGCGCTCACGAAGGCGGACCTGGTGG
>JAPLOH010000075.1:15826-18098 GCA_026400845.1 Alphaproteobacteria bacterium
GCCGCCGTGCATGGCGAGATCGCCGCGCTGCTAGCCGGCGGCCCTATGGAGGGGGCGCCGATCGTGCCGGTTTCCAGCGTTACCGGCGAAGGCATGGCGGAGCTGGCCGCCATGCTTGCGGCGCTGCCGGAGAGCGGGCGTTCCGATGCACAGCGTTTCCGTCTCGCCATCGATCGCAGCTTCACCATCGCCGGTGCCGGCACGGTGGTGACCGGCACGGTGCTCTCCGGCCGCATCGCGCTCGGCGACCAGGTGACGGTCTCGACCCTCGGCATCACCGCCCGCGTGCGCGGTTTGCACCGGCAGAACGCCGCCGCGGAGACCGCCGCCGCCGGCGATCGCTGCGCCATCAACCTCGCCGGCCCCGAAGTGTCCACCGAGTCGGTGCGCCGCGGCGCGATGGTGCTGGACCCCGTGCTGCACGCGCCGACCCGGCGGATCGACGCGCGGATCACCCTGCTGGCCGAGGAGGCCAGGCCGCTCGGCGTGTGGATGCCGATCCGGTTGCATCATGCCGCCGCCGAAGTGCTGGGCCGCGCGGTGCCGCTCGGCGCGCCGATCGAGCCGGGATGCAGCGGCCTCGTGCAACTCGTGCTCGACGCACCGATCGCCGCGGCCGCCATGGACCGTATCGTGCTGCGCGACATCAGCGCCGCACGCACCATCGGCGGCGGGGTGATCCTCGATCTGCACCCGCCCGACCGCAGGCGCCGCACCCAGGAGCGCCTCGCGCTGCTCGCCGCACTGGATGCCACCGAGCCCGCCGAGGCGCTGCGGCGGATGGCGGCGTGCCCGCCATTCCTGGTCGACCTCGCGGGCTTCGGCCGCGATCGTGCGCTGCGCGACCCCGCCACCGCTGCCGTCGAGGCGGGGCTGGTGGCGCTCGGCCCCGCCCATGTCATCGCCGCCCCGGTGCGCGATGCGCTCCGCGCCCGCATCGCGGCGTTGCTCGGCGCCCATCATCGCAACCACCCCGACCAGCCCGGCATGAACGCCGGCCAGTTGCGCCGCGCACTCGATCCACCACCACCACCGGCGAGCTTCGCCGCCCTGATCGCCGCCCTCCAGGCCACGGGCGACCTCGTCGCGCGCGGTATTTGGCTGCGCCTGCCTGACCATGCGCCCCGGCTTGCCGAGGCGGACGCGGCCTTGTGGGGCGCCATCGCCCAGGACCTCGACGGCGATATCCGCTTCCGCCCGCCCCGGGTGCGCGACCTCGCCGGCACCCATCAGGCCGATGAACGCCGGGTGCGCGTGCTGCTCAAAACCGTCGCGCGGCAGGGCGATCTCATCGAGGTCGCGCCCGATCATTTCTTCCTGCGCGCCGTCGTCGCCGAAATGGCCGCCATCGCCGCCACGCTCGATACGGGCGAGGGCTTCAACGCGGCGGCGTTTCGCGACATGCTGGGGGCGGGCGATTTCAACGCCGGACGGAAGGTGGCGATCCAGGTGCTGGAATACTTCGACCGCCACGGCCTGACCATTCGCCGCGGTGACCTCCGCCGCGTCGACCCACGGCGCAAGGCCCAGTTCGCGGCCTAGCAATGGAGGGGAACCGCCCCCGGTGGGGCGGCCGGACTTCAAATCCGGTAGGGGCCGTCAGACGGTCCCAGGTGGGTTCAACTCCCATTCCCCTCCGCCGTCGCGGGGGCATTGGAAAGGGAAGGCGAGGGGCGGCGGCCCCTTGCCTTGCTTCCCGATGCGGCTCAGGTGCCGGCGATGTGCTGGGCGAGTTTGACGCCGACCTCGACCAGCTTTGCCACCAGGGCGGCGCCGGTTTCGGCGGAGCAGAGGCCGGGGTCGCCGGCCCAGACGCCGTTGGGGGCGATTTCGTCGAGTTCGACGGGGACGGCGATTTCCGCGCCGGCGAAGCGGATGGCGCCGAAGTTGATCACCGGGCTGCCCATGACGGTGGGGGCGGTGGGCTTGGGCGGCACCATGTCGTGGCGGATCCACTCGGGGAAGAGGTGCATCATCACGGAGGTCAGCGGGTCCGCACCGTGGCCGGCGGATTTGGCGGCGACCTCCGCGCCGAGGATGCCCGGCAGATAGGAGTAGGCGACGCGCCAGAGGTAGAAGCTGGGGATCAGGATTTTGCTCTCGCGGTAGATATCCTGCGTCACCTCATGCACCGCCTGCACGTTGCCGCCATGGCCGTTGATGACGATGATGCGGGTGAGGCCGTGGCGCAGCAGGCAGGACAGCATGTCGGCCAGCACGGCGCGGAGCGTGGATTGCGAGAGGGCGATGCCCATCGGCATGGTGCCGAAAT
>JAPLOH010000075.1:18103-22961 GCA_026400845.1 Alphaproteobacteria bacterium
CGCCGAAGGGCAGCACCGGGGCGACCACGGTCTCGACGCCGGCGGCGGTGGCGGCTTCGGCGATGCGTTCGGCGACGCGTTCGGCCGAGAGGTAGTCCCCCATCGGCGCGTGCGGCCCCTGGTCCTCGTGGCTGCCGAGCGGCAGCAGGATGACGGGCTGGCGGGTGGCGAGTGCGCGGGCCTCGCCGCCGGTGAGTTCGCCCATGCGGAATTTTGCCATCGCTGTTCTCCTCGATATGTAGATCGTGACGTGGCCGCCATCCTCGCCGGCTCCGGCGAAATACGCAATTGACGGCGCGGACTCGGAACGCATACCTTTGGCGGAGAAGCACAAGCTGGTCGCCCCATCGCGGGCCAAGCGATAGGGAGGGTCTGGATGGACGACGCTGCGCGTTTGCTGCAACTTGTCGTCAATGGCGCTGCGTCAGGCTGTATCTACGGCCTCATCGCCTTCGGCTTCGTGCTGATCTACAAGGCCACCGAGATGGTGAATTTCGCCCAGGGCGACATCATGATGCTCGGCGCCTTCGTCGCGTACAGCTTCATCCATCAATTCGGGATGAACTACTGGGTGGGCTTCGGCCTGGCGATCGCGGTGACGGCGGCGCTCGGCTTCCTGCTTGATGCGGTGGTGCTGCGCCGGGTGATCGGCCAGCCGCAATTCGCGGTGGTGATGCTCACGCTCGGCCTCGCGTTTATTTTCCGCGCCGGCGCCGGGCTGGCCTGGACGTACGATTCGGTCGGCTTCATGACGCCCTTCACCAACAAGACCGTCAACATCGGCGGCCTGGTGCTGGGGCAGGACAATGTGTCGATCATCGTCGGCACGCTGGTGCTGTGCGGGGTGCTGTATCTCTTCTTCAGCCGCACCCGCCTGGGCGTGGCGATGCAGGCGGCCTCGCAGAACCAGTTGGCGGCCTATTACATGGGCATCCCCGTCCGGCGGATCTTCTCGCTGATCTGGGCGATCTCGGCGGGTGTCGCGGCGGTGGCCGCCGTGCTGCTGGCGCCGGTGTCGATGATCGACGTGAACATGGGCTTCCTCGGCATCAAGGCCTTCGCGGCCGCGGTGCTCGGCGGCTTCGGCTCGATTCCGGGCGCGGTGATCGGCGGGGTGATCGTCGGCGTGGTCGAGCAGCTTTCGGGGTATTTCCTGCCGCCCGGCTTCCAGGACGTGACGTCTAACATCGTGTTGCTTGCGGTTCTGATCCTTCGCCCCGAAGGATTGTTCGGCAAGACGATCCGCAAGCGGGTGTGACCGGAATGCGCCGTCCTTTCAAAACATTGTACGAGCAGGATATCCGCTTCTGGCGCCAGCCGAGTGCGCGCTGGTGGTATGGGCTGCTGCTGATCGCGCTCTGCGCCATTCCGCTGGTCTCCGGCGAATTCTACGTCGGCGAGCTCGCCGGGCTGTTCATTTTCGCCATCGCCGGCGTCGGGCTGATGCTGCTGACCGGCTATACCGGGCTGGTGAGCCTGGGGCATTCGGCCTTTCTCGGCATCGGCGCCTATACGGAGGCGATCCTGCTGTCGCGCGGGCTGCCGTTCTACGTCACCCTGCCGGCCGCCGCCCTGGTGACGGGTTTCGCGGGGGTGGCGATCGGCATCCCGACGCTGAGGATGAGCGGGCTCTATCTCGCCATCGCCACGCTCGCGTTCGGCAGCATCGTCGGCACCGTGCTGCAGAAATGGGAGCACGTGACGGGCGGCTTCGACGGGTTGCCGGTGAAGTCGCCCTTCCTGTTCGGCATCAAGCTCGATGGCCCGAACGGCGTCTATTACATGTCGCTGATCGGCCTGCTGCTGGTGATCTGGCTGGCGCTCAACGTGCTGCGCTCGCCGCTCGGCCGCGCCTTCGTCGCCATCCGCGACAGCGAGGTCTCGGCGCAGAGCATGGGCATCAACCTGGCGCTGTACAAGACGATCTCCTTCGGCCTCTCGGCGGCGATCACCGGGCTCGCGGGCGGATTGTTCGCGCATTACGTGCGCCACCTCGCGCCGGACGCGTTTGACGTGCTGCTGTCGATCCAGCTTGTCACCATCGTGTTCGTCGGCGGGCTCGGCTCGCTGCACGGGGCGATTTTCGGGGCGATGTTCATGCGCCTGCTGCCGCAGGGCATCGCGCTGGTGCGTGACGATCTGCCGAACTGGCTCGGGCGGATGCCCGGGCTCGAACCCTCGATCTTCGGGCTCATCCTGGTGTTGTGCATCATGTACGAGCCGATGGGCATCAACGGGCGGTGGATGAAGGTGAAGGCCTATTTCAAGAACTTCCCCATGCACAAGGCGAGCGCATTCCGCAGGCAAAAAAGCTACGCCAAGTCGGAGCGGCTGCGATGAGCGCAAGCGTGTTGTTCAGTGTGACGGATCTCGGCATCCGCTTCGGCGGCATCCGTGCCGTGGAGGGCGTCTCCTTCGAGGTGCGGCCCGGCGAGGTGTTTTCCATCATCGGGCCGAACGGCGCCGGCAAGACGACGATCTTCAACCTCATCAGCCGCATCTACAACCCGAGCACCGGACGCCTGCATTTCGACGGGAAGGACATCACCGAGACGCCGCCGCACATGATCGCCGGGCTCGGCATCGCGCGCACGTTCCAGAACATCGAGCTGTTTCCCAACGCGACCCTGCTGCAGAACCTGCTGATCGGGCGGCATTGCCACTCCAAGGTCGGCCTGTTCTCGCAACTGGCCTTCCTGCCGTCGGTGGCGCGCGCCGAGGTCGAGCATCGCAAGCGGGCCGAGGAGGTGATCGCCTTCCTCGGGCTGCAACGCCACCGCGACAGCCTGATCGCCAACCTGCCATACGGGGTGCGCAAGGTGGTGGAGCTTGGCCGCGCCTTGTGCACCGAGCCCAGGCTGTTGCTGCTCGACGAGCCCTCCTCGGGCCTCAACGTCGAGGAGACCGAGGAGATGGCCTACTGGATCGATGACATCAAGAAAGACCTCGGCATCACCGTCATCATGGTCGAGCACGACATGAAACTGGTGAGCGCGGTGTCGGACCGGGTGATGGCGCTGAACTACGGGCGCATCCTGGCGATGGGCACTTCGGCCGAGGTGCAGAGCGATCCCGAGGTGATCCGGGCCTATATCGGAGGCGAGCCATGAGCGAGACCCTGCTCAAGGTCTCCAATATCGAGACCTTCTACGGGCCGATCCAGGCGATCCGCGGCGTGTCGATCGAGGTCAAGCAGGGCAGCATCGTCACCGTGCTGGGCGCCAATGGCGCGGGCAAGACGACGATCCTGCGCACGATTTCGGGCGTGCTCGATGCCGAGCGCGGCGAGGTGAGTTTCCAGGGGCAGAACATCGGCGGGCTGACGCCGGACCGCGTGATGCGCCAGGGCATCTGCCACTCGCCGGAGGGGCGTGAGATATTCCCCTTCCTCAGCGTGGCCGAGAACCTGATGATGGGGTCCTTCACCCGCAACGACAAGGACGAGATCGCCCGCGACCTGGAGATGTGCTACGGCTATTTTCCCCGGCTCAAGGAGCGCGCGCAGCAGCGCGCGGGCCAGTTGTCGGGCGGCGAACAGCAGATGCTGGCGATCTCGCGGGCGCTGATGGGCCAGCCGAAGCTGCTGCTGCTCGACGAGCCTTCGCTCGGGTTGTCGCCGATCCTGGTCACGCAGATCTTCGAAATCGTCAAGCGCATCAACCGCGAGCGCGGCGTGGCGATCCTGCTGGTGGAGCAGAACGCCCATATCGCGCTGAAAACCGCCGATTACGGCTATGTGCTGGAGGTCGGGCGGATCGTGATGGAAGACCGCTGCGCGGTGCTGATGGAGAAGGACGACATCAAGGAATTCTACCTCGGCCAGAAGGATTCTGGCGCGCGCGGGCACCGGCGGTGGAAGAAGAAGAAGCTATGGCGATGACATCCCACCCCAACACATCCAGCCTGCCGGCGATGGTGTTCGACCGCGTGGGCGCGCAGGGGCCGGTGACGATCCTGCGCAAAAAGGATCGCGGCATCTGGCAGGCGGTCACCTGGGCGATGCTGGGCGCGCGCATCCGCGCCATCGGCATGGCGCTCGCCGATTCCGGCATCGGGCGCGGCGCGGTCGCCGGCATCCTCGCCGAGACCGGGCCGGACTGGATCGCCGCCGACATCGCGATCCAGGGTGCCGGCGGCATCGCCATCGGCCTCACGCCGACCGACCCGGGTGACGTCACCGCGGGCACGCTGCGCGAGTCGGGCTGCCGCCTGGTGTTCGTCGAGAACGAGGAACAGCTCGACAAGGTGCTGGAGATCCGCGGCGACTGCCCGGCGCTCCAGCGCATCGTCATCATGGACATGAAGGGGCTGCGCGAGTTCGCCGACCCGATGTGCGAAAGCCTCGACGCCTTCGCGGCCCGAGGGGCGGCCGCCGATGCGGCGCGGCCTGGGGCCTGGGATGCGGCGGTGGCGGCGGTGCGGCCCGCGGATATCGCCATCATGGCCGGCACCTCCGGCACCTCCGAGCCGGCGCGGCTGGTGGCGCTGAGCCATGCCAACGTGCTGGCGCAGGTGGAAGGCGCCGCGGCGGCCACGGGGCAGGGGGGGGCGGATGAGCGCCTCGCCTTCCTGCCGCTGAGCCTGGTCGCCGAGCGGGTGTTCGGCCTCTATCTCGCGCTGCACTGCGGCACCATCAGCAACCTGGTGGAAAGTGCCGAGACGGTGCCGGAGAACCTCCAGGAGGTGCGGCCCACGGTGATGTTCGCCATTCCCCGCATCTGGGAGAAACTGCACGCCGCCATCACGGTGGGCACCTCCGGCGCCACCTGGGTGCAACGCGGGCTGTATCGCTGGGCGATCGGGCGGGCGTCGGCGCGGGTGGCGACCGGCACGGCCGCGGGGCCGCTCGATGCGCTGC
>JAPLOH010000187.1 GCA_026400845.1 Alphaproteobacteria bacterium
ACTGGTGCTTCGGCTTCCATCACGAGGAGGCGGTCCACTGCTTCCGGCAGGCGCTGCTGGCCGACCCCGATTGCGCCATGGCCCATTGGGGCGTCGCCTACGCCACCGGCCCCAACTACAACTATCCCTGGGACAAGCAGGACCCCAAGGCCAAGGCCAAGAACCTCGCCATTGCCTTCGACGCCAGCCAGGAAGCGCTCGCGCGCGTGGGCGACGTCACCCGCGCCGAGCGCGCCCTCATCGAGGCGCTCGCCACCCGCTTCCCGCAGCGCGACCCGATCGAGGATCAGAGCCCCTGGAACGACGCCTTCACCGACGCGATGCGCGCCGCCCATCGCGCCCAGCCCCGGGACCTCGATATTCGCCTGGTGTTCGTCGAGGCGATCATGAACCGCACGCCCTGGCTGATGTGGGACCTGCGGACAGGCGAGCCGACCCCGGGGGCCGGCACGCTGGAGGCCAAGGAGGTGCTCGACACCGCGTTCCGCATGGTCCCCGGCGCGACCCGCCATCCCGGCCTGCTCCATCTCCATGTCCACCTCATGGAAATGTCGCCGCACCCCGAAGCCGCGCTGCTCAGCGGCGACCGGCTCCGCGAGCTGTGCCCGGACATGGGGCACCTCGTGCACATGCCCTCGCATATCGACATCCAGTGCGGTGAGTATCGCGACGCCATGCTGTGGAACCAGAAGGCGATCGTGGCGGACCGGAAATACTACGATCGCGCCGGCGCGATGAATTTCTACTCCGGCTACCGGTTCCACAATTACCACTTCGCCGCCTACGGGGCGATGTTCCTCGGCCAGTACGCCCCCGCCTTGGCCGCCGCCAACGGGTTGATAGAGACCATGCCGGAGGCGCTGCTGCGCATCCCATCGCCGCCGATGGCCGATTTCCTGGAGAGCTGGTACGCGGTGCGCCAGCACGTCTATATCCGTTTCGGCAAATGGGCCGAGATCATCGAGCAGCCCTTGCCCGAGGATCGCGACCTCTACCTCACCACGGTCGCCACCATCCACTACGCCAAGGGCGTCGCCCATGCCGCGATGGGCAATGTCGCCGAGGCCGAGGCGGAGCAGGCGCTGTTCCGTGCCGCAGCACTTCGCGTGCCGGAGGAACGGCGGCACATGGTCAACGTCAGCGCGCCGCAGGTGCTGGCCATCGCCGAGGACATGCTTGAAGGCGAGATCGCCTATCGCCGCGGCGAGCATGACGCTGCCTTCGCCCGGCTGCGCGCCGCGGTGATGCTGGAGGATGCGCTGCCCTACGAGGAGCCCTGGGGGTGGATGCAGCCGGTCCGCCACGCGCTCGGCGCGCTGCTCCTGGAACAGGGCCGCGCCGCCGAGGCGGAGATCGTCTATCGCGAAGACCTCGGCCTCGCCGGCGCGCTGCCGCGTGCGCAGATCCATCCCGACAATGTCTGGGCCTTACGCGGCTTGCTGAGCTGCCTCGAACGCCGCGGCGAGACGGTCGAGGCGGCGATGATCCGACAGCGCCTCGATTTCGCTGCTGCGCGGGCGGATATCGATGTGGCGGTGTCGTGCTTCTGCGCCCGCAGCACAGGCGCCGAGGAGGCGGAAGGAAGCGCTTCTTTTTGAAAAAAGAAGCAAAAACTTTTTATCCGTTGGCTTCGCCCTCTCCGCGGAAAGCGCGAAGCCACGGAAGAAAGTTTTTTGGTTCTTTTTTTCAAAAAAGAACCGCTTGCTTCCCTTCGCCCGATTGCCCTGCGGCGCCTATTTTCGATACATGCTGGCCGGAATGGTGGGTGCGACAGGGATTGAACCTGTGACCCCCGCCGTGTGAAGGCGATGCTCTGCCGCTGAGCTACGCACCCATTCCGTGGGGGGCGTGATAGGTCTGCGGGCCAACCTCTGTCAAGGCACGTGAATGTCGATCCACGCCCGCGCATGGCTGACGATGCTGCTGTTGATCGCACCCGCGGCGAGCGAGGCGGGCGAGCGGCTGCGCTATACGGTCTATGCGGCCGGGTTCAACATCCTGCTGCTGGAGGCCACGACCGAAATAGGCGAGACGAACTACCGGGTGGATCTGACCTACCGCACGGCCGGGCTGCTCGGTACCTTCTTCCCATCGAGCAACGAGAGTTTCGCCCAGGGCAGTTGGGGCGCCGCCGGCCCCGAGCCCTGGCGCTTCGCGACATGGGGCACCGTGCGCGGCAACGTCCGCCGCGCGGTGATCGACTATGTCAGCCGTCAGCCGGTCACCCGGGAACTGGTTCCGGCGCTGGAGGACGACCGCGAGCCGGTGCCGCCGGGGATGGAGCGCGATAGCGTCGACACGCTGAGCGGCCTGGCGTTCGTCGTGCGCGAGGTGGCGCGCACCGGCAAATGCGACGGGCGGGCGCGGCTGTTCGACGGACGGCGCGTGATGGATGTCGTGGCGCGGCCGGCGGGGCAGGAGGTGCTGGCGCCGGATTCCCGGTCAAGCTTCGCCGGCCCCGCAGTGCGCTGCGATTTCGAGGGGCGGCAACTCGCCGGCTTCCTGAAAGACTATGACGCCGCGGATCGCCAGAAGCTCCACCTCAACCGCGCCTGGTTCGCCCCCATTGGCGCCAGCCGGACGGTGGTGCCGGTGAGGATCGAGTTCGAGGCGCGGCTGATTGGCCACGCGACGGCCTATCTGTCGCCGCCCTGAGCCCTACCAGCCGTCGACGCAGGGCCGCTTCTTGCCCTGGCGCGGCGGCGCGGGCGGCACCGAGCGCAGCCCGGCGATGATCCAGCGGCGGGTTTCCGCCGGGTCGATCACGTCATCGACCTGGAATTGCGAGCCGGTGTTGAGCGCCTTGCCGATCTCGTAGAGTTCGGCGACCCATTTCTCGTAGGTCGCGAGCCGTTCGGCGGGGTCCTCGATGGCGGCAAGCTCCTTGCGGCGGCCGAGCTTGACCTGGCCTTCGAGCCCCATTCCGCCGAACTCCCCGGTGGGCCAGGCCACCGCGAAGACGCCGACCTTCATGCCGCCGCCGGTCATCGCGAGTTTGCCGAGCCCGTAGGATTTGCGCACCATCACCAGGAAGCTCGGCACCGAGAGATTGGCGCCCACCACGTAGGCGCGGCAGCAATGCCGCACCAGCGCGGTCTTTTCGGCCTCGGGGCCGACCATGTTGCCGGGGTTGTCGCACAGCGAGAGCACCGGCACGTCATGCGCGTCGCAGAGCTGCATGAAGCGGGCGGCCTTGTCGGCGGCGTCGCTGTCGATGGCGCCGCCGAGATGCAGCGGGTTGTTGGCCATCACGCCGATCGGGCGGCCCTCGACGCGGATGAAGGCGGTGATCATCCCGTGCCCCCAGCCGCGGCGCAGTTCGAGCACCGAGCCGGTATCGGCCAGGGTGGCGATGAGTTCGCGCATGTCATAACCGCGCTTGCGGTCCTCGGGGACGACATGGCGGAGCAGTCGCTGGTCCGGGCTGGTCCAGTCGCGGGCCGGCCCCTGGAAGTAGGAGAGGTATTGCCGTGCGGTGGCGACCGCCTCCGCCTCGTCCTTCACCAGTACGTCGACCACCCCGTTGGCGACCTGCATTTTCACCGGCCCGACCTCCTCCGGCCGGTAGACCCCGAGCCCGCCGCCCTCGATCATCGCGGGGCCGGCCATGCCGATGGTGGCGTTTTCGGTGGCGATGATGACGTCGCAGCAGCCGAGCAGCACGGCGTTGCCCGCGAAGCAGCGGCCGGAGGCGATGCCGACCAGCGGCGCGCCACCCGAGAGCGCGGCGAAGCGGTAGAAGGTGTCGGTCTCCGAGCCGCCGATCGCGTCGCTGTCGCTGCCGCGCCCGCCGCCGCCCTCGGCGAACAGGATGACGGGGATGCGCAGCTCGGCGGCGAGCTCGTACATGCGGTCCTGCTTGCGGTGGCCGCTGCGGCCCTGGGTGCCGGCCAGCACGGTGTAGTCGTAATGGGCGACCATCACCCGCGCCTTGTCCTCGGGGAAGCGGTCGGCGCCCATGGTGGCGAGGCCCATGATGATACCGTCGGCCGGGGTTTCGTCGATGAGCTGTTCGAGCGGTGTGGTGCTTCGGCGGGCGGCAAGCGTGAGGCCGCCATATTCGACGAAGCTGTCGCCGTCCACGAGATCGGCGATGTTCTCCCGCGCCGTGCGCTGCCCGGTCGCGCGCCGGCGGGCGACCGCCTTGGGCCGCGCGGCGTCGAGGGTGCGGGCACGCCGGGCCAGCACCTCGGCGAGATCGGGGCGGATATAGTCGGGGTCCGGGCGGACATCGACCGCCGCCGCTCCGCCAAGCTCGGCGCGCGGCTCGATGAAGGCGAGCGGATGGCCCTCGAACACGGTTTCCCCGGCCTCGTCCGTCAGCACCCGCAGGATGCCGGAGACCGTCGCGGCGATCGGGTGCTGCATCTTCATCGCCTCCATCACCAGCACCTCCTGGCCGACGAGCACGGTATCCCCGGTGGCGGCGGCGAGGCTGACGATGGTGCCCTGCATCGGCGCGCGCAGCGCCTCGGTGCCGTCGGGGCCGGTGACGTCGCCCGTGACGTCGCCGGTGGCGTCCTGGGTTTCCCCAGCGGCGGCGCCTGACTTGCCGTAGGTGACGACGGCGAGCGGATCGGTGGCATCGACGCGGGCGCCGGGGCGGCGCGCGGCACTGCCGGCGGGCTCGAAGAAGCGGCTAGGCGTGGCGGCGGCCGTGGTGAGGGCGGCGATGTGCTCCTCGACGAAACGGGTGTGCAGCCGGCCGGCCAGCAGATCGGGGTGGGTCAGCAGGGCCTGGAGGAAGCCGATATTGCAGGCCGCCCCGGCGAGGCGGAATTCGCCGAGCGCGCGCACCGCCTTGGATGCCGCATCGGCGAGACGGCCGGAGCGGGCATGGACGATCACCTTGGCCAGCAGGCTGTCGAAGCGCGGATTGGTGCGGTAGCCGGCATAGCCGTAGCCGTCGACCCGCACCCCCGGCCCGCTCGGTGGATCATAGGCGCTGAGCACCCCGCCAGCCGCGCGCACCGAGGCGTCGGCGCCCATGGTTTCGAGGTTGACGCGGGCTTGCAACGCCATGCCGCGCGGGCTGGGGATATCGGCCTGGGTCAACCCCAGTTCGGCCAAAGTTGCGCCGCCGGCAATGTCGAGCTGGGCGCGCACCAGGTCGATGCCGGTCACCTCCTCGGTGACGGTGTGCTCCACCTGGATGCGGGCATTGGCCTCGATGAAGGCGATCGCGGCGGAGTCGCCGTCCAAGTCGGGGCCGTCCACGCTGGCATCGACCAGGAATTCGAACGTCCCGGCGCCGCGATAGCGGGCGGCGGATGCGAGTTTCACCGCGGCGGCGAGCATGCGGTCGCGCACGGCGGGGCGCAGGAAGGGGGCGGGCGCGATTTCGATCAGCTTCTGGCGCTCGCGCTGGACGGAGCATTCGCGCTCCCACAGATGCGCCACCGCGCCGGTGCCGTCGCCGATGATCTGCACCTCGATGTGGCGGGGATGCACGAACAGGCGTTCGACGTAGAGGGTGCCGTCGCCGAAGGCCGAGAGCGCCTCGGCGGCGCAGCGTTCGAAGGCGGCCGGGAGCAGGGCAAGGTCGGTCACCGGGCGCATGCCCCGGCCGCCGCCGCCGGCGATGGCTTTCACCATGATGGCGCCGCCGGGGCCGAGATCGGCGAGGAAGGACTGCGCCTGGGCCAGCGTGGTCGGCCCGTCGGTGCCGGCGATGACGTCGACGCCATGGAGGGCGGCGAAGCGGCGGGCGGCGGCTTTGTCGCCGAACAGGTCGAGCACGTCGGGCGTGGGGCCGACGAAAATAAGGCCGGCCGCCACGCAGGCCCGCGCGAAGCCAGCGTTCTCGGCGAGGAAGCCGTAGCCGGGATGCATCGCGTCGCACCCATTGGCGCGGGCGGCAGCGACGACGGCGGCGATGTCGAGATAGGCGGCGGGACCGCTGCCCGGGAGAGCGACCGCATGGTCGGTGGCACGGACGTGCAGCGATTGGGCGTCATCGGCGGAGTAGACGGCGGTGGTGGCGATGCCGGCCTCGGCGGCGCTGCGGGCGATACGGATGGCGATTTCGCCGCGATTGGCGATCAGCAGGCGGGACAGGCGCATGGGCGGACGGTTCCTTGCAGTCTCTTCTGGGGTCGGCGCGATCACACGGCGGCGTCGGCCTCCGCGGCGGCGTGGTCGAACACCGCTTCGAGCCACGGATTGGCGCCCCTGGTGCCGGCAACCACGGCGCGTGCCCAGGCGATGTATTCCTGCTTGCGTTCCACGGGCCAGTTGGCGGGCGGGCTGGTCTTCATCGCCCGCAGATTGCTGGTCTTGTCGGCGAGTTTGAGGATTTTCGCGCGGTCGGATTTCTTGGCCGCATGTGCGATCTGCAGGCGCTTGCGCTCGGCCTTGGGCAGCGCCTTGTCGTCGGTCACCGCGGCGACCAGCGAGCCGACATCCGCCCCGAAGCGCTCAGCGATTTCGGCCTCGGCGATGCCGCAATCCTCGATCGCGTCATGCAGCAGCGCGGCGATGGTGAGGTCGGCGTCGCGCCCGCCGGTGGCCTCGGTGACGAGATGCGCGACTTCGAGGAGGTGGTTGATATAGGGCTCCTGCGCCGCGCCCTTGCGGCGCTGGTCGCTGTGCCAGCGCGCGGCGATGTCGGCGGCGGCGAGAACGCGGCGGAGGTCGCTCATTGGCCGATCCTCATCAAACGGGGGCCTTCGTCGCGCAACCAGCCGACGGCCGCGTCGGTATGGTCGGTAAGGGTGCCGACCAGGGCCCAGAACTCGCGCCCATGGTTCATGTGGCGGAGATGGGCAACCTCGTGGGCGGCAACGTAGTCC
>JAPLOH010000274.1:0-5701 GCA_026400845.1 Alphaproteobacteria bacterium
CCCGCCGGCCTCGCTGCCCTCGATCACGATGGCATCCGCCCCTGAGCGCACCAGCCGCTTGGCCAGCCCCAGCGCCGGGGCGAAAGCGATCAGCTTGGCGCCACCGTCCTTCACCGCACGCACCGCGGCCGCCGACGGCACGCCGCCAGCAAGCACGACATGGCTCACCTTGGCCGCGATGCAGACACGCACGAGGTCATCGACCTGCGGATGCATGGTGATGACGTTGACCGCGAAGGGCTTGGAGGTCAGCGCCTGGGTGGCGGCAATCTCCTTTTCCAGCAGTTCAGGCGGCATCGCCCCGCAGGCGACCACCCCAAAACCACCGGCGTTGGAGATCGCCGAGACGAGGTTTCGCTCGCTCACCCAACTCATCGCCCCGCCCATGATGGCGACCTCGGTGCCGAGGAACGCGGTGCCCCGCGCCCACAGCCGGTTCAGCGTGTCGCGGGCGGTTGAGCGGTCCATCAGGCAGCGTCCAATCCATAAGCGGTGTGCAAAGCGCGCACCGCAAGCTCGGTATAGTCGGCGCCGATCAGCACCGAGACCTTGATTTCGCTGGTCGAGATCACTTGGATGTTGATCCCCTTGCTCGCCAGCGCGGTGAACATGGTGTTGGCGACCCCGGCATGGCTGCGCATGCCGACGCCAACGACGCTGATTTTCGCCACATCGGCATCCGCCACCAGCTCGGCATAGCCGATCTTCTCCTGGTGCTCGGCAAGGATCGCCTTGGCGCGCGGCAGGTCGGTTTTGCCGATGGTGAAGGTGAGGTCGGTGCTGGACGCGTCCGCGCCGACGTTCTGCACGATCATGTCGACATTCACGCCGCCGGCCGAGAGCGGGCCGAAAATGGCGGCGGCCACGCCAGGGCGGTCCGGAATATGGCGGACGGTGATTTTCGCCTCGTCGCGCGAGTAGGCGATGCCCGATACGATTTCCTGTTCCACGATCTCATCCTCATCCACAACGAGACTGCCCGGCAAGTCCCCGCCCAAAACCTCGGGGGGGGCGAAGCTGGAAAGCACCTGCACGCGCACCCGCTTCTTCATCGCGAGTTCCACCGAACGGGTCTGCAACACCTTGGCGCCGACCGAGGCCAGTTCCAGCATCTCTTCATAGGCGATCCGCGGCAGTTTCCGGGCTTTCGCCACCATGCGCGGGTCGGTCGTATAGATGCCGTCCACATCCGTGTAGATGTCGCAGCGATCGGCGTTCAACGCCGCCGCCAGCGCCACCGCCGAGGTATCCGAACCGCCGCGCCCGAGGGTGGCGATGCGGCTGCCGGGGCCGACGCCCTGGAAACCGGCGACCACCGGCACCTCGCCGGCCTCCATGGAAGCGATCAGCGCCGCGCCGTCGATGCCCTCGATGCGGGCCTTGCCGTGCTGGTCGTCGGTGTTGAGCGGAATTTGCCAGCCCTGCCAGGAGCGCGCGTTGACGCCGATCTCCTGCAGCGCGATCGCGGTGAGCCCAGAGGTCACCTGCTCGCCGGTCGCCACCACCGCGTCATACTCGCGCTGGTCGAACAGCGGCGAGAGGTCCTGGCAGTATTTCACCAGCGTGTTGGTCACCCCCGCCATCGCGGAGACCACCACGGCCACCTGGTTGCCGGCCGCCACCTCGCGCTTCACGCGCGCGGCAACATTACGGATACGGTCGAGGTCGGCAACCGAGGTGCCGCCGAACTTCATGACGATACGGGACCCCGATGGGGCAGAGGGGGCGGCTGACATGCGGCTCTTCCAGGCGAGGCCCGGCTTTGGACGGGCTGTTGTGCAATGCGGTGGGCGGCACACATACTGGCGCGGTGGGGTATGATCAACATGCAGCAAGCACAAACTTTCGTGGTGTCGAACGAGGAAGTCGCCCGCTTCGACGCCCTGGCCGCCGATTGGTGGGACCCGACGGGCCCGATGCGGCCGCTGCACGCGATGAACCCGCTGCGATCCGCCTGGATCGACGCCCGCATTCCGCCCGCCTCCCGCATCCTCGACGTCGGCTGCGGCGCCGGGCTGCTGGCCGAGGCGCTGGCCGGGCTCGGGCATGACGTGCTGGGCCTCGACGCCGCGAGTGCGGCGATCGAGGCCGCCCGCGCCCATGCCGAGGGCCAGGGCCTCGCACTCGCCTACCGCGCCGGCCTCGCCGAGGAATTGCTGGCCGAAGGCGCCCGCTTCCCGGTGATCACCGCGCTCGAGGTGATCGAGCACGTGCCGGCCCCCGCGCGCTTTGTCGCCTTGCTCGGCCGCCTGCTGGCGCCCGGCGGCACCCTGTTCCTCTCCACAATCAACCGCACGAAACGCAGCTACCTGGTCGCCAAGCTCGGTGCGGAATACCTGCTGCGCCTGCTGCCGGTCGGAACGCATGACCATGCGCGCTTCCTCACCCCCGCCGAACTCGGCACCATCTCTCGCGCCGCCGGGCTGCGCGTCGCCGATATCGCGGGGATGACGCCCGATCCGCTGCGCGGCGGCTGGACGGCGACGCGGGATACCCAAGTGAACTACATCCTCCAGGCCATCGCGGGGTAGCCGGCCATGATCCCCGAAATCGACCTCGACCCCTTCTCCACCGCGTTCTTCGACGACCCCTATCCCGGCCACGCCGCCGTGCGCGAAACCGCGCCCGTGGTATGGCTGCCCGCCATCGGCAGCTACGGGGTGGGGCGGCATGCCGAGGTGCATCACATGCTGATGCACTGGGAGGAGTACCCCTCCAGCCGCGGCGTCGGCATTCGCGACTACAAGGTGCATCCGCCGCTGCGTGGCCCCTCCATGATCCTGGAGACCGACCCGCCGCTGCACACCACGCGGCGTGCGGTGCTGAACCAGGCGCTGGCGCCGGCCGTGGTGCGCGGCCTGCGCCCGGCCTTCGAGGCCGCCGCCGCGGCACTGGTGGAGCGGCTGCTGGAACAGGGCGAGATCGACGGCATCGCCGATATCGCCGAGGCCTTCCCGCTCGGCGTGTTCCCCGATGCGCTGGGCATGGAGCCGGGCGGGCGGGAGAACCTGCTGCCGTTCGGCAATTTCGTCTTCAACTCCATGGGACCGGACAACGCCCTGCTCGCCGCCTCGCTGGCCGAGTTGCCGGCTTTGGCCGAATGGGCGACCCGGCAATCCCAGCGCGACCGGCTGCGCCCGGGCTCGATCGGCATGATGATCCACGAAGCCGCCGATGCCGGCGCGATCAGCCACCAGGAGGCGCCGCTGCTGGTGCGCGCGCTGCTCTCCGCCGGGGTGGATACGACGGTCAACGGGCTGGGTGCCGCGCTCTTCAACCTCGCCCGTTTCCCCGACCAATGGGCCCGCCTGCACGGCGAACCCGGCCTCGCCCGCGGCGCCTTCGAGGAGGCGGTGCGCTTCGAAAGCCCGGTGCAGACCTTCTTCCGCACGGCGGGCGCCGATACCGAACTCGGCGGCATGGCGTTGCCGGAGGGCGCCAAGGTGCTGATGTTCCTCGCCGCCGCCAACCGGGACCCGCGCCGCTGGGAGTCGCCCGACAGCTTCGACATCACCCGCAACGCTGGCGGGCATGTCGGCTTCGGCGCCGGCATCCATATGTGCGTCGGCCAGATCCTGGCGCGGCTGGAGGGCGAGGCGATGTTGGCGGCGCTGGCGAAGCGGGTGGCCAGGCTGGAGATCACCGGCACGCCGGTGCGCCGCTACAACAACACGCTGCGCGGCCTGCGCAGTTTGCCGCTGCGCCTGCACGCGGCCTGAGGTGCCTTTGCGCGCGCTGCGTCGCGCGCATGCGAAAACCCCCGCGCATCGCCATCAGGCCATGCCGGGCAGAACGTAAAAATGGCCGAAAACCGGGCAAGGCGGCCCGCGCACGGCCGTCTGCATGGCGCCGCACGGCCCGGTCGGCCCGTGCAGGCGCGGACAGGACCGGCCGATCCCCTGGCAGGCGCGCCACGGCGCGGGCACGGCGACCCATTCCACCCAGGGCTCGTAGTCCAGCTCGACCGGCTCCAGCGGTACCGCCGCCATCACCCCGGTGACCGCGAGCGCGCGCCGCCGCGCCCTGGCCCCGCCCAGCAGGGCGGCCAGCAGCGCGAACAGCATTCCGCCGAGAATGGCGGCGATGCCGGGCGCGTCGTCCAGGGGGTGAGGAGGCGGTCGGGTCATGCGGTCACGGTCACTCCAAATGTCATATAAATCATTATAAATGACCAATTGGTTAGATGCAAGCCGATTCTCTCTAACCCGCTCAGTATTTTTGCTCTCGCCGAATTACGCCAACAGGACGGCCCGGCGCCTGTGGGTAAGTCTGTGGATGCAAAATTCCGGACTTCGCTAAGTCACGGATTTTTCAACTAATCTTTTGTTACGCGACGACCCGCAGCCGCTAAGTCATTGGAACCATGCGTGTCAAGCCGGCCACGGGATAATTCTCGCGGGAATATCCCGCGGCGCCGATCGTCCGGCGCCGCGGGGGTAACCATCAGAAGCCAAGCGGTTCGGGAATGGCCTTGACCCACTTGCCGCCCTTGACCTGGGCGAGGAAGCTCTCGGTGGAGCCGGAGTGCTGATCGGCGCTGAAGGTGATCGCGGGGGTGCCGAACATATCCTTGTAGCCCTTAACCTTCTCGAGCCCGGCGAGGAGGCTGTCGACGGTGAGGTCGCGCCCGGCGTTCTGCAACGCCTGGATGACCACCTGGGCGCCGGTATAGCCAACCTGCGCGGCGGGGTTGGGGTCCTTGCCGAACAGCCTCACGTAGTTGGCATAGAAGGCCTTGCCGGCCGGATCGGGGTTTTCCGCGCCGAGCAGGATGAAGGTCGCCATGGCGTAGTAGCCATCGGTGATCGCGCCCGGAACTTCCGCGATCGCGCTGTCGTAGGAGGCGACCGAGCCGACGATATCGACATCCCAGCCCGATTTGCGGATGGCGGACATCGCCAGGATGGTGTCGCGCACGATGGAGGCGAAGAACACCACGTCGCACTTGGCGTCGCGCAGGCGGGCGGCGGCCGAGGTGAAATCGGTGTCGGTCGGCTTGTGCTTGCTCTCGGCCGTCAAGGTCATGTTCATCGCCTTGAGCTGGTCGGCGACACCGTCCGTCACGTCACGGCCGAAATCGGTATCCTGCGCCAGCGTGCAGACCGCCTTCTTGCCCTTCTTCTCCACGAAATACTTCACCGCCGCCCGGGCGCCATCATAGTACGAGGCGAGCAGGGCGAATTTCAGCTTGTGGTGCGGTTCGGCCATGGAGCGGGCCGAGGTGAGCGGGAAGATGTTGGGCACGTTCTTGGCGAGCTGGTCCGGCAGCACCGCGTTGTTCATCGGGGTGCCGCCATTGGCCACCATGAAAAACACGTTGTCGCGGTTGATCAGCTTGTTGGCCGCCTGAATGGAGCGCGGCACCTGGTACTGGTTGTCCTCGACGATGTATTTGATCTTGCGGCCATGGATGCCACCCTTGGCGTTGACCTCGTCGAAGGCCATGCGCCAGGCGTTGGAGTTGTTGACGCCCCAGGCGACCGTCACGCCCGAAAGGTCGGTATAGGTGCCGACGGTGATTTCCGTGTCGGTCACGCCGCGCACCGGGTCGGCGGCAATGGCCGCTCCGGTGATCCCCGCGGCGAATGCCGTGGCGAGTAGAAGCTTACGCATCCGTTCCTCCTTTAAAGTGCCGTTGATGTGTCGCAACTCTCCGCGTGCCCTGGCGATCAGGCGGCGCGGTACATGTCCTGGATCAGGT
>JAPLOH010000274.1:5755-6179 GCA_026400845.1 Alphaproteobacteria bacterium
TATTTGCCTAGCACGAAATGCCGCCGCAGCCGCATCACCGGCGTCACCTCCGGATCGCCGGGCTCGATCCGCTGCCCGACGATGCGGAACTCCGCCACCACCACGCCCGACGAGCGTGCCCGCAACTCGGCGGCGATCAGCTCCACCACCTCCGCCGCGCGCGCCAGCGAGAGCGCCGAGGTGAAGGGGATGTTGCGGTCCTGCGCCCATTTCTCCACCACATCATGCTCCAGCATGACGAGGCAGGCGAGCGCCGACCGGCCGTGGCCGACCAGCACCGCATCGGCGATGAACGGCGACAGCTTCACCGCGTTCTCGAATACCGCCGGCAGGATATCCTTGCCGTCCGCCGCCGTGATGGCTTCGCCGCGCCGTCCGGTCAGCACCAATTGCCCGCCGTCGAGCCGGCCGAGATCGCCGGTAT
>JAPLOH010000141.1:0-3022 GCA_026400845.1 Alphaproteobacteria bacterium
CCCGCAAGGCGCGCGCCCGGCCGCGACTGGTGTTTCCGCGCAACAAGGACTGGGTCGGCGCGCTCGGCTGGGAAATCCGCGTGTGCAACGCCCAGATCGTCTGGGTGCTCAACCAACCCGGCGTCGCCGAGATCGTCGCCAACTCCTCCCAGGCGCAGCGCGTGCTGCGCCCGATGTTCCACATCCTCGGCATCGAACACCCCAGCGTCCCACCACTTCCCCGCCGCCCGCGCAAGCCGCGGCCGAAGAAGGTCTCGACCAAGCCCAGGCGCCTCACCCGCAAGGAGCGCGAGGCGATCTTGTGGTATCCGAACTCCGAGGGAAAGCCCATGAAGCTGCTGCCGCGCCGCCTGCCGCGGGACTAGGCTTGGTGGGGGAAGGTGCGGGCCAAATGTTGCGATAAAAGAATAAAAACCTCCCGCCGGCGCCTATTCGGCGGCAGCCGCCGGGTTCAGCACCAATTCGGTGGCGCGGCCGAGATCGACCGAGAGCAGGCGCGAGACGCCGCGTTCCTGCATGGTCACCCCGTAGAGCCGGTCCATCCGCGCCATGGTGAGCTGGTGGTGGGTGACGACGAGGAAGCGGGTGCCGGTTTCGCGCACCATGTCCTCCAGCAAATTGCAGAACCGCTCGACATTGGCGTCATCGAGCGGCGCGTCCACCTCGTCGAGCACGCAGACGGGGGCGGGGTTGCAGCGGAACACGGCGAAAATGAGCGAAAGCGCCGTGAGTGCCTGCTCGCCGCCCGAGAGCAGGGAGAGGGTGGCGAGTTTCTTGCCGGGCGGCTGGGCGAAAATTTCCAGGCCGGCCAGCAGCGGATCGTCGGAGCCGACCATGGAGAGATGGGCGCGCCCGCCGCCGAACATGCGGGAGAACAGCAGTTGGAAATGCTTGTCCACCTGCTCGAACACCGCCGCAAGCCGCTCGCGCCCCTCGCGGTTGAGGCTGCCGATGGAGCCGCGCAGCTTGGCGATGGCGGTCGCAAGCTCCTCGCGCTCGCGGATGATGGTCGCGATATGGCCGGCGATTTCCTCGGCCTCGATGTCGGCGCGTAGATTGACCGGGCCCATCTCCTCGCGCTCGCGCAACAGCTTCTCGTGGCGCCGGCGCAGTTTGTCCTCGCTATCGGGGCCGGTGTCGGCCGGCGCGTCGGGCAAAGCGGCATCGGCGCCGAGGCGTTCGAGGATGCGTTCCGCCACCGCGCCCCAGGCGGCATCGGCTTGGGCGACGCTGCTTTCGATCCGCAGCACCGCCTCGCGGGCGGCGGCCAGCGCGGCCTCGGCGGCACGCCCGGCACGGTCGGCCTCGCTGGCGGCGGCCTCGGCGCGGACCAGCACCTCCGCCGCGGCGCGATGGGCGGTTTCGGCCTGTTCGAGCCCGTCGAAGGCGGCGGCGCGGCGTGCGGCGATCGCGTCGGGCTGGGCGGCCAGGCCAGCGATCTCCCGGCCGGCGATGTCGCGCCTTGCGGCGAGGTCGATCACCCGGGCGGCGGCGTCGGCGGCGCGCTCCCGCCAGCCGGCGCTTTCGGCGGCGATGCCGCGCAGCCGGTGGCCGCGCCCGGCGGCGGCGCGTTCGAGCCCCTCCTGGGTGGCGCGGGCGGCGGTCTCGTGGCTGCGCGCTTCGGCGAGGAGGGTGCGGGCGCGTTCCATCGCAATGCGGGCGGCGGTGGGGTCGGCGAGGTCGGCCAGCGCGGATTGGGCGGTGGCCAGGGTGGCGGCGGATTCCGCGTGCTCGGCGGCGAGGCGGCTGTCCTGCGCTTGCAGCCCGGCGAGCCTTGCGGCGGCGGCGGCGGCCCGGCTAACGAGCCCGGCGACGGTGCTGCGCGCCTGGTCAAGCCGCTGCTCGGCGGCGCGGCGGGCGGCGCGGGCGGATTGTTCGGCGGCATTCGCGGCGGTTTCGAGCCCCCCGGCTGCGCCGCGCGCCGCGGCTTCGGCGGCATCGGCGGCGGCGCGGGCCTCGCGCTCGCGCGCCTCCATCTCGCCGCGCACGGCGCGTTCGTGGGCCTCGGCCGCGCTGCGTGCGGTGATTGCGATAGTTTCGGCGGCACGGCTGCTGTCGAGTTCGGCGGCGAGGCCGGCGAGGCGATTGCGCTGCTGCAAGCGCACGGCGGCGGCGGTGGGGGTGCCGGCCTTGATGGTGTACCCGTCCCAGCGCCAAACCGCGCCGGTGCGCGAGACAATTGTTTGTCCGGGGAGGAGGCCTGCCTGCAACGGGGCGCCATTCTCGGCGAGGCCGATCTGCGACAGCGCGCGGCCGAGCACCGGAGGGGCGCCGACGAGGCTGGCCAGCGGGGTCACCCCTTCGGGCAACGCCGGCGCCGGGTCGAGCGCGGGGAGATCGCGCCAATGGCGGGCGGCGGCGACATCGGCGGCGGAATCGAGTTCCTCGCCGAGGGCCGCGCCGAGGGCGGCTTCCAGCCCGGCGGGCACGCTGAGCTGGTCGACCATGCGGGGCCAGGCCTCGCCGTCGCGCACCGCGAGCACCTCGGTGAGCGCTTGCACCTGGGCGGCGAGGCGGGTGCGGGCGGTGCCGGCGGCGGCGGCGGCCTCGCGCGCCTGGGCCAAGGCGGCGGCCGTTTCGCGACGCGCCTGCTCGGCGGCCTGGCTCGCCGTCTCGCGCATGTTCCGCGCGGCCTCCTGGGCGGCGGCGCGGCGCTGCTGGGCCTGCTGCATCGCGTCCGCTCGCGCCCGCTCGGCGGAATCGAGCGCGGCATGGGCGGCGGCGAGCGTGGCGGCCGCGGCGGCACTTTCCTGTTCGGCGGCGGCGATGCGGTCGGGATCGACGATGTCGCGCCCGACCTGGGCGATCTCGGCGGCGAGTTTGGCCGCGGCCTCGGCGAGCCGGCGGGCGCGGGCCTGGGCGGCGCCGTTGGCCTCGGTGAGCGCGCGATGGCGGGCGGCGATTTCGGCGGCCTGTTCGGTCGCGCGATTGGCCGCCGTTTCGGCGATGCGTACGTCATCCGCGGCGGCGATGGCGGCGGCGCGGGCGGCTTCGCTGCGTGGCGGGTGTGCCGCTTCGTCGG
>JAPLOH010000141.1:3068-14750 GCA_026400845.1 Alphaproteobacteria bacterium
GCCGGGCGACGGCGGCATCGGCGTCCTGCTGGATCTGCCCGGCATGAGCGAGATCGCTGGTGATCTGGTGCAGCCGGGCATTGCCGGAGTCGAGCGCTTCCTGGGCGCGGGCGGCCTCGGCGGCGATGTGTTCGAGGCCGAGGCGGTGGCGTTCGAGCGCGGTGCGCAATTCAGCCTCGCGCGCCCGCGATGCCGGCAGCACGGCGGCGGCCTCGACGGCGCGGGCGGCGGCCCCGGTGGCCGTCGCGGTGGCCCCGGCGACGGCGCTCTCGGCGGCCTGGAAGGCGTTTCGCGCCGCATCCCGCTGCATCGCCGCACGGGCGCGTTGCACGGCGAGCAACTCTGCCTCGGCGGTGCGGATGGTGGCGGAGATGGTGCGGTAGCGGTTGGCCTGGCGGGCCTGGCGCTTCAGCCCGTCGAGCTGGGTTTCGAGTTGGCCCCGCAGATCCTCGGCGCGGGCGAGATTGGCCTCCGCCGCGCGCAGTTTGAGCTCGGCTTCGTGGCGCCTCGCGTGCAGCCCGGTGATCCCCGCCGCCTCCTCCAGGATGGTGCGGCGTTCCTCGGGCCTTGCGTTGACGATGGCGGTGACGCGGCCCTGGCTGACCATGCCGGAGGCGTGCGCGCCGGTGGCGAGATCGGCGAACAAGGTCTGCACGTCGCGCGCGCGGGCCTCCTTGCCGTTCACCCGGTAGGCGCTGCCATGGCCGCGCTCGATGCGGCGGCTGACTTCGATTTCCGGCGTCTCGTGATGCGGCGGCGGCAGCAGGCCGCGCGCATCGTCGAGCTGAAGCGTCACCTCGGCGATGTTGCGCGAGGCCCGCGCGGCGGTGCCGGAGAAGATCACGTCATCCATCTCGCCACCACGCATGGCGCGGGCGGAATTCTCACCCATCGCCCAACGCAACGCCTCGACCACGTTGGACTTGCCGCACCCGTTTGGCCCGACGATGCCGGTCAGCCCCGGCCGAATGTCGATCACCGCCGGTTCGGCGAAACTCTTGAACCCGGCGATACGCAGGCGGCTGAAGCTGATCGGCAACTCGGTGGTTCCTGTCCCAGTTCAGCCGGCGGCGGCGGCCACCAGCTTGGCGAAATCCTCGGGGCTCTTGCCGCCCGCCTCGCGGCGGTTCTTGGCGCCCGGCCCGTTGAAGATGAAGCTCGGCGTCGAGTCGATGTGATAGGTTTTGTCCCCCTCCTCCTGCCCCTTGAGGATGGCGGTGCGGAGGTCCTGGTCGGCGGCGGCGGCGTTGAAGGCGTCGCGCCCGAGGCCGGCGAGGGCCGCGATCTTGGCGAGCTCCTCGATCGGGTTGGCCTGGCGGTTGAAGGCCCAGCGGTCCTGCGAGGCGAGCAGGGCGCCGAGGAACGCCTCGTAGCGTTCGGCGGGCAATGCGCGTGCCACCATCGCCGCGGTCAGCGCGAGCTGGGGGAAATCGCGGAACACGAGGCGGGCCTTGCCGGTAGCGAGCAGGGTGCCCTTGATCGCCGGCATACTGTCGCGGTGGAAGGCGGCGCAATGCGGGCAGGTCATCGAGAACCACTCGGTGACCACCACCGGCGCATCGGCGCGGCCGATGCCGCGCTCGGCCATCCGCTGGTCGCCCACCTGGGGCGGCGCGGCGGCCATGGCCGGGGCGAGAACGGGTTTTTCGCTCGCAAAGCGCCAATACGCAGCACCGCCGGCGCCGGCGGCTACCACGATTCCCCCAACAGTTAGTAGTGTTCGGCGTGATGTCGGCATGTTGACCTCTATATCTGGTAGTGTAACCGGGCTGGCCCCAATGAGTCGAGTGGCCTCAGCGCCGTGGCGCGGCGAGCACCGAGCGGCCGAGTTTCTCCAACGCGTCGCGCAGCCCATCCTCCGGCAGCCCGGCCACCGCGTGCCGCGCCGCCTCGATCGCCGGGCGGCGCGGTGGCGGCTTGGCGGCGGCAACCGGTGCGATATCCTGCACGAAGCGCAGCCGCGTGACAGTGACCTGGCCGAGATGGCCATTGATGCGAGCGATAAGCTGGTCGGACAAATGCTGCAACTCCATCGCCATCGGCCCGGTGCAGCCGATCGACAGCGTGCCGGAGAACAGCTTGCGCGGCTGGCTGACGGCGGCGATCGAAGGGCCGACGATCGCCGCCCAATCCGCCATCACCTGCGCCGCCGCCGGCGAGCGCTTGCGGAATGCCGGCCGCACGATGGCCGGCAGCAACGCCGACACCGTGCGTGGCCCGTAGACATGGCGGGCGTTCTTGTCGTCCTCACCGGCGCTCGTCATACACGCTCCATGCCCTCACCCGCCGACCTCCTCCGTTGGTACGACCGCAATCGCCGCCGCATGCCGTGGCGGGCCGAACCGGGCGAAACCGCCGACCCGTACCGCGTCTGGCTCAGCGAGATCATGCTGCAACAGACCACCGTTGCCGCCGTCATACCCTATTATGAGAAATTCCTCACCCGCTTCCCGACGGTGACGGACCTCGCGGCGGCGGAGAGCGATGCGGTGATGCAGACCTGGGCCGGCCTCGGCTACTACGCCCGCGCCCGCAATTTGCACGTCTGCGCCAAGGTGGTGGCGGCGCGCGGCGGTTTTCCTGATGATATCGAGGGTCTGCGGACGCTGCCGGGGATCGGCCCCTATACCGCCGCCGCGATCGGGGCGATCGCCTTCGCCATCCCGGTGATCCCGGTGGACGGCAATGTCGAGCGCGTGGTCTCCCGCCTGTTCGCCATCGAGACGCCGCTGCCCGCCGCCAAGGCCGCGATCGCCGCCGCCGCCCAGACTCTCGCCGGCCCCCGCCCGTCCGATCTCGCTCAGGCGCTGTTCGACCTCGGCGCGACCATCTGCACCCCCACCAACCCGGCCTGCACCATCTGCCCATGGATGGCGGACTGCCTGGCGCGCGCCCGCGGTATCGCCGCGAACCTGCCACGCAAGGCGGCGAAGAAGCCCCGCCCGACCCGCCACGGCGCCGTCTTTCATCTCTCCGATGCCACGGGAGAGGTGCTCCTGCGTCGCCGGCCGGAAAAGGGGCTGCTGGGCGGGATGGCGGAACTCCCTGGCACCCCCTGGCGAGCCGAACCCTGGCCACACGCGGACGCGTGGACCCATGCCCCCGCGCCGGCACCCTGGCGCCATGCCGGGCGGGTGCATCATGTCTTCACCCATTTCGAGCTGCATCTCGACGTGTATGCGGCCGAAATCCCCGTCATCCGCGTCAACGACGGCTATCTCCGCCCCGCCACGGCGCTGGCCGGGGAGGCGCTGCCCTCGGTGATGCGCAAATGCGTGGCCGCCGCCGAGGCCCCCCCGGATTGACCCTCCGCCGCCCGGTTGCCACCATGGGGCATCGATCCCGCAGGAGTGCCCGACCATGAAAACCCGTGCCGCCGTTGCCCGCAAGGCCGGCGCCCCCTTGAGCCTGGAAACCGTTGACCTCGAAGGCCCGCGCGAGGGCGAGGTGCTGGTGGAAATCAAGGCGACCGGCATTTGCCACACCGACGAATATACCCTCTCCGGCGCCGACGCCGAGGGCGTCTTCCCGTCCATCCTCGGCCATGAGGGTGCCGGCATCGTCGTCGATGTCGGCAAGAACGTCACCGGCCTCAAGAAGGGCGACCATGTCATTCCGCTCTACACGCCGGAATGCAGGCAGTGCGAATACTGCCTCAGCCGCAAAACCAACCTCTGCGTCGCGATCCGTTCGACCCAGGGCAAAGGCGTGATGCCCGACGGTACCAGCCGCTTCTCGTGCGACGGCCAGCCGATCGCCCACTACATGGGCACCTCGACTTTCTCCAACTTCACCGTGCTGCCGGAGATCGCGCTGGCGAAAATCCGCTCCGATGCTCCCTTCGACAAGGTCTGCTACATCGGTTGCGGCGTCACCACCGGCATCGGCGCGGTGATGAACACCGCCAAGGCCGAGGCGGGCTGCCGCGCCGTGGTGTTCGGCCTCGGCGGCATCGGCCTCAACGTCATCCAGGGCCTGCGCATGATCGGCGCCGAACAGATCGTCGGCGTCGACATCAACCCCGGCCGCAAGGCGATGGCGGAAAAGTTCGGCATGACGGATTTCGTCAACCCGAAAGAGGTCGAGGGCGATCTGGTGCCCTACCTCGTCAACCTCACCAAGGGCGGCGCCGACTACTCGTTCGAGTGCGTGGGCAATACCACCCTGATGCGCCAGGCGCTGGAATGCGCCCATCGCGGCTGGGGCAAGTCGATCATCATCGGCGTCGCCGGCTCGGGCCAGGAAATCTCCACCCGCCCGTTCCAACTCGTCACCGGGCGGGTGTGGATGGGGACCGCGTTCGGCGGCGCTCGCGGGCGGACCGACGTGCCGCGCATCGTCGACTGGTACATGGACGGGCGGATCAACATCGATGATCTCATCACCCATGTGCTGCCGTTCGAGAAGATTAATGACGGGTTCGAGTTGATGCGTCGGGGCGAGAGTATTCGCTCGGTCGTGGTCTACTGAGATGAGCGAGGCCGAGTGGATCGCCGGCGCCCGTGCCGCGATGGACGGCTTCATGGAAGCCTTCAACGCGCGCGACGCGGAGGCGATCCGCTCGACCTGGTTCCACTTTCCGCATGTGCGCTTCCATAGCGGCAAGGTGACGGTGATGGAGACGCCGGCCGATTTCGTGAATCTGGTGTGGAACAGCCAGACCCAGTCGAAGGGCTGGGGGTACACGAAGTGGGACTATGTCGAGACGATCGATGCCGGGGCGGAGAAGGTGCATTTCCGCGTCCAGTTCACCCGCTACCGGCCGGACCATTCGGTGCTCGGCACCTACCGCTCGCTTTATATCGTCACGTTCCGGGATGGCCGCTGGGCGATCCAGGGGCGGTCGAGCTGGGCGGAGTAGGGCACCGTGGCGTAATAGAGTGGTGAGATGCGTAGCATCCCACCCTACGCGAGAGACTGGCGATTTTCCCCTTTGCTATGCTTACCCGGCGAGTTTTGTACGCAAGTCTTTCATCGCCGCGAGGATGGCGGGGGCGACGCTCAGCACTTCTTCGAAGTTCGGATGCCCCCGATGGAAGCAGCGACCTGATCGCAGAAGTCCTTTAGCTCTTGTTTGTCCACTCCCTTTTTTTGATAGGGAATCTGGACTCTGCCGTCGCGCTCGAAGCCGATGCTGACCCAGGTGTCCGCTGCAACTATCCTCACGATAACCTCCCTTTCGTAGCGAGGTTCGAAGCCGGCTTGCTTGCAATCTTCAATGAAGTCGAGGAGCCGGGATCCAACACCCGCGTCCAACCCGTCGAGAAACGCCTTGTCGATCACGTTGATGTCCTCCTTCGCCGTCATAACAGACTTCTACCTTCCTTCAGCCCCACTCAGCAATCTCGTGAGCTACCGTCATCGGCAGGAGGCACGCGCCGGGTGGGTCAGTCGGGATCGACGATCGCCCGGACAATCCCCCATAGGCCTTCATCCAGCGACAAAAGCCTGCCGCAGTACATCCAGCGGCACCCACGTCCCGTCGCGCTCGAAATGCCAGAAGGTCCAGCCATTGCAGGAGGGGGCGTTCTGCACCTCGGCGCCGACCTTGTGGATGGAGCCCTGGATGGTCCCGGAGCGGATCGAGCCATCCGCCACCACCACCGCCTGGGCGCGCTTCATGCGGTCCATCAGAACCGTGCCGGCCGGCAATTCGCCGCGTTCGACGAAGCCGCCGAAGGGGATGCGGGGGGCCTCGCGCTTGCCGGGCGTGGTAGCGATTTCCGCCTCCGTCGCGGGGCGCACGCGACGCACCCGGCCGAGTGCGGCCTCGACATAGGCGGGATGGCGTTCGATGCCGATGTAGTGGCGCGACAGGCGCCGCGCGACGGCCGCCGTGGTGCCGGTGCCGAGGAAAGGATCGAGCACGATGTCGCCCTGCATGGTCGAGGCCAGCAGCACGCGGTGCAGCAGGGATTCCGGCTTCTGGGTCGGGTGGAGTTTGAGCCCGTGCTCGTTCTTCAACCGCTCCGCCCCGGTGCACAGCGGCAGATACCAGTCCGAGCGCATCTGGATGTCGTCATTGAGCGACTTCATTGCCTGATAGTTGAAGCGGTAGCGCGAATCCTTGCCGCGCGCCGCCCATATCATCGTCTCATGCGCGTTGGTGAAGCGGCGGCCCTTGAAGTTGGGCATCGGGTTGGCCTTGCGCCATATCACGTCGTTGAGGATCCAGAACCCCAACTCCTGCATGATGGCGCCGATGCGGAAGATGTTGTGGTAGCTGCCGATCACCCAGATCGTCGCGTCCTTGCGCATCAGGCGGCGGGCTTCGCTCATCCACTCATGGGTGAAACGGTCATAGGCCGCGAAATCGTCGAACCGGTCCCAGTCGTCGTCCACCCCGTCCACCAGACTGTCATCCGGCCGGCGCAACTCGCCACGCAGTTGCAGGTTGTAGGGTGGATCGGCGAAAACGCAGTGCACCGATGCCGTGGGGAGCATGCGCATGATGCGCACGGACTCGCCGAGCATGATCTGATCGAGCGGCAGTTCGCGAATGATTTCCAAGGGCGCGGGCAGCTCCGGCTGGTCGGGGGATGGTGATTGGCGATGGGGCGGGACGTCAAGGCGAACAATATGCGACGATGGCCATGCGGTGCGTGGCCTCGTCAAGCAAGGACACACCGGAACTTATTGATTATAAAATTCTTCTGGCGCTGTGACCGATTCGCCACCGTCCGAGATCGCCCGCACACGCGGAGGGAATGCGTTGAACTACCGCCACGCCTATCACGCCGGAAACTTCGCGGACTGCATGAAACATGCCCTGCTGGTGTCGCCGAGGCGCGCCATGGCCGCGGTGCTCGATACCCATGCCGGCATCGGCCGCTACGACCTTTCCGCGATCCCTGCCGAGCGCACCGGCGAATGGCGGGCGGGCATCGGGCGGCTGTCGGGCGTCAGCGACCCGGCATTGGCGGATTATCTCGCGCTGGTTGCGCAACTCGGCCTCTACCCCGGCTCACCCGCACTCATTCGCGCGCTGCTCCGCCCGCAGGACCGGCTGGCGTGCTGCGAGTTGCATCCCGAGGATGTCCGCCCGCTCCGCCGCGCCTTCCGCGACGACCCGCGGGTGGCCGTGCATCACCGGGACGGCTTCGAAGCCATCGGCGCCCTGCTTCCCCCGCCCGAACGGCGCGGCCTGGTGCTGATCGACCCTCCCTACGAGGCCGCGGACGAGTTCGTCCGCGTTGTGGAGGCTATTCGCCTCGCCCATCGTCGGTTTCCCGCCGGCGTGGTCGCGGCCTGGTATCCGGTGAAATCCCGCGCCCAGGTGCGCGGCCTGCACGGCGACCTCAGGGCGTCCGGCATTGGGGACGTGGTGGCTGCCGAGTTGTGGTTGCGCGAACCTGTCGACGCGGCGCGGCTCAATGGCTGTGGCCTGCTGGTGGTCAATCCGCCCTTCGGCTTCGGCGATGCCGCGCGCGGCATACTGGCGGCGCTGCTGGCCCGCCTCGGGAGCCGCGAGCCAGGCGAGACGGGGGGGGTGGAGGTGGTGTGCGATGAATGAAATCGCGGTGATCGGCGCTGGTGCATGGGGCACCGCGCTGGCCATGCAGGCTGCCGCCGCCGGGCGAGAAGTGCTGCTATGGGCGCGGGACCCGGGCCGCGCGGCGGCGATGCAGCGGGAGCGGGCGGCGCCACGGCTGCCCGGCATCCGGCTCGCGGACTCGATCCGCGTCGTCAGCGACCTCCCCGCGGCGGGAGTGACTTTGTTGGTGGTTCCGTTGCAGCACATGCGGGATGTCGCGTCGCGGCTTCCCGGCGACGGGCCGATCGCGGTCTGCGCCAAGGGGGTCGAGATCGGCAGTCATTTTCTGCCGCTCGAAGTGCTGGCCCAGGTCCAGCCTGGTCGCGCGGCCTGCGTATTGAGCGGCCCGAATTTCGCGCATGAGGTGGCGGCCGGGCTGCCGGCGGCTTCCGTGGTGGCCGGGCGCGAGGAGGTGCGCGCGGCGGTTATCGCGGCGCTGGGGGGGGGGAGTTTCCGCCTGTACGGCAATGACGACCCGATCGGCGCCCAGATCGGCGGGGCGGCGAAAAACGTCGTCGCCATTGCCGCCGGGGTGGTGGTCGGCGCCGGGCTCGGCGAGAACGCGCGCGCTGCCCTGGTTACCCGAGGCCTCGCCGAAATCGCCCGCCTGGCGGTGGCGCTCGGCGGCAAGGCGGAGACCGTCTCCGGCCTCTCCGGCCTCGGCGATCTCCTGCTGACCTGCACCGGCACCTCCAGCCGCAACTTTTCTCTCGGCCGCGAACTCGGCCAGGGCCGCACCCTGGCCGATATCCTCGTCAGCCGCAGCAGCGTCACCGAAGGTGTCCACACCGCCCCCGCTTTGGTCGCCCGCGCCCATTTGGCGGGGGTGGCGATGCCGATCGCCGAGGCGGTGGCGGCGGTGATGGAGGGGGTGCTCTCGGTGCGCGGGGCGATCGAGGCGCTCATGCGGCGGCCGTTGCGGGATGAATAGGAAAAACGTGCTTGCTCGTGGTGACCCTCAGGAATGCGCCCGATTACACATTCAACTGGCCGGTATGATGCCAAGTCCCATGGCCGTGCCGGAAGCAACGCCTTGGACGGCACGGAGGTTGGGACCGTATTGGAACGACCTTGGCCCTCCGCCATCGACTGATCTTAAACCAACGAAGTCAAATCCCGTGCAGCCACACCGCGTCGCTTGTCTGAGCCTCGCATGAACGACGGGTCGATCGCCGCGCGGACCGCGATTGGCGCCACATGGGTCATTGTCTGGAGATTGGCGACGCGGTCGGTCGGCTTCGTGAGCACGTTGGTGTTGGCACGTCTGCTGGTGCCAGAGGATTTCGGCCTCGTCGGATTGGCAACCGCATTCGCCGGTGCGGTGGAAATGTTCACCTGGATCGGCGTGCAGGACCTGCTGGTGCTCCGGCGGGATCCGTCGCGCACGCACTATGACACCGCATTCACCATGAGCGCCTTGCGCGGCATGTTCATGGCGTTGGTGCTGGCCGCGTTGGCATCGCCGTTGGCGTATTTCATGGGTGAGCCCAGGCTGACCGAGCTCATTCTGGTTCTGGCGTTCAGCGCGGCGTTGGGGGGATTGGAGAACATCGGCGTCGTCGATTTTCGGCGCGATATGCGGTTCGACCGCGAATTCCGGCTGCAAATCCTTCCACGGTTGATCGCGACCGCGGTCACCCTCGGGTGCGCTCTGGCATTTCGCTCCTATTGGGCCTTGCCGGCTGGCCTGCTGTGCGGACGGGCGACGCGGATTGCCTACAGCTACATGGCGCACCCGTATCGACCGTCGTTGTCCCTTGCGCACTGGCGCAGCTTCCTGGGTTTCTCGTTCTGGACGTGGATCAGTGCCGTCGCCAATGTGGTCAGGGAACGCTCCGATAGTATCGTCGTCGGGCGATCCCTCGGCGTGACGCAGGTCGGCGTGTACAGTCTCGGGCTGGAACTCGCGCAAATGCCTGTCAGCGAGTTGCTGGACCCGCTGGGGCGCGCGTTGTTCTCGGGATTTGCCGTCAATACCCGTGCCGGCGACGGCAATCGAGATGCATTTCTGCGCGTCACCGGCCTGATCGCCCTGGTCATCATGCCGATCAGCGTCGGTATCTCCGCGGTGGCGGCTCCCGTGGTCGTGTTGTTGTTCGGGCCGGCCTGGACCGGTGCGGTGGTGGTGGCCCAGCTTCTGGCGCTCGCCGGCATGTTGAGGGTTTTTGGTCATGTGAGCGGTGTCCTGCTGCTCGCCACCGGGGAGCCCAAGGCGCAGGCACTCGTTACGGGCGGCGGGGCGGTCATCCGGGTGGCGTTGCTGCTGGCTCTTGTGCCAATCTGGGGCCTGGTGGGCGCCGCACTGGCTGGGCTGGCATCGGTCGCCATTGAGGAGGTTTTGTTTGCGGTCGTCATCCGCCAGCGTCTCGGCCTGCGGTTACGACGGATGCTCGCACAGGTTTGGCGGGGCCTGATGTCGTCGCTGGTGATGGCCGCGCTGCTGGGGTGGACAGGGCTCGGCTGGCAGCAAGCGGCGGGATCGACGACGGAGATCATGATCGATTTGGCGCTGTCGATCGCGACCGGTTGCGTGACATACACCTTGGTGGTGCTTGCATTCTGGCTGGCCGCCGGCCGTCCCGACGGGGCCGAGCGCGAGGTTCTGGGTGCCATTGGCGCGCTGTGGCGCCGGCACGCCGGTCGACGCCATGAAGCATGACGGACCCGTGCGCTTCTCGGTCCTGATCGCGACCCGCAACCGGCCGGTGTTGCTTCGCCGGGCGGTAGAATCCGTGATGCGGCAGGACTGCGCCGATTGGGAAATCGTGCTTGTCAACGACGGTTCGGACGACATTCATTTGGCAAGCCTCGCCGAACTCGTCCGTGAACTCGGCCCGCGTGTGCAGCGTCGCGATCTTCCCCGCCGCACCCGCGGGCATGGCCCGAGTTTTGCGCAGAACGAGTGCGCGGCGATCGCGCGGGGCGACTATCTCTGCTTCCTCGACGATGACGACGAGTGGATCGACGACGGACATCTCAGCCGGCTGGCCCACATGATCGATGGCCAGGTCGCGGCGCCGGATCTGTTGCTCGCCAACCAACAGGCCTGTCGCGACGGTGTGCCGGTACAGCGCGTGGTGTGGATCGAGGACCTTCTGGCCCGCGCGGTGCCGCCGCTGCGGGCCGACGCGACCGGCGCTTTCCCGGTCACTCCCGCGCAATTGCTGTGTGCCACTGGTTTCGGCCATCTCAACGCGACGACGATCCGGCGAACTCATTTCGAGCGGATCGGCGGCTTCGACGAGGGGCTGCGCTACGAGAACGACCGCGATTTCAACCTGCGGGCGATCGACCAGGCCGATACCATCCTATACGTGCAGGACGTGATCGCCCGGCACCATATCCCCGACCCCGCGGCGCGGGCGAGCATGTCGACGATCGTCGGCGATCTTGAAAAACGCGTCTTCCAGCTCCGGCTGCTCGACAAGGCGATCCTGTTCGCCCGCCAGGAAGCGGTGCAGGCCTATGCGCGGCGGCACAAGGCCTACACGCTGAAGCGAATCGCAACCGAGGCGGCCGCGATGGGGGCAGATCGGACGGCGGCGCATTATGCACTCGAAGCGGCCGGGGCGCGTTTCACCTTTGGCTGGGCCGGCTATACGATGCTGCTGCTGCTCCGCCTGCTCTGGCGCCGTGGCACCTGATGTGAAGCGTTTGACATCAGGGTTGGTGGCACGGGATGCGTCGTCCTCGGAGCTCTCCCCCCATTCCCTCATCGAACGATGATGGTCGGGCATGGTTTGCGCCGTCGCGAGGCCGGGGAGGAGCAGGGCGTCGAGGAGGAGTGTGGGGCGGAGCAAAGTCACCCCTAGGCGCTCCGCCAGTCGCGCGCAATCATGGGGTAGCGCGGTAGTATGCGTAAGTCGAGCGCGACGCATCGGCGTCCGCGGGCGACTCCGGGTAAGGACGCCAGTCAATTTCGCGGCAGTGCGGTCGTTTTCGTGCCATGCGCTAACTCGATAACATTGTGCAATTGTCGTAACATATCGAGGATGGCTGAGCCCAATTCCCTCACGAATCCCCTCATTTCAATTCAGCCTGATCTAGCCCCGATTCGCGGCTGTCCCGTAGAGGCTGCGTTTCATCGCGGGGCGGGTTGGAACAATGGTCAAGGCGGCGCGTTTCGGGGAGATTCGCGGCTTCATCGG
>JAPLOH010000118.1 GCA_026400845.1 Alphaproteobacteria bacterium
CTGCTGTTCCAGTTCGCCTCCATCGCCGTGCTGCAACTCGCTGCCGTCGATGTCACCGCCCGGGCCGGCGCCCGGGGCGGGTTGTTCATTGCCGCCTACGTCATCATTCCGCAGGCGATTGTCGCTCTGGTGTCGCCGGCGATTGGCGCCTGGGCGGAAAGCCACGGCCGTCGTCGCGTGCTGCTGGCGAGTTTCGCCGCCACCCCGGTTCGCGCGCTGGCCTTTGCCGCCGTCCACAACCCCTACGCCCTGATGGCGGTGCAGACGCTGGAGGGCAGCAGCGGGGCCGCCTTCGGGGTGATGATGCCCCTCGTCGCCGCCGACCTCACCCGCGGCACCCGGCACTACACGCTGTGTCTCGCCCTCCTCGGCCTCGGCTCCACCCTTGGCGCCGCACTTTCCACCGTCGTCGCCGGCTTCGTCGCCGACCGCTTCGGCCGCCCCGCCGCCTTTGCCACCCTCGCCATCGCCGGGCTCGCCGGCACGGTGCTGATCCTGCTCGCCTTTGCCGAGACGCAGGAAAAGGATGACGCATGCCGGTCCGGCCTTGCTTTTTCCCGTCAGCGGCGAAACCCTCGCCGCGACGCAGATTGAACGGGACCATTCATGAAATTCGGCTGGCTGACCCTCGCCCTCTCCCCCTCGCCCGCGGAAGATGCCGCGCGCATCGACCAGCAGCTGGCCCAGGCGCAGGAGGCCGAGTCGCTCGGGTTCGCCAGCGTCTGGCTCACCGAGCATTATTTCACGGGTGAAAGCGTCTACAATGACGCCCTCATGTTCGCGGCCGCCCTGGCGATGCGCACGGAGCGTATTCGCATCGGTTTCGCGGTGTTGCAGATGCCGTTCCACCACCCCGTCCGCCTCGCCGTGCAGCTCGCCCTGCTCGACAATCTCAGCAAGGGCCGCGTCGATGCCGGGATCGGCAAGGGCACCGTCTACAACGAGTTCGAATTCGTCGGCCACGGGTTGCGCAGCGCCGACAGCCGGGCGCGGATGGAGGAGGCGCTCGAGATATTCCAGCGCATCTGGACCGAGACCCCGCTCACCCATGAAGGAAAATACTTCAAGGTTCACGTCCCCGAGCTTCGGCCCAAGCCCGTGCAGCAACCCGGGCCGCCCTTGTGGCGCAGCGTGATCTCGCCAGCCTCTTTCCAGGAATGCGGCCGCAAGGGCATCCCCATCCTGACCGCCAGGCTCGGCGTGCCGCGCCTGCGCGAGCGCTGGGCGCTCTATGCCGCGTCGCTGGCCGAAGGCGGCCATGACGCCGCGACCCAGGCCCGCCTGCTCGCCGACGCCGCCCTTTGGCGCAACGTCTATGTCGCCGCATCGGACGCCCAGGCGGAGGATGAACTCTGCGCCCTGCTGCTGCGCACCCGCGCGCATATGATGCACATCCGCCACGACCTCAACCCGCCAGATTTCGTTATCGACCCCGCGATGCTCAATCCCTGGACCGACCCCGCGGTGAGCGACGCCGACGCGCTGCCCTATGTGCTGGAAACCGGTTCGCTCTACGGCTCACCCGCCCGGGTGCGTGAGCAGGTCGCCGAACTCAGGGATGCCGGGGTGCAGCACCTGTTGTGCCAGACTGGTTTCGGCGACATGAGCCACGCCAGCAATATCGCCTCGATGCGCCGCTTCGGCCAGGAGGTGATGCCGGCGTTTCTCTAATATAAATTCTATATCGTAACAAAATACCCGCACCTTCCCCCACCACGCCTAGTCGCGCGGCAATCGGCGCGGCAGCAGCTTCATCGGCTTTCCCTCGGAGTTGGGATACC
>JAPLOH010000208.1 GCA_026400845.1 Alphaproteobacteria bacterium
CGGCACGCGCCTCGCGGTCAACCCGGCCCGCATCGATCGCTACAAGCCGCATGCCGGCACGACGATGACCCTCGGCCTGCGGCCCGAGCATCTCACCGAGACCCACACCAACGAGAAGCCCGGCACCGCCTATCTCGACGCGACCGTCGATGTGACGGAGCCGATGGGCATGGAGACGATGGTCCACTTCTTCATCAAGGGCGAGCCGGTCTGCGCCCGCGTCGATCCCCTCACCGTCGCTATCCCCGGCCAGGTCCTGAAACTCGCGGCGGACATGTCCAACATGCATCTGATCGACAACACCACCAACAACGTCGTCTGAGCGCCACTTCACGGGAGAATTGGGCGGCGCGGTACAGCGCCGCCCTTTTCATGTACGCCCGTAATCGTCTTGCAGCCGCTCGATGTCCGCTTCGTCGAGGATGCCACCCATCTGCACCTCGATGAACACCACGTCCTCCGCCCCCCGATTGGCGATGCGATGGATCTGCCCAAGCGCGATTTCGATGGTCTCGCCGGCCATGGCGGCGAATATTTCGCTCCCCAGCGTGACCTCGGCCACCCCCGCGACCATGGTCCAGCTTTCCGCGCGGTGGCGATGGCGCTGCAGTGACAGCACGCCGCCGGGGGCAACCCTGATGCGTTTCACCGCGTAGCCGGGCCCGGCATCGAGCACCACCCACTCCCCCCAAGGCCGCCGATCGCTGTCCCCGGCCGTGTAGCTATTTCGCATCATGCACCCCAGAATTGACGCCCAAATCGATTTGGATTACCTTTTTCAGCATAAGAAAACGTTTGGGATCGTCCATCCCCCATGTCGCTCGTCCGCATCGCCCGCGCCCTCGGAATATCCGTGACCACAGTCTCCCGTGCTCTGGCGGGGTATGACGACGTGGCACCGGTAACACGCGCCCAGGTGATCGCCGAAGCGGATCGTATCACGTATCGACCGAACGAAGCCGCCAGGCGTTTGCGCCGTGGACGTGCCGAGGCGATCGGCGTGGTGCTGCCCTCCGGCCCCGGCCAGTTCGACGACCCGTTCTTCCTGCGCATGCTCTCCGCCATCGGCCCGGCGCTGGAGGCCGAGAAGCTCGATCTGCTCGTCACCACCGCGCGCCCCGGCGCCGACGCGCTGCGCGCCTATCGCCATCTCGTGGAGAACCGCAAGGTGGACGGCATCATCCTCGCCCGCACACGGCAGCGCGATGAACGCATCGGCTACCTGCTGGATCGCGATTTCCCCTTCGTCGCCCATGGCCGCTCGCTCGAATCGCGCCCCTTCGCCTATGTCGATATCGACGGCGAGGCCGCCTGCCGCGCCGCGACCGAGCGCCTGCTTAGCTTCGGTCATACCAACATCGCGCTCATCAACGCCCTGCCGCTCTACATGTTCGCCCATCACCGCCAGGCCGGCTGGCTGGCGGCACTTGGTTCGCCCGGCCCGCTGCGCGAGGTGGAGCCCACCGAGGAAAACGGCTTCCGCGCCATGCAGGATCTGCTGGCCCCAGAACACCAACATGAACGCCCCACCGCCGTGCTCTGCGCCACTGACCGCATCGCGGTGGGCGCCATGCACGCTCTGGCCCATGCCGGGCTGCGCGCCGGGCGCGACGTCGCGCTGATCGGCTACGACGACCTGCCACTCGCCACCTACACCGACCCGCCGCTCACCACCATCGCGCAGCCGATCGAGCGCGCGGCGCGGCGCATGGTCGAGATGCTGCTCGCCCGCATCGGCGGCGCCCCCGCCGAGGGCATGCAGGAAATCTGGCCCGCCCGCCTCATCGCCCGCCAATCCGACGGCCCGCCCATCCAGACCAACGACCCAAGAAACCACCAGGGAGACTCCCGCCATGAACCGACGCTCCACCCTTAGACTCGGCACGGCGCTGCTCGCCGCCGCGCTCGCCGGTCCCCCCCTTGTCAGCAGCGCTCTCGCGGCGGACATGATCTTCTCCTCCGGCGCCCTCGCCCCGGTGCAGGAAGCGCAGAAGATGCGCACTGTCATCCTCAAGGATTACAAGGGCAAGGTGACTTTCCTGCCCGACGAGCCGCCGGCGCTGCTCACGCGCCTCAAGGCGGAAATGCAGGGCGGCGCCCGCGTCACCAGCCTGATCGGCGGCAATGACGGCGATCTCGCGGTGCTCGCCGCCGGTGGCGTGCTTGCGCCGGTGGATGACGTGGCGGCCTCCCTCGCCAGCCGCGGCTTTGCGCCGGACCTGCTGGCCATGGGCAAGCTCGGCACCGACAAGCAGATGTACATCCCCTGGATGCAGGCGACCTATTTCATGGTCGCCAACAGGAAGGCCCTGCCCTACCTCCCCGCCGGCGCCGACATCAACGCGCTGACCTTCGAGCAGCTGCGCGCCTGGGGCGAGGCGGCGCAGAAGGCCACCGGCAAGCGCGTCGTCGGCTTCCCCGCCGGGCCGAACGGGCTGATGCACCGTTTCTTCCAGGGCTTCCTGCTCCCCTCCTACACCGGCGGCGTGGTCACCACCTTCAAGTCCGCCGAGGCCGAGAAGGCCTGGACCGAGTTCGCCGCCCTGTGGAAGACCGTCACGCCGAACTCCACCTCCATCAACTTCATGCAGGAGAGCCTGCTCAGCGAGGACGTCTGGATCGGCTTCGATCACGTCGCCCGCCTGCTCAACGCGCTCGAGCAGAAGCCCAATGATTTCGTCGCCTTCCCCGCCCCCTCCGGCCCCAAGGGCCGCGGCTGGATGCCCGTCGTGGTCGGCCTCGGTATCATGAAGGACGCGCCCGACGCCGCCGGCGCCAAGGACCTGATCTCCTACCTCACCACCGACACCACCCAACTGGTCACCGCCCGCGAGGTCGGCTTCTTCCCCACCGTGCGCGCCACTTTGCCGCCTGACCTCTCGCCCGGGCTGAAAATGGCGGTCGCCGCAATCCAAGGCACCGGCCAGGCCAAGGACAGCCTCGCCGCCATGCTCCCCTCCGGCCTCGGCGCCAAGGGCGGCGAGTTCAACAAGGCCTTCCTCGACACCTTCCAGCGCATCGTGCTGCGCGGCGAACCGGTGAAGGACGTGCTGGCCCGCCAGGGCGAAACGGTACAGCGCATCATGACCGAAGCCAACGCCCCGTGCTGGAAGCCCGATCCGGCCAGCACTGGCGTGTGCCAGGTGAAGTGAGATGCGCGGGCGCGCCCTCCCCTATTTGCTGGTCGCGCCCGCCGTCATCTTTCTGACGGTGCTGTTCTTCGTGCCCTTGGTGCAAACCATCGCACTGGCTTTCCAGACGTCGAACGGCACCGGCTTTGGCAATTTCGTCCGCATGGCGGACGATCTCAATTTCCACGACGCGGTGGTGAACACCTTCCGCTTCGTCGGCCTCGCCGTGCCGCTGCAACTCGCGGCCGCCATGGGCATGGCGATGATGCTGCGCCATCTCGGCCGCGGGCGGGACATGGTGCTGTGGATCTGGACCATCCCGCTCGGCCTGTCAGACCTCGCGGCCGGCCTGATCTGGCTCGCCATGCTCAATGACCGCGGTTACCTCGCCAGCCTGCTGTTCCATCTCGGGCTGGTCGCCGAGCCGCAATCCTGGCTGACCTACGAGACGCCCATCGCCCTCTTCGTCGCCGTGGTGATCGCCGAGTTCTGGCGGGCAACCGCGATCGTGGTGGTCATTCTGGTCGCCGGGCTGCAACTCGTGCCGAAGGAATACGCCGAGGCCGCCTCGGTGTTCGGCGCCTCGCCCTGGCGCATCTTCACCCGCATCACCCTGCCGCTGATGAAGCCGTCCATCCAGTCCGCGCTGATCCTGCGCACCGTGCTAGCCTTCGAGGCCTTCGCGGTGGTGATCGCCATCGGTGGGCGGAACTTCCCGGTGCTGGTGAGCGAGGCGTACAACTGGCAGAACTTCAACCAGGAACCCGCCGTCGCCGCCGCCTATGCGGTGGTCGTGATGGTGCTTTCCCTGGTCGCCACCGTCGTGTGGCTGCGCGTGCTGCGCACCCCTGAGGAGCAGCGGGCATGACCGGAAGGCGCGCCCTCTACCTCGCCGGCGTCGTGGCGATCTGCGCCTGGGTGCTGGTGCCGATGTGGCTGCTCGCGGCCAATGCGCTGGGCGGCCAGCCCGTCATCGCCGCCTGGCCAAAACCCTGGATTCCGCTTTCGATCTCGTTTGCGACCCTCGCGGAATTCCTCGCCATCGAGGGCGTGTTCCGCGCCATGCTGATCGGTTTCGAGGTCGCGGTGCTCTGCACCCTGTTCTCCGTCGCCCTCGGCCTGCCCGCCGGCTACGCCCTGGCCCGCTACAGCTTCCGCGGCGCCAACGCCTTCCGCCTGATGGTGCTGCTCACCCGCGCCTTCCCGGTCGGCATCCTCGCTTTGCCGCTCACCGTCGGCTTCATCCGCCTCGGCCTCTACGACACCCCGCTCGGCATCGCGCTGATGCACACCGCCCTCGCTTTGCCCTTCGCGGTCCTGGTCTCCGCCAGCCTGTTCCAGGCCATCCCGCGCGAGCTGGAAGAGGCCGCCTGGGTGTTCGGCTGCTCGCCTTTTCAGGCCGCCTGGCGCGTGGTGATGCCGCTCGCTTTGCCCGGCGTCTCCGCGGTGGCGATCTTCGCCTTCGTGATTTCCTGGAACGAGGTCTTCGCCGCCTCGGTGCTCTCGGCGCGCAACCGCACGCTGACCGCCTATCTGCTCGCCATGCTCTCGGAAAGCCCGCTCTCCTACCAGTTCGCCGGCGGGCTGCTGCTGATCGTGCCGAGCGTGCTGTTCATCTTCCTGGTGCGCCGGCATCTCTTCGCCATGTGGGGCATTGCAAGCCGATGAGAGAGGACTGACATGGCCGGCATCACCATCGAGGGCATCCGCAAATCCTTCGGCACCACCACCGCGCTGGAAGCCGTCAATCTTGACGTGGCAGACCGCGAATTCGTCGCCCTGCTCGGCCCCTCCGGCTGCGGCAAGACCACGCTGCTGCGCATCATCGCGGGGCTCGAAACCCAGACCGCCGGCCGCGTGCTGATCGGCGGGCGCGATATCTCCGCCCTGCCGCCGCGCGCCCGCGGGCTCGCCATGGTGTTCCAGAACTACGCCGTGTTCCCCCATCTCACGGTGCGCGACAACATCGCCTTCGGCCTCAAGATGCACGGCGCCGACGCTGCCCGCATCGCCCGGCAAGTGGAACGCACCGCATCCCTGTTGCGGCTGGAACTGCTGCTCGATCGCTACCCCGCCCAGCTCTCCGGCGGCCAGCGCCAGCGCGTCGCCGTTGCCCGTGCGCTCGCGGTGGAGCCGGCGGTGCTGCTGATGGACGAGCCGCTCTCCAACCTCGACGCCCTGCTGCGGCTCGATATGCGGGCCGAGCTCAAGGAAATCCTCAGCGAGGCCGGCACCACCACCCTCTACGTCACCCATGACCAGACCGAGGCGATGGCACTCGCCGATCGCATCGCCGTGCTGCATGGCGGCCGCGTCGAGCAGGTCGGCACGCCGTCCGAGATCTACCACTGGCCCGCCACCCGCTTCGTCGGCGGCTTCGTCGGCTCGCCGCCGATGAACTTCCTGCCGCGCGACGGCGCCGTCCTCGGCATCCGCCCGGAGGACATCGACCTCGTCGGCCCCGGCGAGGGCATCGCCTTCCGGGTCAACGTGGTGGAACCGCTCGGCGCCCAGACGCTGCTGACCGGCATCGCCGAATCCCACCTCCTGCGCGTCGCGCTCAACGGCGAGCACCGCATCGCCGCCGGCAGCGACCTCCATATCCGCCCCCGCCCCGATCGCATCCGCTGGATGGATGCCGCCACCGGACGCGCCACGACAAGGACCGAGACCAGCCCATGACGACCGATCGCATTGAAGCCGCACACGCGACCCTCCGCGCCAATGATCACGGCGGCTACACCGTGCCCAATCCGCGCATCTATCCCTTCCAGTGGAACTGGGATTCCGCCTTCGTCGCCATGGGCTTCGGCACCTTCGACATGTCGCGCGCCTTCGACGAGATCGACCTGCTGCTGAAAGGCCAGTGGGAGAACGGGCTGGTTCCCCACATCGTCTTCCACGCCCCAGCCGACAACTACTTCCCCGGGCCCGGCGTATGGGGGACCAATGTGTCAGGCAGGGGCCAGACGGTACCCTCCTCCGGCATCACCCAAAGCCCCGTGCTCGCCTCCGCCGCCCGGCATCTCTGGGAGGCGACCAAGGGCCAGCCCGAGGCCGAAGCCCGCCTCGCCCGCATATACCCCGGCCTCGTGCGCTATCACGACTGGTGGCAGACCACGCGCGACCCCAAGGGCACCGGACTCGTCACCACCCTGCACCCCTGGGAGACCGGCGGCGACAACTCCCCGGCCTGGGACCAGCCGCTGGAACGGGTGCCGAGCGAGACCGTCACCCAAGTGGTGCGCCGCGACGACAAGGTGGTCGATCCCTCGATGCGCCCCCTGGCCCTCGACTACCAGCGCTACATCCATTTGGTCGACACCTACCGCGCCACGGGGTGGGACCCCGCGAAGATGCTGGAGGTGGCGCCCTTCCGCGTTGCCGATATCGGCACCAACGCCATCCTGCATCGCGCCGAGCTTGACCTGCTGGCGATGTCCCACCGCTTCGGCACCCCCGCCGAGCGCACCCGCATCGTCAGCCGCATCCCCGCGATGGGTGCGGCGATCGGACGGCAGTGGGATGCCGCGGACGGGCATTTCTATTCGCGGGACCTGATCTCCGACACGCCGATCAAGGTGGCCACCTCAGGCGGCTTCCTGCCGCTCTGGGCCGGCTGCGCCAGCGCCGCCCAAGCCGGCGCACTCGAGTCCACGCTGATGGGCTGGTTGCGCCAGGTGCGCTACGCCGTGCCCTCCACCAACCCCGCCGACCCCCGCTACGAGCCGCGCCGCTACTGGCGCGGGCCGATCTGGTCGGTGGTCAACTGGATGATCGCCGAGGGGTTCGCCGGCTACGGCTACACCGACATCGCCGCCCGCATCCGCGCCGACACCCGCGCTTTGGTGACCAAGAACGGCTTCTGGGAATATTTCGACCCGCGCGACGGCACCGGCCTCGGTGGCCCCGATTTCTCCTGGACCGCGGCGATCGACCTGTTGCTCACGCCGGCCTGATCCCGTCATTCTGCCGCCAAGGCGGCGGAGCGGCGCATGATCCTGGTGTTCGAGATGAACTGGTCCGGCACGGTGCATGCGCCGGGCAATGCCGCGACCATCCAGGCCATCGCCGCCGGCTGTCCGGACCAGGAGGTCCGCGTCTTCGCCGAGCCCGGCCATCTCCAGGAGCTGCGGCTGGACAGCATCGCCGGCCACCCGATCGCGCTCTATCCGCAGTTCCAGGGCCGCCCCGGCATCGTCGCCTGGAGGCGCATGCGGCACGAATTCGCCCTGCTGCGCGCCGCCCTGGCTGCGGTGCCGGCCGGAGAACCCTGCCTGCTGATGCTCCTCTCCACCACCTCCACCGCCATCTTCGCCACCGCCCTCGCCGCCCGGCTGCGGCCCGGCACGCGGGCGCAGATCGGGCTGCACGGCGACCTCAACGCGCTCACCGGCAGCCGCTCGCGCCACCCGCTGCGCCGCGCCTTCGATCTCCACGCCGCCATGGCCCGCCCCTGGCGGCATCTCCGCTTCCTCGTGCTGGAGGACGCCATCCGCGACGAGCTCGCCCGCCTCGCGCCGTCTGCACTGCCTCGCACCGACGTCCTGCCACTACCGATCAACGCCGCCGAACTCCCCGTCGAGCCCGCCGCCACGCTCGCGCCGCCGATCCGCTTCGGCTTCGTCGGCCAGGCCACCGAGGCGAAGGGAATCACCAGCTTCCTCGCCATCGCTCGCACAATGAAATCCCGCCACGGCGCAGCCGCCGAATTCGACGTCATCGGCCGCGCCGACCCGCGCCACCCGCCGCCCGACGCCAGCGATCTCATCGCCCCCATCGCCACCGATTACCTCGCGCGCGCCGAGTTCACCCGCCGCCTCGCCGCCCTGCACTACGTCGTGCTGCCGTTGCAGGGCGCCTATTACCGCCTCGCCGCCAGCGGCGCGCTACTCGATGCCGTCACCTGGCTGAAACCGGTGATCGCCGGGCAGGTGCCAATCGTCGCGCCCTGGTTCACCCATGGCGACATCGGCCATCTCTGCGCCGACGAGGCGGAAATGTTGGCCGCGATCGACGCCATCCTCACCTGGCCCGACCCGGAGCGCTACGCCGCCCAAGTCGCCACAATGCGCATCGCACGAGACACCCGCTCCCCCGCCGCCACCGGCCAGCGCTACAGCGCGCTCATGCGCGGCTTCTTCCCGCCCTGACTCAGGCCTTCGCCCGCGGCCGGGCCACGCTGGCGATGCCGGCGATGACGCAGAACACCGCCGCCAGCCCCAGCGTCACCTTGGTCGCGCCGGTGGTCAGCACCGCGAACAACACGCCGACGATGGCCGTCCCGATGGTCTGCCCCATCAGCCGCGCGGTGGCCTGCATGCCGCTTGCCCCCCCGCTGCGCGCGGCCGGGGCGGAGGTGATGATCGCCCGGTTGTTCGGCGAGTTGAACAACCCGAAGCCGACGCCGGCGAAGCTCATCCGCCAGCCGATCTCCCACAAACCGGCATGCTCCGGCAGGAACAGCAGCAGCAACATCCCAATGAACATCACCGCCTGGCCGGTGGTGCCGACCAGCGCCGCCGAGAAGCGGTCGGACAGCCGCCCAGCGATCGGCGCTACGAAGGCGACCGTGAGGGGCCAGGGCGTCATCAACATCCCGGTCTCCCCGCGCGTCAGCCCCAGCACGTCCTCGAAGTAGAAGGGCAGGCAGACCCACACCATTCCCTGCGCCGCGAAGGAGAAGGTTGAGGCGGTAACCGACAGCGCAAACACCGGCCGAGCCATCAAATCCACCGGCAGCAGCGGGTTGGGCCGGCTCAACTGGCGGCGCAGCAGCAGCACGAAAGCCGTTGCTGCTACAGCAAACATGCTCAGCGCAAACCACCGCTCCTCCGCCTCCCCCGCGCCGTCGATCGCGAGGATGAAGCCGCCAAAGGCCACCGTGTTCAGCACCGCGCTCAGCAAGTCGAACTTGTGTCCGGCACGCGGGCTATCCGGCAGCATCTTGAGGCCGAGCAGCAGCCCGGCGATGCCGAAGGGGATGTTGAGGGCGAACAGCCACTGCCACGGCGCCACCGACAGCACCGCCGAGGCCACCGATGGCCCCAACGCTCCGGTCGTGGAGCCGATCATCGCGTTGTAGCCGAAGCCGCGGCCGAGGGTGCTGCGCGGGTAGATGTAGCGCAGCAGCGCCGAATTCACGCTCATCACGCCGGAAGCGCCAATGCCCTGGGCGATGCGCGCGGCGATCAGCAGCGGCAGGTTGTCGGCCAGGGCGCAGGCCAGCGAGGCGACGGTGAAGATCGCCAGTCCGATCAGATAGACCCGCCGGAAGCCGAAAATCTCGCCCAGCGCGGCAAGCGGCAGCAACGTCATCGTCACCGAAAGCTGGTAGGCGTTGACCACCCAGATCGCCGAGGACGGGGAAATCGCGAAATCCCGCGCGATGGTCGGCAGGGCGATATTGGCGATCGTGCCAGTCAGCACGGCCATGATGAGGCCGAGGCCGGTGGTGAAAATCGCCCAGAATTGGCGTGGCTGCGGCAGGCCGTCGGGCGGATGGTCGCTCAAGCGGCCATCCCGTGCAGATCCGCCACGCCGACCAGCCCGGCATCGGCGCCGAGCGCGGCCGGCACCAGGTTCGGCCGAAGGGCGGCGGGATGGTCCTGCACCGCAACGCGCAGCCGCTCCAGCACGCCCTCCGCCAGCCCAAATCCGCCGCCGACCACGATCACCTCGGGGTCGGCGATCGCCTGCAGCGTCACCAGGCCACGCGCGAGCGCCGCGATGCCCGCCTCCACCGCGGCTCCCCCCTGCGCCAGCGCCGCCGCCGCATCGGCCGCATCGGCATTGCGCGCGATACCAAAGCCGGAGGCGTCATCCTCCAGCCGCGCGCCGGGGAACGGGATCTGTCCGATATGCCCGCCCAGCCCGTGCCTTCCACGCAGCAGCCGCCCGCCCAGCACCAGCCCACCGCCGACGCCGCTGGAGACGGTCACAAAAGCCATGTCGCGCCCCGCCCCGGCGCCGAAGCGATACTCGCCCCAGGCCGCCGCCTGCGCGTCATTCACCGTGCTGGCCGCCACGCCAAAACTCTCGCGCAAGGCCGCTTCGAGCGGGAACCCCTCCGGCACCGGCAGCGTCGCCGGATTGACCGCGGACCACGCCCCGTCCCGCACCACACCGCTCACCGCGGCCGCAACGCCGGTGTAGCCCCAGCCGCGCGTGGCCGCCGCCAGTTCCGCCAGCCACACCGCCGGCCCGGCCGAACGCGGCGTCGGCAACACGATCCGCTCGCCAATCCGCCCTTGCGCCACCAACGCGGCGCTCGATTTGGTACCGCCGATATCGAGCGCCAACACCGGCCGCGCATCCGTCGCGGCGGCGATCGCGTTCGCATACCAGGTGGTGATGTTCTCCGGCCGGGTGATCGCGGAGCCCGCCACCACAGCAAACGCCCCCGCCCGCGCCGCCTCGCCCGCCAGATACGGCGTGTTGAACCGCCCCTCCGCGAAAACCGGCAGTCCGAGCGCCGCCGCAGCGCGCACGAAGGCGAGATCCGGCCCACGCGGCACCTTCCCGCCGGTATAGCCGGACATCGTGGTGCCGATGATATCCGCCCCCGCCAACTGCGCCGCGACGGCATCGCCGATATCCGCGCAATCCGCCATCGCCAGACGCCCGCGCGCATGGATCGCCGCAATCAAATCCGCCACTGGCACCGGCCGCTGCCGCCGCGTGGCATCCACCGCGATGATCGGCGCACCGGCATCCGCGAGCGCCGCCACATCCTCCAGCAGCGCGGTGATGCGCACCGGATAATCGGCGAAATCCCGCTTCAGCAGCGCGATCACCGGCAAATCACACGCCGCGCACACCGCGGCCACATTGGCCGCCCCCTGGATCCGCAGCCCCTTCGCCCCACCATCACGCGCCGCCAGCGCGAACCCCACCACAAAGGCCACGCTGTCGGTCGGGCCATCGGGCACCGGCTGGCAGGAGACGATGATCCCATGGCGCATTCGCTCGATGGTCTTGTGCGGCATTGCTCTCTTCATTCGGTGGAATTGACGGCGCGGCGTTATCCCCTACCCTCGCCCTTCAATTGCGCGCGGGCAAGCCATCGAGGCGCCCGGCGCCGGGAAAAGGAACGCTCCGTGCCCAAAGATATCGCCGGCCTCAAAGGCATCGTGCCCCCCGTGGTGACACCGCTGAACAACGACTACACCGTCGACTACCCCTCCTTCACCCGGGTGATCGAGCATCTGCTCGCCGGCGGCGTGCACGGACTGTTCTTCCTGGGCTCCACCAGCGAGGTGGTGTTCCACGACGAGGCAACCCGCCGCCAAATCCTCGAACACGCCGTGAAAATCACCAATGGCCGCGTGCCCGTGCTGGCCGGCGTGGTGGACCCCACGACCGATCGCGTGATCGGCCACGCCAAATCCGCCGCCGCCATCGGCGTGGACGGCGTGGTGGTCACCGCCCCCTTCTACACCCGCACCAACCAAGCCGAGACGATCGACCATTTCCGCTACGTGCGCGATGGCGCCGGCGTACCGGTGATCGCTTATGACCTGCCGGTCTGCGTCCACATCAAGCTCGAGCGCAACACCGTCGTCACCCTCGGCCGCGAAGGCACCGTGGTCGGCCTCAAGGACTCCAGCGGCGATGACGGCGGATTCCGCTACGTGATGTCCGACATGGCGGACCGGCCGGACTTCTTCTGCATGACCGGCGGCGAACTCGGCGTCGACGGCATCCTCCTCGCCGGCGCCCACGGCGCCGTCCCCGGCCTCGGCAACGTCGATCCCGCCGGCTACGTCCGCCTCTACGACGCCGCCCGCCGCGGCGACTGGGCCGCTGCCAAAGCCGAACAGGAACGCCTCTGCCGCCTGTTCGAAATCGTCTGGTGCGGCACACCCCGCACCAGCGCGGGCGCCTCCGGCGTCGGTGGCTTCAAAACCTCAATGCGCGCCATGGGTATCATCGACACCAACATCATGGCCCGGCCGCAACGCAGCCTCAACGCCGAGGAATCGGCCCGGGTTGAAGCCATTCTCCGTGGGGTCGGGCTCCTCGCCTGACCCGAGAAGGCGTCACATCCCCCAGCGGCGCACGAACCACGACTTAACTGTGTGGGTCAGCGCCGCGTAGGCGATCATCATGGCGAGCAGGCAAGGCCAATAAAGCGCCGGCAATGGCTTGAAGCCCAGCGTCGCACCGAGTGGCGTGTAGGGGATGGCGGCGCCGATGGCGCAGATGATGATGGTGGTGGCGATGAGGGGCGCGCTGGCGCGGCTTTGCAGGAAGGGGATGCGGGCGGTGCGGATGATGTGGATGATGAGGGTCTGCGTCATCAGGGATTCGACGAACCAGCCGGCCTGGAACAACCCGGGGTCGGTCCAGGCGCCGAAGCCGTAGAGCATCAGTCCGAAGGTCGCGTAGTCGAAGATCGAACTGATCGGGCCGATCAGCAGCACGAAGCGGGTGAGGTTGCCGATATCCCAGCGGCGGGGCACCGCGAGGTATTCGGGGTCCACATTGTCGGTGGGGATGGTGGTTTGCGAGAAATCGTAAAGCAGATTGTTGGTCAGCACCTGGATCGGCGCCATCGGCAGGAAGGGCAGGAACAGCGAGGCTCCCAACACGCTGAACATGTTACCGAAATTCGAGCTGGCGCCCATTTTGATGTATTTGGTGATATTGGCGAAGATGCGCCGTCCCTCGATCACGCCTTCGCATAATACCAACAGGCTTTTCTCGAGCAGGATGATGTCGGCCGACTCCTTGGCGATATCCACCGCCGTATCGACGGATACGCCGACATCTGCCGCCCTCAGCGCCGGGCCATCGTTGATGCCATCGCCGAGGAAGCCGACCACGTGGCCATTGGCGCGCAGCGCGGCGATCACCTCGGCTTTTTGGGCCGGGGCCAGCTTGGCGAAGACATGGGTGGTCTCCACCGCCTCGGCGAGCGCGGCCGGCGTCATGGCGGCGATCTCGTGGCCGAGCAGGATACGCTCCGTGGGTAGGCCGACCTGGCGGCAAATGGTCCGCGTCACGGTACCGTTGTCGCCGGTCAGGATCTTCGTCCGAACCCCGGCGGCAGCCAGTGCGCGCAAGGCAGCGGGCACCGACTCCTTCGGCGGGTCGAGGAAGGCGACGTAGCCGAGCAACGTCATCCCCGCCTCGTCATCCACCGAATAACGCGCCTGCGGCGCGGATACTTCGCGGAAGGCGACGGCAACGACGCGGAAACCCTGGCCGTTCAGCCGCTCCATCTCGGCCTTGGCGTCCTCGAAGTGCTGCGGGTCCAGGGAGCCGCCGCTATCACCGAGCACGTAGTGGTCGCAAACCGCGAAAATCTCCTCGACCGCTCCCTTGGTGATGAGGAGATGTCGGCCATCTGGCCGCGCGAGCACCACCGACATCCGCCGGCGCTGGAAATCGAACGGCATCTCGTCGACCTTGATGTAGTCGGCCGAGAGCCCCGCATGCTCCGGTCGCTGGGCGTGCTGAAGGATCGCCTCATCGAGCAGATTGCGCAGACCGGACTGGAAGCGGCTGTTGAGCCAGGCATATTCCAGTGTGCGCAGGCTCTCCTCTCCTTCAAAATCAAGGTGGTATTGCAGAATAATGCGGTCCTGCGTGAGGGTGCCGGTCTTGTCGGTGCACAGCACATCCATCGCGCCGAAGTTCTGGATCGCGTTGAGCCGCTTCACGATCACCCGCTTGGCGGCCATCGCCATGGCACCCTTGGCGAGGTTGACGGTGACGATCATCGGCAGCATCTCGGGCGTGAGCCCCACCGCGACAGCCAGCGCGAACAGCACCGCTTCCAGCCAGTTCCCCTTGGTCAACCCGTTGGCCAGCAGTACGGCGGGCACCATCACGGCCATCAAGGTGAGCATCAGCCAGGTGAACTGCGCGATGCCGCGATCGAAATCGGTGGTCGGGCGGGTCCCTGCCATGCTGCCGGCCAATTGCCCAAAAGCGGTCGCGGCGCCGGTGCGCAGGATCACCGCGGTGGCCGAGCCGCTCAACACGTTGCTGCCCATGAAGGCGAGATTGGGCAGGTCGAACGCTTCCAGGCCCGCCGGTGCTCCGGTCGCCTCACTTTTCTCCACCGGCATGGCCTCGCCCGTGAGGGCCGACTGGTTGATATGGAGGTCCTTGGCCTCCAACAGCCGCACATCGCCTGGCACCAGATCGCCCGCGGCGAGATGCACGATATCGCCCGGCACCAAGGTGTCGAGCGGCACTTCCCGCACCGTGGAGGAACCGCTCGCGTCGATCCGCTGCACCGCCGCATGGGTCTTCACCAGCGCCCGCAACTGCGCGGCCGCGCGATTGGAGCGGTGCTCCTGCACGAAGGACAGCCCGACGCTGAGCACCACCATGCCGATGATCACGATGGCCGCCCGCAGGTCGCCGGTGAGCCAGGAAATGCTGGCAAGTGCCGCGAGCAGGAAGTTCAGTGGATTCCTGGCGCGCCCGGCCAATTCCTGCAGGACCGTGAGATGGCGCTCGGTCGCAACCTGATTGGGGCCGACGCGTTGCAGCCGGGACGCGGCCTCCGTTTCGCTCAGGCCGGCCGCAGTGGACCCGAGCCCGGCCAGCAGCGCTGCCACGGTCTGCCCGGCATCGCGGATCAGGTTGTCATCCACCTTCGCCACGCCGTGTGCCGCGACGCCAGGCCGCCGTGAAGCAACGCCCCGGATGCGTTGGAGCAAACGCTGCAATAGCGCCATGACGACCCTTGCCATCGTCCGGCAGTCAGGCCGCCGGGCCGTGGACCCGGCGGAACTTGTGCAGCGAGCGGAGGTCAGCCGGCCGCGGCTGGTCGGGATACATGGTCGGCCAGTTGGTCCAGGAGACCTCGCCGACATAGAGATCGCCATGGCTATCCACCGCGATTCCGTGCGGGGCCATGAACTCGCCGGGGCCGGTGCCGGGATGCAGCCCGCCGATGCGGCCGAGGCGCTTGCCCGTCATGTCCGTGATGGTCACGCGGGGGCCGAGATTGGGCATGTGGCGGTTAACCGGCATGCCCGGGCCGAGCTCGCCGATGTAGCAGACCGGGCAGGCGCCGGGGGACATGAACAGGGCGCAGGGGCGGTGCAGGTTGTTCCACTGCCCCTGGTAGCGCCCCTCGCCATCGAACACCTGCACCCGGTGATTCTCACGGTCCGCCACGTAGAGCATCCCGGCGTCGTCGCAGACCAAGTTGTGCACGATGTTGAACTCACCGGGGTCGGTGCCGGGCCCACCCCATGATTTCAACAGCTTGCCGTTCGGAGCGAACTTGTGGACCGAGGAATTGCCGTAGCCGTCGGTGACGTAGATATCACCTTGCGGCGACAGCGCGGTATGGGTGCAGCGATGGAACGGCAGGCCGCTCATATAGGCGGAGGGACGGCCTGGGATTCCCAGCGTCATCAACTGCTTGCCGTCCAATGTGCATTGCTTGACGGAATGGTCGCGATCATCGGTCAGCCAGATCGTGTCATCCGGCCCCATGTGCAGCCCGTGAGCGCGGGGGAACATCCCCTCGCCCCAGCTCTTGAGGAAATTCCCGTCGCGGTCGAACACGATCATCGGATGCTCGCCACGGTTGAACACGTAGACCCGGTCCTGCCGGTCCACTCCCACGGCGCCGATTTCCTTGAAGGACCATTCCGGTGGAAGTTTTGCCCAATTTTCAATGACTTCGTAGGTGTAGTCGCCACTGCCGATCAAGTTCGCCATGTCCGCCTCCCCCGCAAGTTGATTTGTGTCAATGATATGACACCCCGATGCGGTCACACAGTGCCGCAGGTTCCGGGAGAACGACCATGCCAGATCGGCGCATGTCCGACATCATCCGCCGCCGCCCGGTGACGCTGGGCGGCGGGGCCACGGTGCAGGAGGCCTGCCGCCTCATGCATGCGCACCACATCGGCGCCATCCTGGTCACCGAGCCGTCCGACGAGCTCTTCGGGATATTCACAGGCCGGGATGTCGTCCGCCTGCTCGCGGAGGGGCGCAATCCCGCCCATACCCATCTGCACGCGGTGATGACCCGGGAGCCCGCGCATCTGCCGCCGGACCACTCCGCCATCGACGCGCTGCGGCTGATGCATGACGGTGGGTTCCGCCATGTCCCGGTGGTGGCGCATGGCAAACTGGTCGGCGTGGTTTCGGTGGGGGATTTCCGGCAGTTCGAACATGCCCGCCTCGATGACGAGACGGGTATCTGGGAGCGAATGTAGCGGTTAATCGCGCCTGAACGGGAAAGCGAGTTGGCCCGTAAGGGTCTCCGGCACCTTGGTATCAGTACCGTATTCCGTCGGCCAAGCCTTGGGCAAATGGTATGTGCCGAACAGCCGGTCGACCCAGGGCAGCACGGTCGCGTAGTTGTGGTCGACATGGTCGTGCCGGCTGTGGTGCCAGTGATGAAACGCCGGCGTCACCAGCAGATGCTCGAACCAGCCGAAGCGGGCGCGTACGTTGGCGTGGATCAGGAATGACCAGATGCGGCCGGTCACCACGAAGCCCATCATCGCCGGATCGGGCGCGGTGGCGAGCGGCTGCAGCAGGCCGAGCGCGTAGAGCGGCACATAGCCGCAGATGCGGGTGAACATCAGGTCGAGCGGATGGGCCCGGCAATTCACCAGGAAGTCGATCTCCTCGGCGCTGTGATGCACGGCGTGGAACCGCCACAGCGCCGGGATCTCGTGCAGCCAGCGATGGCCCCAATACCCGCCGATTTCGCCGACCACCAGCGCCACGGCAAAGCGTGCCAGCACCGGCAGTCCCACGAACATCGACTGCACGGCCGCCGGGGTGATCTGGCCGAGCAGCCAGGCGACCAGGGAAAGCGGCAGCGCCAGGAACAGGGTCAGCAAAGTGCTGTTGAGAAAATAGTAGGTGACGTCGAGCCAAACCGCCTTGCGCCGCACTTGTTGCCGATGCAGCGCCCAGAACCGTTCCAGCGGGATGAAAATCACCGACAGCAGGACGAGCCATACGCACAGCCCGAACGTGTCTCGCAGCATCCCTTGCAACAGCGTCATCAGGCCCTGCACGGGCTCCATCGCGCGCCGATCAACGTGATGGGCGGCGCTGCCGGCCTGGGCTCAGCGGCGCGCCCGGAGGCGCCGGGCACCGAACAGGCCGGCAACGGCGGAACCGAGCAGCAGCATTGCGGTGGGCTCGGGAACCGCCGACGCGTTCTTGGTCAGCGAAATACCGTCCAGCATGGCGAATGGCGGCTGGCCAGAGCCGACATTGCTCGTCGAAAGGAATTGCAACGTCATCGACGCCGTGGTCGCGACGACCGACATGGTCACCTGCGTCCAGCCCGAGAAAGTGTGGTTCGCGATGGTCTGCGTCGGCGCATTCTGGTTGAGATCGACTGTGTTGTTGGAGTCGGTGATCTTGACGTTCCAGGTGTTGGTGAAGCCGCTCAGGGCGTCGAAGCCCTTCTGCTGGCCGGCGGCCTGGTAGAACGACAGCGTATAGGTTGACCCGACGATCAGCCCGGTAAGGGACTGCGTGAGAACGGTGTTGGTGGTCGGGTAGGTCGGGTCCATCGTGAAGAAGCTGCCACCATTCGGGCTCGCCGTGATGGCGACACTGCCCGATCCGCCATTGCCGGTTGTTCCGCTGACGGTGGGGCTCCAAAGCTGAACCGCTCCGTCCGGCCCGGAAAACCCGTTGATCGCCTGGGTCGGCGTGACGATGAACGCGTAGCCGGAGGTGGTCGCCCAGCCGGAGTAGGCGGTGCCGGTGCCGCCGGTTTGCAGCAGCTGTTGCGAACTCAAGCCGGCGCCGGCGAAACTCTCGAACGAGCCGTTGGTGATCAGGTTCTGCGCGTGGCCCGTGGAGGCGACGGACAGGCCAGCGACGGCCACGGCAATCGCGAGCGCCTTGGTCAGAGTTACCTTGCAGCTACCGAACATCATCATCACCCGATCCAACCCGCGGCCCTATTGCGAAGCGGCATATTGCCGCCTGCCGGATATCCGGAGAAATACGCTTCCCAGTAGGTTCTAACTCGCAAATCCGGCGGCGGAAAGCAAGGGTTTTATCGTCTCAATTTGCAAGCAATTGCTAGAAAATATCACATTTTATACGGGTGAACCGTGGCCCAGTGCCGCGCGATGTCCAACCGGTTGCAAAACCACACCCCGGTGTGGCCGCGCGCGTAATAGAGGAAGTTGCGCAGCCCCTCCGAGCGCCCGGGACGGCCGGCGATCCGCATGTGCAGCCCAACCGACATCATCGCCCCGCCCTCGACGCTCTCCCGATACAGGCAATCGAAGGTCTGGCGAAGGTAATCGTAAAAATCAACGCCGGTGCTGAAGCCGGCCGGATTGGTCAGCTTCGAGTCGTTGGCATCCATCGTGTAGGGGATGACCAGATGGGGGCGGCCATGGCGCGTGTCCCAATACGGCAGATCGTCATTATAGGCGTCGCTGTCGTAGAGAAAACCGCCCTCCTCCACCAGCAAGCGCCGCGTGTTCACCGAGGCGCCAGTGCGGCAGTACCAGCCCAGCGGGCGCTTGCCGAGGGTCTGCTCCAGCGAAACAATGGCGCGGCGGATGTGCTCGCGTTCCTCCGCCTCGGACAGCAACCAATGCTTCTCCCACCGCCAGCCATGGCAGCAGATATCGTGCCCGGCCTCGACGATGGCGCGCGCCGCCTCGGGATTGCGCTCCAGCGCCAGGGCGCAGGCGAACACGGTCAACGGCAGGTCGGCATCCTTGAACAGCTTCATCAGCCGCCAGAAGCCGACCCGGCTGCCATATTCGTAGAGGCTCTCGGCATTCATATCCCGCATGCCCGCCGGCACGCCGGTGGGCCCTTCCAGCAATCCGGTCTCGGGCCCCGGATCGCCGTCGAGGATGCTGGCCTCGGAACCCTCCTCGTAGTTCATCACGAAATTGACGGCGAGGCGCGCGCCCTCGGGCCATTGCGGATCGGGCCGGCGGGCACCATAGCCGATGAGGTCACGCGGGTAGCTGGGATCAGTCATGCGAGGGCTCCGGTTCAGCGCTATTCGTGCCACCCGCCACCCCCAATCGGCAAGGCCCGTCGCGCCGCTCAGGCCGCCGCGGCCCGTGTCCGGGCGCGCACCCGCTCGCGGTGGATCGTGTACAGCCCGCTCGCGATGATGATCGCGGCGCCGACCAGTGTTTGTGCGTCCGGCAGGGTGTCGAACACCAGATACCCCGCCGACGTCGACCAAACCAACTGGATGTAGCTGAACGGCGCCAGCAACGCCGCGCCGGCATAGCGATATGCCTGGATCATCCAGTACTGGCCCACCGTCGCCAGCGTGCCGAGCGCGATGTTGAGCCCCAAATGGGGCAGGCTCGGCAGCACGAAATCGAACGGCACCGCGATGCTCAGCAGAACGAAGCCGATCACCCCGGTCCACAGCATGGTCGCCGAAGTATCCTCGCGCCCGGCGATGCGGCGGGTGAAAATACTGGCGAAGGCCCAGGCAAGCGAGGAGCCAAGCACGAGGAACGCCGCCGGCTGAAATGCCCCGGTGCCCGGCCTGATCACGATCAGCACACCGACGAAGCCGACCACGATCGCCACCCAGCGCCGCAACCCCACCACCTCGCCCAACATCGGTACCGATAGCGCGGTGATCAGCAGCGGCGAGACGAACCCGACCGCCGCGGCATCAGCCAGTGGCAAATACCGCAACGCCACGATGAACAGCAGCATCGAGGCCACCATCATGATGCCGCGCATGATCTGCACGACCGGATATTTCACCCGCACCCGCATCCGCCCCTGCCGGATGTTGACCCCGAGCACGGCGATCAGGAAGGTGACGTAGCGGATCCAGCCGATCTCGATCACCGGGATATGCTCGCCCAGAATCTTCGCCCAGACGTCGGTGATGGAAAAACACAGCGTCGCTGCCAGCAGCAGCAATACGCCCCGCATCGGATTGTCCATGGGTGGTCGGTCTCGGTTCGGGGGAGCCCGACTAGAAGCGCCAGCAGTCCGCGCACCGCAAGCGCCGGGCCTGGGACACAGGCATGCGGGCGGCCCGGTGAAGGGCCGCCCGGCTGGCTTCAGGGGGTCGCGACGTAGCTGTCGCGGCGCGGATCGGCCGCGCCGGTCTTGGCCCCCGTGTCGGGGTTGATGGCGATCCCCTGCATGCCGCCGACAGTCATCGTCCAGGCCGGCGTGTCCTCGATTCCGTGGCCGCGGGCCTTGAGCTGTTCGAGCACGGCGGGATCGAAGCGGGCTTCCGGCTGCACGCGGGTGCCGTCCCACAGGCGGGCGCGGGGGGCTTCGATGGCGTCTTGCAGGCCGAGGCCGAAGTCCTTGAACTGGACCATCGCCTGCGCCTGGGTCTGGCAGATGCCGTAGCTGCCGGGGGTGCCGAGCGCGAGCACGGGCTTGCCGTCAGCGCGGGTGGACACGGTGGGGGCGGTGCAGATGGCCAGCTCGACGCCGGGGGTAAGCGGGTTGGTGGCGCCTGGGGTGATCTCGCCCCAGTAGAGGAAGTTGTTCATGCACACGCCGGTGCCGGGGATCACCACGCCGCAGCCGAACAGGCCGCCGAGCGACTGGGTGATGCAGATCACGTTGCCCTCGGCATCGGCGATGGAGAGCGAGGTGGTGTGCTCGCGGTCCGGGTTGGGCTCGGTCGGCAGCCACTGCTCGGTGAGGCCGACGATGGGCTTGCCGTCACGCACGCGGGCGCGCTGCGCCTCGATGTTCTCGTCGGACAGCAGCGAGGCGAGCTTCTCCGGCGCCGGCTTGTTGTGGGCGATGCGCTGGCCGGCGGCCAAGCGGATGGCGCGCCAGACGGTATCAAGATGCTCGACGCCATTGCGCTCCATGGCCGCGAGATTGAAGCCATCGAGGATGCGCATGGTCAGCAGGAACTGGAAGCTCTCGGCCGGCGGCGGCAGGGTATGCACGGTCATGTCGCGATAGTTGGTCTTGGCCGGCTCCTGCCAGCGCGGCTGCACCGCCTCGAGGTCCGCCATGGTGAAGCTGCCGCCGATCTTGGCGAGGTGATCGACCATCTTGCGGCCGAGCGGGCCGCCATAGAGGTAGCCGGGGCCGTTGGCGGCGATCGCCTCCAGGGTCTCGGCGAGTTCGGGCTGCTTGAGGATGTCGCCCATCTTCATCTTGCCGCGGCCGCGCGTGTAGTTGTGCAGCCAGTCGCCATAGAAGGAGTACGGCTTCAGCCCGTCGACCGCCTGGTTGATGCCGTCGGTGTTGAATTCGATGATGGGGAACCCGTCGCGGGCCAGCGCGATGGCGGGGGCGAAGACCTCGGCGAGGGACTTGCGGCCGTACGCGCGCACGAGTTCGCACCAGCCGGCGAGGTTGCCGGGGGTGGCGGCGGAGGCGGGGTGGCGGGCGGTCTCCTCGCGATCCTTGAACAGGCCGACCGGGAATTTCGACGGCACCCGGGTGATATAGTCGAGGCAGCGGATGCGCTGCTCCTTGGCGATGTAGCAGGTCGCCATACCCAGGCCGGAGAGGCCGGACATGAAGGGCTCGGTGACGTTGAGCGCGGCGGCAGTGGCGGCCGCGGCATCGAAGGCGTTGCCCCCCTGGCTCAGGATGCGGGCGCCGGCGGCGGCCGCCAGCGGGTGGGCGGCGGCGACGATGCCATGGACCGACGAGATCGTCGGGCGTTTTCCGTTCATGATGTTTCCTCCTCGGGGGACGGCAGATCGGTAGCCTGGACGGCATCGGCCCCGGCCGCAAGATGGGCGGCGGCCAAAGCGGCATCGGGGCGGCGGCGCACATAGGTGAGCGCGCGGCCGGCATGGCGGAACGCCGCCATATATTGCGGATGCAGGTCGGGCACCTGGCCCAGCACGGCGATGGTGCGATCACCGGCGCGCTGTACCAGCGCCTCGGCGAGCCGGGCCAAAGCACCGCCGGCATGGCGCATGGCGCGGCGCACCCAGGGGTCGTCCGCGGCGGCGATGGCCGGGGCGAGCTGGGCCACCGCGTTGCGGCCCCCGCCGTAGATATAGGCGCGATGGGCGTCCCAGTCGCTGCCGCCGATCACCCCATCCACCGCATCGGACAGCGGCGAGCGGAAGGCCGGATCGTCGTCGCGGCACTGCCAGATATGCGCCAGCGCACTCTGGCCGATGGCGAAGGCGGAGCCGGCATCGTCGATCAGCGGCCCGCGCCCGCCGACGCGGACGATGCTGCCATCGGCGGCGATATGCATGCCGATGGAGCCAGTGCCGGCGTAGACGACATGCCCCTCGCCTGGCGGGAACACCGCATGACAGGCGATCCAGAGATCGTCGCGGATATCCACACACGCCGGGGAGATGCCAAATGCGGCTGCCAGAATGCCGCTCGCCACCGCAGCAGCCGGCGTGCCGGCGCCAAGCCCGGTGATGCCGGCCAGGATGCCGAGCGGGCGCCCCGGCACCGCGGCGGCGATGGCGGTGGCGGCCTCGCGCGCCCGCAACCCGGCGGCCTCATCGAATAAATGGCCGGAGATCGGCGGGCCGGCGCCGCGGGCGAGGCAGGCGCCGGCGCGATCGACCAGCGCCCAGCGCGTGGCCGATCCTCCGGCGTCCAGCCCCAGCCAGGCCATTATAGCCAGGCCATCAGCGCGCCAGCTTCTGCTCCGCGATGGTGGCGAGCAGCGCCGCGCCGAAGGGCGTGCACGCGTCATTGTAGTTATAGGCGGGGTTGTGGAGCTGCGCGCTCTCCCCGTTGCCGACCTGGATATAGGCGCCCGGCACCTTCTCCATCATGAAGGAGAAATCCTCCGAGCCCATGCCGGGCGGCTTGGCGCGGTCGACACCCTCCTCGCCCACCATCGACGCAGCGGCATCGGCGATGGCGTCGGTCTGCGCGGCATCGTTGATGAGGGGGGCGAAGATCACGCGGAAATCCACCTCCGCGGTGGCGCCGAAGGCCTCGGCGACGCCCTTGGCGATGCGCGTCATGTTGTCCTCCATCAGCTTCATCACCGCCGGGCTGAAGGCCCGCGCGGTGCCGGCGATGGTGGCGGTTTCGGGGATGACGTTATAGGCGTCGCCGCCGTTGATCTTGGTGACTGAAAGCACCGCGGTGTCGGCCGGGGGCACGTTGCGGGCGACGATGGACTGCATGGCGGTGACGATGTGGCTCGCCACCAGCACGGGGTCGATGCCGACCTCCGGGCGCGCGCCATGGGTGCCGCGCCCGGTCACCTTGATGTCGAAGAAAGCGCCGCCGGCCGCCGAGGGCCCCTTGGAGATGGCGAATTTGCCGATATCCATGCCCGGCCGGTTATGCAGGGCGAAAATCGCGTCGCAGGGGAAACGCTCGAACAACCCGTCATTCAGCATCGCCAGCGCGCCGCCGATGCCTTCCTCGCCGGGCTGGAAAATCAGGTTCACCGTGCCGTCGAAATCCGCATCGGCGAGGTAGCGGGCGGCGCCGAGCAGCATGGTGGTGTGCCCGTCATGCCCGCACGCGTGCATCTTGCCCGCGGCGGTGCTGCGATAGGGCAGATTGGTCTGCTCCTCCATCGGCAGGCAATCCATGTCGGCGCGCAGGCCGATGCGGGTCTTGCCCGAGCCCTTGCGGATGACGCCGACCACGCCGGTGACGCCGACGCCGCGATGCACCTCGATGCCCCAGCTTTCGAGCTTCCGGGCGACGATGTCGGCGGTGCGGAATTCCTCGAGACCAAGCTCGGGATGGGCGTGGAAGTCACGGCGGATTTCGGTCAGCTCGTCCTGGAAGGCGCGGATGGCGTCGAGGGCTTTCATCGGAAGATTCCTTTCAGGATTTACGCGACGCCGCGGGGCAGTTTCTGCGCCACCAGCTCGGCGAACATCGCCGAACCGAGCGGGATCGCCGCGTCGTTGAATTCGTAGCCGGGGTTGTGCACGGGGGTGGACCCGAAGGTGTCGCCGTTGCCGATGTTGATATAGGCGCCCGGCACGGACTCGAGCATGAAGGAGAAATCCTCTGATGCCATCACCTGCGGCCCGTTGGCCTCGACATTGGCCTCGCCGACCACCGCGGCGGCGGCCTTCACCATCGCCTCGGTCTCGGCGCCGTCGTTCACCAAAGGCGCGAACAGGAAGCGGAAATCGAGCCGCGCGGTGGCCCCGAACCCGGCGGCGATATTCTCCGCGAGGCGGCGCATGTTGGTCTCCAGCAGGTCCATCGTCGAGCGCTTCATGGTGCGCGCGGTGCCGCGCAGCCAGGCGGTCTGCGGGATCACGTTATAGGCGTCACCGCCTTCGATGCGCGTCACCGAGAGCACCGCGGTATCGGCCGGCGGCACGTTGCGGGCGACGATGGATTGCAGCGCGGTGTGGATCTGGGCGGCGACCACCACGGGGTCGATGCTCCCCTCCGGCCGCGCGCCATGGGCGCCCTTGCCGGAAATCTCGATGTCAAAGAAGGCGCCGCCGGCCATCATGGTCCCCGGGCGGATGGCGAACTGGCCCACCGGCAGGCCGGGGCGGTTATGCATGCCGTAGACGAAATTGCAGGGGAAGCGCTGGAACAGCCCGTCCTTGATCATCGCCTCGGCGCCGCCGAGCCCCTCTTCGGCGGGCTGGAAAATGAAATTGACGGTGCCGTTGAAATCGCCGCTCTCGGCGAGATGGCGGGCGGCGCCGAGCAGCATGGTGGTGTGGCCGTCATGCCCGCAGGCATGCATGCGGCCGGGGATGGTGCTGCGATGGGCGAAAGTGTTGAGCTCCTCCATCGGCAGGCAATCCATGTCCGCGCGCAGGCCGATCGCCATCTGCCCGTTGCCCTTGCGCAGCACGCCGACCACGCCGGTGCCGCCGATGTTGCGAAGCCGATCTCGGGATGGGCATGGAAATCACGGCGGATCGCCGTCAGCTCGTCGTGGAAGGTGCGGATAGTGTCGATCGCGGCCATGCCTGTTCCCCTGACTGATACTCGGTACTAACTCAAACCGCTGATTTGCGCACCCCCAGCGCGGCGTTGCCGTCGCCGAGGCGCGGGGCCACGCCGCTGATGCGCGGGCGTGCGCCGTCGATGGTCATCGGCATGGCGGTGAGGGTGAAATCCTCGCCCGGCACGGTCTGGAACATGCCGAGCGCCTGCACCTGGGGCTGTGCCAGCGCCTCGGGCAGCGTATGGATCTGCGCCGAGGGCACCCCGGCCGCCTCCAGCCGTTCGATCCACTCCGCCCGCGGCCGTGTGGCCAGCACCGGATTCATCAGCCCGAACAACGCTGCCTTGTTCACCAGCCGATCGCGATTCCCCGCAAAGCGCGCATCGCCGCTCCATTCCGGATGCTCCATCGCCGCCGCCAACTTGGCGAACAGGCGGTCATTCCCGGCGCAAATCATGAACGGCCCGTCGGCGGCCTCGAAGGCCTCGTAGGGCACCATCACGGGATGGCCGGAGCGGTGGCGCGCCGGCATTTCCCCGGTGCCGAGAAAAGCATCGATCTTC
>JAPLOH010000077.1 GCA_026400845.1 Alphaproteobacteria bacterium
CGCGGGATGTCATGCTCGCTCGCGTGCCGGAGGCGCAGATCAGGCTGCGCAAATCCTCCGGCGGCGTGTTCGAGATCACGGTGGACGGCGCCGTTCGCTTCTCCAAGAAGCAACTCGGCCGCTTTCCCACCGATGAGGAGGTGGCTCGCGCCATCGCCTGACCTCCCGCCCCTCCGGCTTCGGCCGGCACGGCGCGCCTCTGCCGCGTGACGGCGAGCACAAGCGAACCGCCGGGGTGCGAGCCCCGGCGGAAACCTGCCCAGAACCGGGGACACCATGATCGCCGCTCTCGCCCGCCGCCTGCCCTTTTTCTATGGCTGGGTCATCGTCGCCGTGGCCTTCTTGACCATGGCGGTGGGTGTGAACGCGTTCGGCTGGAACCGCGGCATCACCGCCGGGGCGTTCTCCTTCGGCTTCCTCGTCTCGGCCCTGCTGTCCCCGATCATTGGCCGGCTGATGGATCGCAAGGGGCCGGTCTGGGTGATGGAGATCGGCGCCGTCGGCCTTGCCCTCGGCATGAGCCTGGCCACGCTGATGCGCGAACCGTGGCACCTCTACGCCACGCTTGGCGTGCTGGTGGGCGGCTCATCGGTGGCTACCGGCTATTCGGCGCAGGGGCTCTATTTGCCCAGCTGGTTCGTTCGCAACCGCGCGTTGGCGTTGTCGATCGCGTTCGCCGGCGTGGGTGCGGGGTCTATCGTGCTACTGCCGGTGATGAGCCACATGATCGCCACCGTCGGCTGGCGGCAGGCCTGCCTCGGTCTCGCGGTGGTGTCGGTCGTGCTCGTCGTGCCGATCAACCTGCTGGTGCGCCGCCGCCCGCAGGATATCGGCCTTACCCCAGACGGAGAAAGCGAAGCCGCCGCGCTGGCCGGGCGGCGTGTCACCATCGTCGACCCCGAATGGGCCGCCACCGACTGGACGCTGGGCCGCGCGATGCGTACCGCACGGTTCTGGTGGCTGGTGCTTGGTATGACCTGCGCGATGTTCAGCTGGTACGCGGTCCAGGTGCACCAGACCAAGTTCCTGCTCGATGTCGGCTTTTCCGCCGAGGTCGCGGGTTGGGCGCTGGGTTTCGTCAGCCTGGCCGGCATTCCCGGCCAGATCGTCCTCGGCGGCCTGTCCGACCGCATCGGCCGCGAGCCGATCTGGACGCTCGGCTGCCTCGGTTTCGTCATCACCTATGCGCTGCTGATTGCCCTGACGTACTGGCCGAGTCCGATCCTGCTATGGGGCCGCCACTTCGGTACCATTTTCAGCACGATGATGCTGTCGGGCATTGCCGGCGGCGCCGCGGGGCCTTTCGTCGTCGGCGTGCTGCATGACCGGCTGGGCTCCGATATCCCCGGCTATATCATCGCCGGTTGTATCAGCGTGGTCTCCGCCATCGCCATCTGGATCGCCGCCCCCCGCAAGGTGCGTCGCGTCGGGGGTGGAGCGCCCCGGTTGGGCAAAACACGAAAGATGACAGGGAGTTGACGATGCTTGAACTTCGTCCGGGCTGCGAATGCTGCGACAGCGATTTGCCGCCGGACAGTCCGAACGCACGTATCTGCTCGTTCGAATGCACCTTTTGCGCCGACTGCGCCGATGGTGTGCTCGCGGGGCGGTGCCCGAACTGCGGCGGTGAATTGGTCCGCCGACCGGTCCGCCCGGTGGACAAGCTCGCGCGCTTCCCCGCTTCGACGGTGCGCAAAGTCAAGCCGGGGGGGTGTCGGCCGGTTCCGGAGTGAGCAATTCAGGCTTCTCGCGGCCGAGCCAGGCATGGAACGAACCCGCGCCGGTGGCGAAGGGATCGTCGAAATTGGCGTAGAGGTCGGCCCGGGTACGGAACAGCACCCGCGCCGGCTTCTGGATCGGATCGCCGTTGTCGAAGTTGCCGTAGTGCCAATAGCGCTTGGGAATGCCGGCCACCGTTTTGGCGACCACCTGGCGCTTGTACCACTGCCAGACCTCGAACACCTCGAGGTTGGCGCCGGCGTAGCGCTCCGTCATCAAATCCCCGACGCCGCCGATCTTGGTGAAGTGATAGAATTTCAACGGTGAGCCGTTGACCACCAGCCGCGCTTCGGCGTCGAAGCGGATGGCGCGGCGGCTGAGGTTCCAACTCGCGACGTTGCAGCCGGGATCCCGGATAACCACCACGCCGTCGAACAGCGATGGCACCAGGTCACAGTATTTCTGATCGGTGAAGATGCCGGACGGGACGTCGTCATAGCAGGCGCGGAACAGCTGGGTGGCCCACCATGCCGCGAAATCGCGCCCGTTGGCATCGTTGCGCACGGCGATGAAGCCGAGATTGAACACGCCGTATTTGAGCGAGGTGATTTCGTTGTCGCGCACTGCGGCGTCGGTCACGTTGGGCGCGATCTGGTGCGGGGTGAGCGCGATGGAGTCGGTGTCGAGCGTGTCGAGGATATCGCTGATCGGGTGAAACACCGCGATGTCGGGGTCGAAATACACCACCTTGTCGGCGCCCTTGGCCAACAGATGGGCCATCATCGCCCCCTTCATCGCCGTGCAGGCCTCGACCACGTCGTGCTTGAACAGCCAGGCGGCGGCGCGGGTCAACCGCAGATCGGCGGGCTTGACGATGCCGTCGAACTCGCCGAGTGCCTGCGCCTCGTCCACCCCCGGCGGCGGTTCGTCGACCAGCAGCGCCCAGATCTCCCAGTCCGGATGGTGCCGGCGCAGCGAGGCGACGAGGATGCGGGCGCGCGAGAGATAGGCGTAGGTGAAGCTGGTGTAGCAGGCGACCCTGCCGGCCGTTCGCGCGCTCATGCCGCCACCTCCGGCATCGCATCGACGATCGTGGCGGTGGTGCCGGTATGGATCAGCCGCCCGCCAGGGATGCCGCGCGTCGAGCGCAGGCGGACGTATTCGACGAGGCGCAGGCTTTCGAACAGGTCGATGATGGCGGCCTCCTCGGCGACGATGCCGCGGCCTTGGGCCAGCACCACCGCGGCGACATTGCCGCTGTCGGGCAGCGTGATGATGTCGGCATGGGCGGCGAGCGCCTCGTAGGCGACGTAGGAGAAGGTCTCGGGCCACGGGGCGAGCATCAGCACGATGTCGATCTCCTGGGCGGTCAGTGCCACGGCCATGGCGTCGCGGTTGTCAGCGGAAGCCTTGACGTCGACCCGTTGGACCGGCGCGAGCGCCGGCACGCCGGCGTCGGGGCTGACGAAGTGGAAGAACTGGTAGCACCCGAGATGGCCGGTGCGGCGGACCAGGTCGACGAAGATCGGCCAGCCCTTGTGGTTGACCGGGTAGCCGGTGAAGGCGATCCGCACCGGGTTCCGGCGATTCCCGAAGGCCTCGGCGGGGACCTGCCGGGTCCGCACGCTGACCGGCTCCAACACGCAATGGGGATGCACCAGGGCACTGATGTGCGGCAAGCCTGTGGCGTGGCGCCAAATATCAAGCGCCGTCTGGGAGGGGGCAACAACGGTGAAGGGCACGCACTCGAACATCGCCCGCAACTGCGCGACATGGCCGGACCGGCGCTCGCCGTAGACGCAGACGAGGCAGGCGTCGCTGCTCTCCTCGGGCGCGCCGCAGAAGGCGACGTCGTTGCGCAGCAGATTGAAGCCCGGGCACAGCGACGAATAGTCATGCAGCCAGAAGTAGTTCGCCTGGGTGGCGAAGGCGGCCTGCAGGGCGGTCAACCCGGCGATATGGTGGCCGAGCAGGCAGTGGGCGGTGAAGATGCGCATTTCGCCGGGGCGCGGCGGGATGCGGGCGAATATCGCCGCGAGGTCTGCGTAGGAGGATGCCGATGCTCTCGCCGTCGAGCACCAGGCGCACCATGCCGGGGGCGCCATCGGCGGCGAAGACGAGGTCGGGCTCGGTCGGCGACAGGTTGAGATAGGTGAGGCGGCGGCGCGCGAAGGCGGCCTGCTCGTCGCCAATGAACAACTGCACGCCGCCGGTCGAGCCGAGGTAGAAATCGTGGCTGACCGAGATGACGATCCCTTCCGCCCCGGCAATCGCCGTTTCGATGAGCGGTTCGAGGTGGTTGGTAAGCAGCTTCAGCACCGCCGAGGGGCGCGGCCAGTCCGCCGTGCGCAATTCGGGCGCCACCGCGGCCTCGATAGCGTCGCG
>JAPLOH010000060.1 GCA_026400845.1 Alphaproteobacteria bacterium
AAAGGCACTGGCCTCGGCCTGTCGATTTGTCAGACCACGATGAAGTCCTGCGGCGGCACCATCGAGGCCACCAATGCCGGCGGCGGCGCTCGATTTACGCTGCACCTCGCCAGCGTGCGGGGGGCATAGGAAGAAAGCGCTTCTTTTTTGAAAAAAGAAGCAAAAACTTTTCATCCGTTGGCTCCGCTCTCTCCGCGGAGAGAGCGGAGCCAACGGAGAGAAGTTTTTTGGTTCTTTTTTTCAAAAAAGAACCGCTTCCTTACCGTCAATGCGCCTCCGCCCAACTCCGTCCAATACCGGTTTCAACCACGAGCGGCACCGACAGTGTCGCGGCATTCTCCATCACGTCACGGACCAGTACTGCGAGGGCCGCCGCCTCCGCGTCGGGCGCCTCGAACAGCAGTTCGTCATGCACCTGGAGCAGCATGCGGGACCGCAGCCCGGCGGCGGCAAGGGCGGCGGGCAGCTTCACCATGGCCCGTTTGATGATATCGGCGGCGCCGCCTTGCAGCGGCGCGTTGATCGCCTGGCGCTCGGCATAGCCGCGCATCGCCTGGTTCTTCTCGGCGATGCCGCGGATCCAGATCCGTCGGCCGAAGGGAGTCAGCACATAGCCCTTGTCGCGGGCCTCCTCGCGGGCGGCGTTCATGTAGGCTCGGATGCCGGGGTAGCGGGCGAAATAGGCGTCGATGTAGTGGCGCGCCTCGCCGGGCGAGATCTGCAACTGGCGGCCGAGGCCGAAGGCGGAAATGCCGTAGATGATGCCGAAATTGATCGCCTTGGCGCGGCGGCGGGTGGCGCCATCCATCCCCTCCATCGGCACGCCGAACACCTCCGAGGCGGTGCGGGCATGGATGTCCTCGCCCCTGGCGAAGCTCTCCTTCAGCGCCGGCAAGTCGGCGACATGGGCGAGCAGCCGCAGTTCGATCTGCGAGTAGTCGGCGCTTACCAGCATATGGCCGGGCTCGGCGATGAAGGCGCGCCGGATACGGCTGCCCTCCTCGGTGCGGACGGGGATGTTTTGCAGATTGGGGTCGGTCGAGGAGAGGCGACCGGTCGAGGCGATGGCCATGGCGAAGCTGGTATGAACGCGCCCGGTTTCGGGGTTAATCTGCTGCGCCAGCGCGTCGGTATAGGTGGATTTGAGCTTCGCCAGTTGCCGCCATTCCAGCACGCGCGACGGCAGCTCATGCCCCTGCTCCGCGAGGGTTTGCAGCACCGCCGCGTCGGTGCCCCAGGCGCCGGCCTTCAGCCGCTTGCCGCCCGGAAGCTTCATCTTGTCGAGCAGGATCTCGCCGAGCTGCTTGGCCGAGGCAAGGTTGAAGGCCTCGCCGGCGAGGCGGTGGATATCGGTTTCCATCACCGCCATGCGCGCCTCGAAATCGGCCGACATGGCGCGCAGATCGGCCTCGTCGACCTTGATGCCGGCCTGCTCCATGGCCAGCAGGATGGGGATCAGGCGGCGCTCGACCTGCTCGTACATCGCCAGCGCCCGCGCCGCCCGCAGCCTTGGCCGCAGCGCATGCCATAGTCTCAGGGTGACGTCGGCATCTTCGGCGGCATAGACGGTGGCCCGGTCGAGCGGCACCTGCGCGAAGGGCAGGCGCCCCTTGCCGGTGCCGGTCACGCTGTCGAAACTGATGGGGGTATGGCCGAGATGCAGCGTGGACAGCTCGTCCATGCCATGGCCGTGGGCGCCGGCATCCATGCAGTGGGAAATCACCATGGTGTCGTCGAGCGGCAAGGCGAGCGGCGCGCCGGCACGCTGAAAAATCGCCAGGTCGAACTTGGCGTTCTGGAATATCTTCAGCGTGGCGGGGTCCGCCAGCAGCGGGGAAATCGCAGAGATCGCCGCGTCCAGCGGGATCTGCTCCTCCAGCCCCGCATGGCGGAGCGGCACGTAGCAGGCCCGGCCCGACGCGGTGGCCAGCGAAAAGCCGACGATGTTGGCGCGCAACGCATCGAGCCCGTCGGTCTCGGTATCGACGGCGACGATGCCGGCCCGGGTTGCCTCCGCGATCCAGGCATCGAGCGCCGCCAGCGTGGTCACGCTCTCATAGGGTCCGAACCCTTCGGCGGAGCCGCTCTGCGCGAGATTGGGGAAAAGATATCGTGGAGCGGAAGCCCTGGGCGCGCAGGAAATCGGACAGCACGGCATGGTCGGGCTCGCGCACGATCAACGCCGCGAGCTCGAGCGGGCGGGGGGCGTCCTCGCGCAGGATGACGAGTTGGCGGGAAATGCGCGCCGCCGCGGCGTGCTCGATCAGCAGGTCCCGCCGCTTGCCCGGCTTCATCGTGGGCGCGGCGGCGAGGATGCCTTCGAGGTCGCCGAATTCACCGATCAGCTGAGCGGCGGTTTTCGGGCCGATGCCGGGCACGCCGGGAACGTTGTCGACCGAGTCGCCGATCAGCGCCTGCGCCTCGATCACCTTGTCGGGCGACACGCCGAACTTCTCCATCACCTCGGCCGGCCCGATCGGCTTCTGCTTCATCGGATCGAGCATCTCGACGCCGGGCCGGATGAGCTGCATCAGATCCTTGTCGGAGGAAACGATGGTCGCGCGCCCTCCGACGTCGGTCACCGCGCGGGCGTAGGAGGCGATGAGGTCATCGGCCTCCCAGTCGGCCAGCTCGATCGCCGGCACCCCAAAGGCGGTTGTGGCCTCGCGCACGATGGCGAATTGCGGACGCAGCTCCTCTGGCGCCTCCGGTCGCTGCGCCTTGTAGGCCTCGTAGAGCCGGTTTCTGAACGTGTAGCGTCCGGCGTCGAAAATGACCGCGATATGGGTGCCGACATGCTCTTTCAGGAGGCGCGCCAGCATGTTGGTGAAGCCGAACACGGCATTCACCGGCACGCCATCCGGCCGGGTCATCGGCGGCAGGGCATGGAAGGCACGGAAGATGAAACCCGATCCGTCGATCAGGATCAGATGCGGCGGCGCGTTGGGCGGCGGCGGCGCCGTAAGGTCGTTCACCGGGGCTCAGTGCCCATGGTCGTCCCCGGCGCCATCGTTCAGCACGTAGAGGCGCGAGCAATAGGGGCACATGATCTCCTGGCCGGCGATGCGCAGGAACACGCGGGGGTGGCCGAGCGCGCCGTCCCCGCCATCGCAGGCGATGGTGCGCTCGTCCACATGGATGATCTCGGTGGGTTTGGGGCCGGTGGCGCCGTCGGGCATGAAATATCCTCGGGGTTGTCGTGCTGAGGGGTCCCATAACGCGGGTCCGCCATGATAGCCATGGCGCGCATGCTTTCAACCATACACCATCTGTCGCGCCGTGCCGCCCTGCTGGGCGCGCCCGCGTTGCTCGCCGCCTGCGCCGGCGCGGCGACGCCGCCAGGGCCGGTCGTGAGGACAGCCGCGATGGGTGACGACTCCTTCCTGATGCGCGATGGTGCCGCCCTGCCCTATCGCGCCTGGCTGCCTGCCGGCGCGGCGGACGCTGTGGTGCTCGCACTGCATGGCTTCAACGACAGCCGCGACGCCTGGGAAATCCCGGCCCCCGCCTTCGCCGATGCCGGGATCGCCTTCTACGCGCCTGACCAGCGCGGCTTCGGCGCGGCGCCCGGCCGCGGGCTGTGGGCCGGGGCCGAGGCGATGGTGGATGATGCGGCGGACATGGTCGCAGCACTGCGCGCCCGCCATCCCGGCCAGCGTTTGATCCTGATGGGCGAAAGCATGGGTGGCGCGGTGCTGATGCGCCTCGCCACCCGCGGGAGCGCGCCGGATGTCGCGGGCTATGTCCTGCTGGCGCCCGCGGTGTGGGGCCGGGCGCGGATGAACCTGTTAATGCGCGGCGGATTGTTCCTGGCCGCCAATTTGACGCCCGGCATGACCGTCGCACGGCCGCCGCCGCCGATCAGGATCTACGCCAGCGACAATGCCGACGCGATCCGCCGCCTGGGGCGAAACCCGCTGACCATCCTCGAGACCCGCTTCGACACCATGGCCGGGCTGGTCGACCTGATGGACCTCGCCCTCGCCGCCGCCCCGCAATTCGCCGCCCCCGGCCTGTTCCTCTACGGCGCCCGCGACGAGATCGTGCCGCCCGCCGCAACGCGCGCCACCTGGTCGACCCTGCCGGCGTCGGCTCGGCAAGCACTCTATACCGATGGTTGGCACCTGCTGATGCGCGATCTCGCCCGCGCCCTGCCGATCGCCGATACCATATCGTGGATCCGAAACCCCTCCGCGCCGCTTCCCTCCGGCGCCGAAGCCCGCGCCGCCACCTGGTTGGAGAGCTAGGTCCGAGGTGATTCGTTTCCGACGACAATGTCGCGGTGGCCGGGCAGGCCGGGGGCGATCTGCCGCCGCGGCGTGGCCCAGGCGAGCAGCGCGAGTGCGGCGGCGAACAGGCCGATGGAGGCCGGTTCGGGGACGCCCTGCACCACGAGATCGAGTTCGCCACTGCCGCGAACCGCGGCAATCACCGGATGGTCGCCACCGGGGGCAATGCACAGCCAGCGATCCGTCGCCGTGCTGCTGCAGGCGATGCCGTTGAGGGCGAAGCTGTCGATATGGCCGGAGATGCTCGCATAGCCGTCGATGGCTTTGAAACTGTCACCGGGGGCGAGCAGGTAGCCGTCGGTGAGGTCGAGCGCGAAGCTGCCGGCGAGCGACACCGCGCCGGTCACGCTCAACGCCCCGTACTGGCCCTCCACGGTGCCGGCGGCCAGCAGGTCGAGCGTGCCGCCGCTGAGCGCGAAATCCCCGGTGATGCTGTGGCGCGTCGAGAGTTGGAGCAGGCCCTGGCCGGTCACGCTGCCCGCGCCGCCGTTCACCGCGATGTCCTGGTTGAGATACTGGTTGCCGGTGAGCAGCAGGTTGCCATTCACCACGGTCACCGCGCCGTTGGTGAGGGTCCCGAAGGTGCTGCCGCTGCCGCCGGCGATGGTGAGATTCTGGTTTTCGACGGTAATGTTGCCGGTGATGAAGCCGCTATTGGTGACGGCGCCTATCGCGGCGCCCGCCCCGGTGCTGTAGATCGCGTTGGCGGCGTTGATCGTGCCGGAATTGACGATCGGCCCGAGCGCGCCCCCGTCATTGCTGATACCCATGCGCGTGCCGGTGATGATGCCGGTGTTGGCGACACTGCCGATCGACCCGCCGGTGGCGCGGATGCCGAAGGCGCCGCCGCTTATCACGCCGGTGTTGTCGATCGACCCGATCGTCCCGCCGCCGTTGCCCAGCCCGGCGATGCCGCCGACGATGCTGCCGCTGTTGGTGATGCCGCCGATGCCGCCGCTGTTCTTGACGCCGTAACCGCCGGACCGAATGGCGCCGTCATTGGCGAGGGTCGCGATTGTGCCGGTGTTGGCGACGCCGATAACGGCACCCCGCGCTGTCGCGCTGATCGTGCCACTGTTGCCGAGCAGCGTGGTGGCGCCATCGCTCGAGATGCCGCCGGTGGAACCGCCGATACTGCCGCTGTTGGTGATCGTGCCCACCGAGGAGGTTCCGAGCACGACGCCGCTTGTGGTGCCGCTCACGCTGCCGGCATTGTCCAGAGTCGTCGCGCCGCAGCCGGCCAGGTCGATGCCGTTGGTCGCGCCGGTGACGGAGCCACCCGGCAGGATGGCGATGTCGCCGCCATCGCCGGTCAGCGGGCCGGTGAGGCTGGTGGTGACGGATTGGCTGGACGGGATACAGGCGGCCTGGGCGAGCGACGGCAGGGCCATCCCGAGCAGGCCGAGGGCGGAAACACCGCCGAACAGGCGTCCACGGCGCACGAACTCACCCCCCGCGGGCGTTATCCGGGGTCGATCGAGACGTGCTATGTCACGGAACCTGGTCACTGAGGATTGTCGATCTCCGACAACAATCTCATCACAGTTCGTTCATTTTTGTCAAGCGACGATAGGTTTTGAGCTAAAACTGGTTGTTGAAGCTCAATTTGAGACGGATCAGTATCCGGCCAGCCGCCTCAGGTCGGCTTGCGGGCGGGCGCCGTAGTGGCTGATCACCTCCGCCGCCGCGACGCTGCCGAGGCGGCCGCATTCGGCAAGCGGTTTGCCCGCGGTAAGCCCGGCAAGAAAGCCCGCCGCATAAGCGTCGCCGGCGCCGGTGGTGTCGACAACCCGGGCGGGGACCGCCGCCACCTCCTCGGTATCGCCGCCCCGAATGATCAGGCTGCCGGCTTCGCTACGGGTCAGCGCCGCCAGCGCGACGTCGCGGCGCGCCCAGGCGGCGGCCTCGGCGAAGGTGTTGGTCTCGTAGAGCGCGGTGATCTCCGCCTCATTGGCGAACAGGATGTCGACATGCCCGTTCACCAGTTCGCGGAAGGCGGCGCGATGGCGATGGACGCAGAACGCGTCCGACAGCGACAGCGCAACCTGGCGGCCGGCATCGTGCGCGGCCTTGGCGGCGCGGCGGAAAGCGGCCTGGGCCTCCGGCGGGTCGAACAAATAGCCTTCGAGGTAGGTCACGGCGGCATCAGCCACCAGCGCGGTATCGACATCGGCCTCGCCGAAGGTGACGCAGGCGCCGAGATAGGTGTTCATGGTGCGCTGCCCGTCCGGCGTCACCATGATGAGGCAGCGCGCAGTGGGCGCCCCGCCCCGCAGCGGCGGGGTGGGGAAATGCACGCCGACGGCACCGATATCGTGGTGGAATACGCGGCCGAGCTGGTCGTCGGCGACCTTGCCGAGATAGGCGACCTTTGCCCCCATCATGGCGGCGACCGCGCAGGTGTTGGCGGCCGAACCGCCCGACGTTTCGACCGCCGGCGGCATGGCGGCGTAGAGCGCGTCCGCGGTCGCGGTATCGATCAGCGCCATGGCGCCCTTGTGCATGTCGTGGCGCGAGAGGAACGCCTCATCCACCGGGGCGACGACGTCGACGATGGCGTTGCCGATGCCGAGGATATCGTAGGTCGGGGCGGTCATGGGTCTATTCCTCGTCTTCTTCGTCGGGGGTGTCGTCGCGCGGATCGAGCGCGCGCCAGTTGCGGTCATGCCGGTCGGCCGGGACGTCGGCGAACAGCGCGATTTCCGGGCCGCTCTTCCAGCCACCCTCGCCGGCATCCACCACCTCGGCGTCCTCGCCGAAGGCGAACCAGGCGTCGATCACCTCGCGCCCGGTGAGCCCGCCGGCGCGGCACAGCTCGACGCTGTCGCGGACGTAGCGGCGCGCGAACTCGTTGGCCTGCATGAGGGTGGGGAAGCCGCCGATCTCCTCGGAGATGCCGTCCTCGGCACCGCCCGAGAGGTCGCGGATGCGCACCCGCCAGCCGCCGTCCGGCGCAAAAATGTCGCTCATGCGATGAGGTTCGTGAAGCCGTTGGTGATCGGGTAGCGCCGGTCCCGCCCGAAGGCGCGCGGCGTGATCTTCACCCCCGGCGGCGCCTGACGGCGTTTGTATTCGGCGCGATCGAGCATCCGCCACACCCGCAGCACGGTGGCGCGCTCGTAGCCCTTGGCGACCAGCGCGTCGACCGACATTTCGCCTTCGACGAGGCCTTCGAGGATAGCGTCCAGAATTTCGTACGGCGGCAGCGTGTCCTGGTCGGTCTGGTTGGGCTTGAGCTCCGCCGATGGCGGCTTGGTGATGATCCGCTCCGGGATCACGCGTCCGGCCGGGCCGAGCGCACCGTTGAAATGATGGGCGTTGCGCCAGTGGCAGAGCGCGAACACCGTCATCTTGTAGACGTCCTTCAGCACCGAATAGCCGCCGCACATGTCGCCGTAGAGCGTGGCGTATCCGACCGACATTTCCGATTTGTTGCCGGTGGTCAGCACCATGTGGCCGAGCTTGTTGGAGATTGCCATCAGGATCAGCCCGCGCGCGCGGGACTGGATGTTCTCCTCCGTGATGTCGGCCTGTCGCCCGGCGAAGACCGGGGCCAGCATGGCGCCGAACGCCTCCATCGCCGGCACGATCGGCACCGTCTCGCAGGAAATCCCGAGGAGGCCCGCGCACTCGGCCGCGTCATCCAGGCTGTCCTGGCTGGTATAGGGGCTCGGCATCATGAAGGTCCGCACCTTGTCGCCACCCAGCGCATCGACGGCAACGGCGGCGGAGAGCGCGCTGTCGATACCGCCAGACAACCCGAGGATCACGCCGGGGAAGCGGTTCTTTCGCACGTAGTCCCCGAGGCCGAGCACCATCGAACGGTAGATCGAACCGAGGCGGTCCGGCTCGATCGCCAAGGCAAGCGGGGCGCAGACCATCGTTTCGCCCTGGCGCGTCCATGTGGTGAGCGCCACCTGTTCCTCGAAGAAGGGCATTTGCAGCGCGAGCGAGCGATCGGCGTTGAGCACGAAGCTGGCACCCTCGAACACCAGTTCGTCCTGCCCGCAGACCTGGGCGCAGAACACGAAGGGCAGCCCGGTCTCGACCACCCGGCTGACGGCGAGCTGGATGCGGGTCGACTGCTTGCCGACCTCAAAGGGCGAGCCGTTGATGGACAGGAGTAACTCGGCGCCACTCTCCGCCAGTGTTTCGGCGACCGCCGGAAACCACCAATCCTCACAGACCATCACGCCGATGCGGACGCCGCGGAAATTCACCGGCCCCGGCGGCGGGCCGGCGTCGAACACCCGCTTCTCGTCGAACACGCCGTAGTTCGGCAGCTCGTGCTTGGCGCGGCGGGTGAGGATCTTGCCACCGTCCATGACATAAGCCGCGTTGTAGAGCTTGCCGTCCTGCGACCACGGCCCGCCGATCAGCACGCCCGGCCCGCCATCGGCGGTATCGGCGGCGAGTTCGGCGAGTGCCGCCTCGCACGCCGCGACAAAGGCCGGCTTGCGGATGAGGTCCTCCGTCGGATAGCCAGCGATGAACATCTCGGGCGCCACCACCAGGTTCGCTCCCAAAGCGGCGGCCTCGGCACGGGCGGCGCGGATGCGCGCGAGATTGGCGTCGACCTGCCCGACATGCGAGTTGATCTGGGCGAGGGCGATTTTGAGCGTGTCGGACATGGTTCCAGGCTATGCGGAAGGGGCGAGGAAGGGAAGGAAGGGCTTCTTTTTGAAAAAAGAAGCAAAAACTTTTTATCCGTTCGCTTCGCACGCTCCATGGTGAGTGCGAAGCAAACGAGGGAAAGTTTTTTGGTTCTTTTTTTCAAAAAAGAACCGCTTCCTTCCATGCCTCTGGCTACTTGTGGAGTTCACGGCATCCCGCCCTTCTGCCGATCCCCGTTGCGCCGCAACAGGAACTCCCGCCCGACCTTCACCATCGGCACGCCATCGTAGGAAACGATATCGGCGGTCGCATAGGTCTCGGTCCAGGCATCGGGGATGAAGCTGCCGGTGCCGACCACGTCGATCGGCGCCCGTGCGTCGGCCATCACCCGGCATTTATCGACGCCGAAGCCGGAGCTGGCGACGATGCGCACCTTGGGGAAACCGGCGGCGTTCAGCGCCTCGCGCATCCGCCAGATCGCCGCGGCCGAGACGCCCGTGCCGACGAGGTAACGCAACTCGGTTTCGCTGCGGTAGCGGCGGATCGCGCCCGGGGCCTGGCGTTCCAGCACCGCATAGCTCTCGGCGGGGTCGAGCCCTTCGAGGAACCGCCCGCCATGGGTATCGAGCCGCACCGAGAGCCGGCCCGAAGCGGCGAGGTTGGCGAAGCGCTCGCACACCGCAAGCCCGTCCGTCACCTCCCGGCCGAAATAATCGACCAGCACGGTGAGCGCTTCATCGGGGAAGGTCTCGTGGAACATCTCGGCCGCGCGCACGGTGGAGCCGGCATAGCCGATCAGCGCGTGCGGCATGGTGCCGCGGCCGGCGCGCTCGCCGAACCAGTGGGCGGTGCCGTCATTGGCGTTGCCGATGAAGCCCCGCGCCCCCTCGCGCCGCGCGGCGTTGGAGCCGACGGAGGCGGCGTAGGCCATCATCTCCTGCATCTCTCCCCCAGCGCAGTGCCGCGCCTCCATGGCGAGGAAGGGCACGGCGGGGAGGGCGAGGGACATCTGGTAGGCGTTATGGGCTGCAACGCAGGCCGGGCCGATTTTTTGCAGCGCGATGGTCTCGAGGTCCGATAGCGCTTCCATGCTGCCGGTGACGTACACCAGCGGCTCGCCGGCGCCGACCCAGGTGCCCTCGGGGTGGGTCACGTCGATATCGAACACGGTGCCGCGCTCGGCGGCGACGCGAGCGAGGAAGTCGAGCATCAGCCGCGGCGCCGAAATCACCGGACGGCGCAAGAACACCGCGTAGGTGACGCGCTTGTCGCCGAAGCGCGCGACGACCTGGCGGGTGCGGTTGAAGTAGCTGTCCGTGCGCGCCGCAATATCGGCGGCGAGCGCGGAAGCCGGCTTCTGGTCCACCTATTCGGCCGCCGCCTGCACTGGCGCGCGGCGGCGCTTGAGCTCCTCGGCGACGAGGAAGGCGAGTTCAAGCGACTGCTCGGCGTTGAGGCGGGGGTCGACGAAGGTCTCGTAGCGCTTGGCGAGATCCTCCTCGGTCAGCATATGGGCGCCGCCGACGCATTCGGTGACGGGCTGGCCGGTCATCTCGACATGCACGCCACCGGCCCAGCTACCCTCGGCGGCATGGACGTCGAAGAAGCGGCGCACCTCGGTGAGGATCGCATCGAAGCTGCGGGTCTTGTAGCCGTTGGAGGTGGTGGTGGTGTTGCCGTGCATCGGGTCGCACAGCCACACCACTTTGCGGCCGGCCTTCTGTACCGCACGCACCAGCGGCGGCAGCAGGCTCTCGACCTTGGCGGCACCCATGCGGGCGATCAGGGTCAACCGGCCGGCCTCGTTGGCGGGGTTCAGGGTGTCGCAGATCTTCAGCAGGTCATCGGCCGTGGTGGTCGGGCCGACCTTCATGCCGAGCGGATTCTTCACGCCACGAAGGAACTCGACATGCGCGCCATCCGGCTGGCGGGTGCGATCGCCGATCCACAGGAAATGCGCGGAGCAGGCGTAGGGGTCGTTGGTCAGGCTGTCGATGCGGGTCAGCGCCTGCTCGTAGGGCAGCAGCAGCGCCTCGTGGCTGGTGTAGAAATCGGTCTCGCGGATCTGCGCGGTGGTGTTGGAATCGATCCCGCAGGCGGCCATGAAGCCCAGCGTTTCGTCGATGCGGTGCGCGAGGTCCCGGTAGCGGTCGGCCAGCGGCGAGCGGGCGACGAAGCCGAGGTTCCAGCGATGCACCTCATGCAAATCGGCATAGCCGCCGGAGGCGAAGGCACGCAGCAGGTTCAGCGTGCCGGCGGACTGGAAATAGCCGAACTCCATCCGCGCCGGATCGGGAATGCGGGCCGCGGGCGTGAAGTCCGGCCCGTTGACGATGTCGCCACGATAGGACGGCAGAGTGACGTCGCCCTGCTTCTCCAAATCCGACGAGCGCGGCTTGGCGAACTGGCCGGCCATGCGGCCGATCTTCACCACCGGCATGGAGGCGCCGAAGGTCAGCACGACCGACATCTGCAACAGCACGCGGAAGGTGTCGCGGATGATGTTGGCGGTGAAATCCTGGAAGCTCTCGGCGCAGTCGCCGCCCTGCAGGACGATCGCCTTCCCCTCGGCGACCTGCGCCAGCGCTGCCTTCAGCCGCCGCGCCTCGCCGGCGAACACCAAGGGCGGATAGGCCCGCAGCTTGCCCTCCATCGCGGCAAGCTGCGCGGCATCCGGATAATTCGGCTGCTGCTCCGCTTTGCGGTTGCGCCATGAGTCGAGGGACCAGGTGGTGGCCATGCGTTTCGCTCCAAATTCCTCGGTCCGCCCCACATCGCTGTCCGGGTGGCCCGCCGGGCGCACTATTCGCCGAAAATCCGCGGCTTGGCTACTGCGCCGTGCGCAACCCTGGGCAATCGGGGGAAGGCAGAAGGAAGCGCTGCTTTTTGAAAAAAGAAGCAAAAACTTTTTATCCGTGGCTTCGCGCTCTCCGCGGCGAGTCAGAAGCCGGGGGTCGAGCGGTGCGGGTTTCTTCCCTGCACCCGGTCGGCCGGTCTTGACGGCCGGGGGGGGATGGGCCATTTGCCCGAATCAGGACTGCCAGGGTCCGATTAGGGTAATGGTGCCATGCTCAGGCTTTCCAAACTGACCGATTACGCGGTGGTGGTGCTGATCCGGCTCGGCGATTGCCTGCGGGCGGGCGAGGATTGCGTGCAGACCTCTCCCGGCATCGCGGTGGCGACCGGGGTGCCGGAACCGACAGTCGCGAAGGTGCTGAAGGCGCTGGCGAGCGCCTCGCTGGTCACCTCGCAGCGCGGCGCGCGCGGCGGCTACCGGCTGTCGCGGCCGCTGGAGCGAGTGACGGTGGCGGACGTGATCGCCGCGATCGACGGCCCGATCGCGCTCACCGCCTGCGTCGATGGCGGCGGCGGGGGCTGCGACGTGGGGAACATCTGCGCCGTCAAAGGGCGGTGGGACCTGGTGAACGACGTCATTCGCCTGGCGCTGTCGGAGATATCATTGGCGGATATGCGGGCGGCCTCGGTGCCGCTGGCGTTCCGCGTGCCGGCGCCGCACCGCGTTTCGGCCGCCGAATAGGAGAACAGCATGCCCGCCGTCACTGAGACGCTGGATACCGTCGCCGCGGTCACCGAAGGTGGCTACAAATGGGGCTTTTCCACCGATATCGAAATGGATATGGCGCCCAAAGGGTTGAACGAGGACATCGTTCGGCTGATTTCGGAGCGCAAAGGCGAGCCCGAATGGCTGCTGGCATGGCGGCTCAAGGCCTTCGCCGCCTGGTTGAAGATGGAGGAGCCGGATTGGGCGAAAATCCATCATCCGCCGATCGACTACCAGGACCTGCACTACTACGCGGCCCCGAAGAAGAAGCCCGGGCCCAAAAGTCTCGACGAGGTCGACCCTGCGCTGCTGGCGATGTACGAGAAGCTCGGCATTCCACTGCGGGAGCGGGCGATCCTGGCTGGCGTCGAGCCGGGCGACGTCGAAGCGGGGGAAGGTGAGCGGCCGCCGGTGGCTATTGATGCGGTGTTTGACAGCGTCTCGGTGGCCACCACCTTCCGCGCCACGCTGGCGAAATCCGGCGTGATTTTCTGCCCGATCAGCGAGGCGGTGCATTCGCATCCCGAGCTGGTGAAGCAGTATCTCGGCAGCGTGGTGCCGGCCGGCGACAACTACTTCGCGGCGCTGAATTCGGCGGTGTTCTCCGACGGCTCCTTCGTGTTCATCCCCAAGGGGGTGCGTTGCCCGATGGAGCTGTCGACCTATTTCCGCATCAACGCCCGCAATACCGGCCAGTTCGAACGCACGCTGATCATCGTCGAGGATGGCGGGCACGTGTCCTACCTCGAGGGCTGCACCGCGCCGCAGCGCGACGAGAACCAGCTGCATGCGGCGGTGGTGGAGTTGGTGGCGATGACGGATGCCACCATCAAGTATTCGACGGTGCAGAACTGGTATCCCGGCGATGCGGATGGCAAGGGCGGCATCTACAACTTCGTCACCAAGCGTGGCGTATGCCGTGGCGCGCGGAGCAAGATCTCCTGGACCCAGGTGGAAACCGGCTCGGCGATCACCTGGAAGTATCCCTCCTGCATTCTGCAGGGCGATGACAGCGTGGGGGAGTTCTACTCGGTGGCGGTGACCACCAACCGCCAGCAGGCCGACACCGGCACCAAGATGATCCATATCGGCAAGCGGTCGAAAAGCACCATCGTCTCCAAGGGCATTTCCGCCGGACGCAGCGACAACACGTATCGCGGTCTGGTGCGGATCATGAAGGGTGCCGACGGCGCCAGGAACTTCACCCAGTGCGACTCGCTGCTGATCGGCGACCAGTGCGGTGCCCACACGGTGCCCTATATCGAAAGCCGCAACCCCACCGCCAAGACCGAGCACGAGGCGACCACGTCCAAGATCGCCGATGACCAGCTCTTCTACTGCCGCCAGCGCGGCCTGAGCCAGGAAGACGCCGTCGGCCTCATCGTCAACGGCTTCTGCAAAGACGTGCTGAAGGAGTTGCCGATGGAATTTGCGGTAGAAGCCCAAAAGCTCCTCGCCGTGAGTCTAGAAGGCTCTGTCGGATAAAAGTTTTTTGGTTCTTTTTTTCAAAAAAGAACATTCTTGCTTGCTTGTTTAAGGACGTTCAAATGCTTGAGATCAAGGGCCTCCACGCCGGCATCGAAGACAAGGAGATCCTCAGGGGGATCGATCTGGTGGTGCCGACCGGCGAGGTGCACGCCATCATGGGCCCCAACGGTTCGGGCAAGTCGACCCTGTCCTACGTGCTCTCGGGCCGCGAGGGCTACGAGGTGACCGGCGGCAGCGCGACGTTTGACGGTCATGAATTGCTGGAGATGGAGCCGGAGGAGCGGGCGGCGGCGGGCGTGTTCCTCGCCTTCCAGTATCCGGTCGAGCTGCCGGGCGTGAACAACGCGAATTTCCTGCGCACCGCGCTCAACGCCCAGCGCCGCGCGCGGGGCGACGCGGAGCTTGATGCCGTGCAGTTCCTCAAGATGGCGCGCGCCGAGATCAAGCGCCTGTCGATGGCCGACGACATGCTGAAGCGCAACGTCAATGTCGGCTTCTCCGGCGGCGAGAAGAAGCGCAACGAGGTGCTGCAGATGGCGATCCTGCGCCCGAAGCTCGCCATTCTCGACGAGACCGACAGCGGGCTCGATATCGACGCGCTGAAGATCGTCGCCGACGGGGTGAACGCGCTGCGCGGCCCCGCTTTCTCGGCCGTTGTGATCACCCACTACCAGCGGCTGCTCGAACATATCGTGCCCGATCGCGTGCATGTGCTGGCGAATGGCCGCATCATTCGCTCCGGCGGGCCGGAGCTGGCGCTGGAGTTGGAGGCGCAGGGCTACGCCGCCGTGGTGGCGGAGGCGGCGTGAACGCCGTGTCGCAAACATCGTTGCAGGCGGCCGCGGCGTCTTTCCGCGCGCGCTATGAGGGGCTGAAGGAGCGGCTGGGCGGCGACAGCATCCAGCGCGCCGAGGCGGCCGACGCTTTCGCGCATCAGGGCCTGCCCGGCCCGCGCGAGGAGGCCTGGCGCTACACCGTGCTGCGGCCGCTCACCGAGGTCGCCTTTCACGAGCCGGTGGTGCTGCTCTCCGATTGTGCCGCCGGGTTGGCAGCGCTGCCCGATCTCGGAATGCCGCGTCTGGTGTTCATCGACGGCCGTTTCCGCGCCGATCTTTCAGATGCGGTGACCGGCGCCGAGGTCCGCACCGGGGCGCCGGCATTTGGCCCCTCGGTGGCGCTCGGCGAGAAAATGGTCGCGCTCAACGCGATGCTGGCCGAGGACGGCGCGGCGATCACGGTGGCGCCGGGCGTCGATGCCGGGGCGGTAATGCTGGTGAGCCTCGGGTCCGACGCGCATGGCGTGCCGGTCTCCTTCCACCCCCGCCATTCCGTGGTGCTCGGCAAGGGCGCGCGCCTGACGCTGGTGGAGATCAACGCCGGCACGGGCGTCTATTTCAACAACCCGGTGCTGGTTGCCGAAGTTGCCGAGGACGCGACCTTGGTCCATCTGCGCATGCAGCAGGAAGCCGCTGGCGCCTTCCATCTATCCACCGTGCTGGCCGAGGTCGGCGCGCGTGGCACCTATGACAGTTTCTCGCTCGCCCTCGGCGGCCGGCTGTCCCGCGTCGAGGTGCATGCGACGCTGCTGGGTGAGAAGGCGATGGCGCATCTCAACGCCGCGCAACTGCTCGGCGGATCGCAGCACAGCGACTTCACCACCATCGTGCGCCATCACGCGCCGGCGACCGCGAGCCGGCAGACCGTGAAGAACGTGCTGACCGGCCGCTCCAAGGGCGTGTTCCAGGGCAAGATCGAGGTCGCCCGGATCGCCCAGAAAACCGATGGCTATCAGATGAACCAGACCCTGCTGCTCTCCGGCGATGCCGAGATCGACAGCAAGCCGCAGCTCGAAATCTACGCCGACGACGTAAAGTGCAGCCACGGCGCGACTGTCGGCGAACTCGATGCCGATCAGTTGTTCTACTTGCGCAGCCGCGGCGTGCCGGCCGAACAGGCGCGCAACCTCCTGGTGCGCGCCTTCCTCTCCGAAGCGCTCGACCCGATTGCCCATGAAGGTGCGCGCGCGGCGATGGAGGCGGCGATCGCCGCGTGGTGGGAGCGCCAGGCATGAGCCAGTTCGACGTCACGTCCATCCGGGCGCAATTCCCCATCCTCGGCCAGAAGGTACGCGGCAAGGACCTCGTGTTTCTCGACAGCGCGGCCTCGGCGCAGAAGCCGCGCGCGGCGATCGACGCCATGGTCGGCGCCATGGAGACGCAGTACGCGAACATCCATCGTGGCCTGCACTGGATGAGCGAGCGCACCACCGAGGCCTATGAGGCCGCGCGCGATGCCGCCGCCCGCCTGCTCAACGCCGGGGACCGCCACGAGATCGTCTTCGTGCGCAACTCCACCGAGGGCATCAACCTCGTCGCCCACTCCTATGGCCGCAGCGTACTGAAGCCCGGCCAGGCCGTGGTGATCTCGGCGATGGAGCACCACTCCAACATCGTGCCCTGGCAGATGCTGCGCGACGCGCACGGCACCGAACTGCGGGTGGCGCCGATCACCGATGCCGGCGAACTCGACATGGCGGCCTACGAGGCGCTGTTCGCCGACGGGAAGGTGGGGCTGGTGGCGATCACCCACATGTCCAACGTGCTCGGCTCCTACACGCCGGCGGAGCGGATCGTGAAGATCGCCCACGCGCACGGCGCCAAGGTGTTGCTCGATGGCTCGCAGGCGGTGGTGCACCGCAAGGTGGACGTGCGGGCGCTCGATGCCGATTTCTACGTCTTCACCGGCCACAAGCTCTACGGCCCCACCGGCATCGGTGTGCTCTACGGGAAGGCCGCGCTGCTGGAGGCGATGCCGCCCTGGATGGGCGGCGGGGACATGATCTCGTCGGTCACCTACGAAAAATCCACCTGGGCGCGGGTGCCGCATAAGTTCGAGGCCGGCACCCCCGCCATCCTCGAAGGCATCGGCCTGGAGGCGGCGATCCGCTGGGTGGAGGCGATCGGCTATGACGCGATCGCGGCCCACGAAGCCGAGCTCACCGAGCATGCGCTGGCCCGCATGTCCGCCGTCGATGGGCTGACCATCATCGGCCGGGCGCAGGATCGCGGCGGGGTGGTGAGCTTCACGCTCGATCGCGCCCACGCGCATGACATCGCGACCCTGCTGGATCGCGCCGGCATCGCGGTGCGGGCGGGGCATCACTGCGCGGAGCCGCTGATGCGCCGGCTCGGGCTTGAATCGACCGCACGGGCGAGCTTCGGCATCTATACGACGGCCGAGGAAATCGACGTGCTGGCGGATACGCTGACCAAGGTGCGGGAGTTCTTCAAATAATGTTCGAAGACGTCCGCGACCTCTACAACGCCACCATCCTCGAACGGGGCCGCCGGCCGCGCCACATGCGCCGGCTGGAGGCGTTCGACGTCACCGCCAAGGGCGACAACCCGATGTGCGGCGACCGCGTGCAGGTATGGGTGAAATTCGCCGATGACCGCTCCATCGCCGCCACCGGCTTCGATGCGCGGGGCTGCGAAATCAGCAAGGCCGCGGCGGATTTGATGGTAGAGGCGGTGGCGGGCAAGACGGCCGAAGATACCAAGGCGATGTTCGCGGCCTTCCGCACCCTCGCCCAGACCGGCGCCTGCGATGACTGTGCCGAGGCACTGGCGCCGATGCAGCCGCTGGCCGCCGTGCACGAGTATCCCTCGCGGGTGAAATGCGCCACGCTGCCGTGGCACGCACTGATCGCCGCACTTGATGGACAGGGAGCCAGCACCAGTGAGTGAGGATGGCATGAACGAGACCGCACCGCAGGTCGGCACCTGGTCGCCGGACGGGGTAAGCGAGGGCAAGCCCTCCGAGGAGGCGCTGATCGCCGCCTGCGCCTCGGTGTATGACCCGGAAATCCCGGTCAACATCTACGAACTCGGCCTGATCTACACGATCGACATCAACGACGCCGGCAACGTGAAGGTCGAGATGACGCTCACCGCGCCGGCCTGCCCGAGCGCGCAGGAACTGCCCGAGCAGGTGCGCGATGCCATCCTCGCCGTCCCCGGCGTCACGACCTGCGACGTCGAGGTGGTGTGGGACCCGCCGTGGGACCAGTCGCGGATGACCGAAGATGCGCGCCTCGCGCTCAATATGTTCTGAACAACGGAACGGGGAACACCATGTCGACCACCACTACGACCGTCCGACCGCGCCGCCCCTTGCCGCCGCTGATGGCGCTCACCGATGCCGCCGCCGAGCGCCTGCGCAGTCTCTACAGCGCCGGGCAGGAAGGCATGCTGCTGCGCATCTCCGTCAACACCAAGGGCTGCTCGGGCCTCGCCTATGACATGACCTGGACGGACGCGCCCGGCCCGGGCGACGAGAGCGTCGCCGACAAGGGCGTCACCGTCCTGGTGGACCGCAAGGCGAGCCTGTTCCTCATCGGCACGACGATGGATTACGAGGTGAAGGACTTGTCATCGGGCTTCACATTCGTGAATCCTAACGAGAAGGGGCGGTGCGGCTGCGGCGAGAGCTTCCACGTCTGACGGCGCCCCACGGGAGTGACTGCGATGAGCGAGCTTGATTGCGGCGTGCGTGGCGTGTTCGTTGCCGAGGCCGTCGGTGTGTGGGACATCATACTCCGTGAGGCCGCCACCGCCGTGCTGCGGGACCGGCTGATGAGCCGGGTGGTCGGCGTGCTGGTCACCCCGCATGGCGATCTCGCCGGCGCCATGGCCTGCATGCTCGCCCGCAAACTCAACGACGACGGCATCGACCGCATGACGCTCGCCGGCCTCATCAGCGACGCCTACGAGGACGAGCCCGACATCGTCGCCGCCACCGCGGCCGACCTGCTGGCGATCCGCGACCGCGACCCCTCCTGCGAGGATCTGCTCACCCCCTTCCTTTATTTCAAAGGCTTTCAGGCGTTGCAGGCGCATCGCGTCAGCCACTGGCTGTGGAAGGGCGGGCGGACCCACTTGGCACGGCACATGCAGAGCCGCATTTCCGAAATCTTCGGCGCCGATTTCCACCCCGCCGCCCGCGTTGGCCGCGGCATCATGATCGACCATGGCACCGGGGTGGTGATCGGCGAGACGGCGGTGATCGAGGATGACGTCTCGATGCTGCATGAGGTCACGCTCGGCGGCACCGGCAAGGCCGGCGGCGACCGCCACCCCAAGGTGCGGCGCGGCGTGCTGATCGGCGCCGGCGCCAAGATCCTCGGGAATATCGAGGTCGGCGAGGGCGCCAAGGTCGGCGCCGGTTCGATCGTGCTGGACGATGTCGCCCCCTTCACCACCGTCGTTGGCATCCCCGCCCGCCCGGTCGGCCGCATCGCCGGGATGGCCGCGCTGACCATGGACCAGACCTGGCCGCACGACCGCAGCGGCTGAGCCGGCGCGAGACATCCCGGCGCGAGACATCAAGGACACATCATGACCGAGCCGCTGCCCGCCGCATTGCTGCCCGACGGCATTCGCGCCCGCATTGTGGCGGGGATCAACGGGCTCGACATCCACATGCTGGAGGCCGGGTTCGAGCAGCCGGGCCGCCCCTGCCTGTTGCTGCTGCACGGCTTCCCCGAACTCGCCTTCAGTTGGCGCAAGGTGATGCGCCCGCTCGCCGCGCTGGGCTACCACGTGATCGCGCCCGATCTGCGTGGCTATGGCCGCACCACCGGCTGGGAGAACGGCTACGATGCCGATCTTGGCCAATTCCGCCTGTTCAACGTCATCCGTGACATGCTCGGCCTGCTGCACGCGCTCGGTCGGGACCATGTCGAGGCGGTGGTTGGCCATGATTTCGGCTCGCCGGTCGCCGCCTGGTGCGCTTTGGTGCGGCCGGATGTGTTTCGCGCGGTGGCGATGATGAGCTCACCCTTCGGCGGCCCGCCCCGCATCGGCCGCGCCGCCCCGGCCCGCGACATCCATGCCGACCTGGCAGCCCTGAAGCGGCCGCGCAAGCACTATCAGTGGTATTATTCGACCCGCCCCGCCAATGCCGACATGGTCAACGCGCCGCAGGGGCTGCACGCCTTCCTGCGCGGCTATTACCACCACAAGAGCGCGGATTGGGCGGAGAACCGACCCTATCGCCTCGCCGGCTGGACCGCCGAGGAACTGGCCAAGCTGCCGACCTACTACGTGATGGACCTCGGCGAAGACATGGCCGCCACCGTCGCCCACGAGATGCCCACCGCAGATGCCATCGCGGCCAATCGTTGGCTGCCGGAGGCGGACCTCGCGGTCTACGCCGCTGAATACGGCCGCACCGGCTTCCAGGGCGGGCTGCAATGGTATCGCAGTCGCACCACCGGGCGCTTCGAAACCGAGTTGGAGATGTTCTCCGGCCGGGCGATCGACGTGCCGTCCTGCTTCATCTCGGGCGCCAGCGACTGGGGCATCCACCAGTTCCCCGGCGGGCTGGAGGCGATGAATGGCACCTCCTGCACGCAGCTTCGCTTCGTGGAGCTGATCCCGGGCGCCGGGCATTGGGTGCAGCAGGAACAGCCGGAAGCGACTGTCGCAGCACTCAGCCGGTTTCTCGCCAGCGCGAAAGGCTGACGGTCCCCAATTCCGGGCGCGGCTGGCCTTCGAGCATGGCAATGTACTCGAGCGAATGCCCGTCCGGGTCGTCGAAATAGACGCTTGCCGCCGGCATCCAGCCGAACACGATCGGCTCCATGATCTCCCGCCCGCCGCCACCATCCCGTGGCATCACCCCCGCCGCCCGCAGCCGGCCGACCGAGGCCTCGACATCGGCGAGCGTCGCGCTGAAGGCGATGTGCAGGCGCAGCGCGATCGGCGCGGTGTGGATCGACCACAGGCCCAGCATGTGTTGCCTGCGCCCGCCGATCCACAGGAAGGCGGCGTGGCGTTCCGGCACCCGATGGGCCAGTTCCAGCCCGACGATGCCCGTGTAGAATTCGATCGACCGGTCGAGATCGCGGACGGTGAGGTGGGATTCGAACAAGCCGTCGAGCGGGATGATGGCCATGCCGCTAGGCCCCGATCAACTCGCGCAGCGCCGCATTCAGCACATTGGCGCGGAACGGCTTGCGCAGCATCTTGACCTCGATGGTGGTCTCCAGCGCCGCGCCATAGCCGCTGATCAGCATGCACGGCAGGTCCGGACACATGGCGCGTGCCCGCTGCACCAGCTCCTCGCCGGACATCCCGGGCATCGACTGGTCCGTCACCATGGCGGCGAAACGCTCGCCGGCGGCGAGCAGCGCCAGCGCCTCCGCGGCGGCGGAAACCGGCACGGCGATGTAGCCGCCGAGGCCGAGCAGCTCGGCGGTGAGCTCCAGCACGTCGGGGTCATCGTCGACCAGCAGGATACGGCTTTCGACCATCATGCTTCCCGATAGATCAGCAGGATCACCCCAACCAGCACGAAACAGATCGGCCACACAAGCCCGGCGATGCGGGATTCCGGCGGGTCGAGCCGCAGTTCCAGCCATCTTGCCCATCCCGCGACGATCCCGGCGAGTGCCAGCGGCGTGTGGGTAAGCTCGATCAGCAGCTGGTCCTTCACATTTGCGATCGCGTGGCTGTGCGTCAGCAGTGCCGCGCCGCCGATCGCGGTGACCAGCGGGAACACCAGCGCCCGGGCCGAGCGCCCGCCATCGCGGCGCACCCGCCATTCGAACAGCCCGAAGATGATGATCAGCAGCACGAAGAAGCGGTGCTGCAACACCTCCGGCTCGCGCAGCGATTCGAAGAAGCCGACCTGCCCGAGCGGCCAGACCTCGGGGTCGCTGCGCAGGAACAGGAAGCCAGCCAGGCCGAGGAACACCAGCGGCCAATGCCGCGCCGGGCCGAAGCCGGCGCGATGGGCCAAGGCGAGCAACCCGATCACCGCGACGAATATGCCGGACCAGTGGTGGTTGTATTCCGACCAGGCGATGTCCTCGGCGTTGATCGCGGCGATGGCGCCGGAGCCCGGCACGATCGCCGGTGCCGGCTTGGTCGCGTTGGCCGCGGCCTCGGCATCGAGCTTTGCCTGCAAGGCCGGGATCGTCAGCGCATCGTAGTCCGGCGAGGTGAGCCGCGGCATCACCGGCCAGTTGCGCTCGACGATCTCGCTCAGCGTCACCCGGTCCTCCGGCAAGTCGACCGCAGGGGGCACCGAGGTCAGCGCCGCGGCGGCGAAGAAGAGGGTGATGCCGATGCCGATCTCCGCCTCGGCGAAGCGGCGCAGGCGGAGCCGGGGGGTGGTGCGGTCCTCGCCCAGTGCCGCGATGGTGCGGAAATTGGCGCGGCCCAGCAGCAGCAGCATCATGAACAGCGCCATCTTGGTGCCGACCATCACGCCATAGGCGGTGCCGTAGAGGCCGGAGAAATCGCCGATATAGAGCACGTACATCCAGGCCGCGCTGACCAGGATGATGCCGACGCCGATTTGGCAGATCAGCGAGAAGCGCCGGCCGATGGCAAGCGTCGCGGTCGGGGTGTCGAAGCGCGCGAGCGCGGCGACGAAGGCCGGGATGCCGCCGATCCACAGCGCCGCGCCGAGCTGGTGCAGCGCGGAGACCGCGAGCAGCACACCGCGATCGGTGAGCCGGGCGGCGGCATGGGTGGTGGCGGTGCCGGCGGCGATGATGGCAGCGGAGGCAAGCACGGCGAGCAGGGCGACCGTCCCGGCCACGACACCGCGCGGACCAAGCAGCATCGCGAGGCCCAGCAGCGCCGCCAACAGGAGGGCGGCGGCGATCTTGGCGATGCCGGCGACGGCGAATTCGGCCCCGGCCACGCCGGCCCATGGGATATCGAGCGTGCCGGTCAGCACCGCGCCATCGAGCCCGAGGCGCGTCGCCTCGACCAGGGCGAGCGCCAGCGCGGCGATGAGGCCGATCCACCCAGTGCCCCGCCGCAGCCGCCGTTCATCGGCGCCGAACATCCAGCCGAGCGGCCGTACCAGCGCGACCAGGAACACGACGCTGCCCACCGCGATCGATTGCGCGGCGATCACCCCGCCATGCAGCACGATGACGAGATAGCCGAAGACGTCGACCAGCAGGTTCACGTCGCGGCCTGGCGCACGGTGAAGCGCAGTTCGCCGCGGGTGATATGGCCGTCCACCGCCAGAACCTGCCAGCGCAGCACCTGCGGCCCCGGCGCCAGCGTGGCCGGGGCGATCAGCAGGTCATCGCGCTCACCATGGGCAATCGGCAACACCAGCTCCTTGCCGTCCGCAAGAGCGAGGGCGAGGCGGGAGCGGGCGGCATCGATGCGGCTATTGAAGCGCAGCCGCAGCGTGATCTCGCCGGCGTCGATGCTGCTGCCCTGGCGCGGCTGGCTATCCACCAGGATGGCGTGCGCCAGGGCAGGCCAGGGCGCGGCGGCCAGAGCCAGCAAAAGGGACAGGGCGAAGGCGAGGCGGCGCGGCATGGTCGGTTCATCCGGCTCGAAGTGCGGCGGTCCGTCTAGCCTGCGCGGAGGCAGGCTGTCCATCGGCCGGCCCGTCGCCGCCGCGGGGTGAGAGGCGCACGAAAGCGCCGCCGGAAGCCAGCCCCTCCGGCGGAGATCAGGCACAACGATGTCGGGCGTACATCGGTCCGGTGCCGCATGCCCCGCCGCGCCCATCTCCGGCACCGCGCCGGGCCGATGCTGCACACGCGTCCACCAAATGATCCGCCGCGCCAGGGCGCACCGCCCGGCATCGCCGACCACGCGCGCCACCTCCGCCGCCTTCCCGGCCATCCCAGGGTCCGCCCAGAAATCCGGTTCCGCCAGCAGCGCCGCATAGTGCTCCGCCCTTGCGTACTCCTTCTCCAGCCGCGCCCGGTGCCGATGCCCGGCCCCCACCCGCGCCAGCCGCGCCCGCAGCACCAAAACGCGCAGCTCCAGAACCCGGACGCACCCCAGCATCAGGATCAGGCGCAGCACGAGGCGGCGCAAAATCTCCTGGAATGTGGCGGGGGCGGGCGGCATCGGGGGCTCCTTTGCTGAGGCAGAGAGTGAACATAAAGCGAACATAGATAATAGTCAAGGATCTCAGCAAAATTTTCTCCCTGAGCAGGAAGAAACCCGCCCCACCCCGCTCACCCGAATATCGCCCCCCGCCAATCGGCCGTTGCCGTCCGCCGGCAAACCTAGTCTAGTCCGCCAACCCCACGCCCTCCGGACCCAGATGAGCCGCGCCCCACCCCTTACCCGTGCCGATTTCCGCTGGTTCATGCCCATCACCACACGCTGGATGGACAATGACCCGTTCGGGCACGTCAACAACGTGGTCTATTATTCCTGGATCGACACCGCGGTGAACCGCTTCCTGATCGACCATGGGCTGCTCGATATCGCCACGAGCGAGATCATCGGCATCGTCGCCGAGACCGGATGCCGCTATTTCTCCGAAGTTGCCTACCCCGACGACATCTGGGTCGGCCTCGCGGTAGAGACGCTGGGGCGCAGTTCCGTGCGCTACGCCTGCGGCATTTTCCGCGGCGATGCCGAGACCGTCTCGGCCGAGGCGTATTTCGTCCATGTCTACTGCGCCCGCGCCAACATGCGGCCCACGCCGATCCCCGACCACATCCGGGCCGAGATGCAGAAAATCCAGCGCCAGCCATAAGGGCCGGCGGTCACCACCACACCAAGGGAGAAACCACCATGGATACCGGTCTCAAAGGCAAGAAGGCCATCGTCTGCGCCGCCAGCAAGGGGCTCGGCCGCGCCTGCGCCATTTCGCTCGCGCGCGAAGGCGTCGACCTCGTCATCACCGCCCGCACCGCCGAAACGCTGGAAGCCACTGCGGCGGAAATCCGCGCGATGACCGGCGTCAACGTGATCGCGGTGGCCGGTGACATCACCACCGAGGCCGGCCGCGCCGCGGCGCTGGCCGCCTGCCCGGAGCCCGACATCCTGGTCAACAACGCCGGCGGGCCGCCCCCCGGCGACTTCCGCGACTGGGACCGCGACGCCTGGATCAAGGCGGTGGACGCCAACATGCTGACGCCGATCTTCCTCATCAAATCGGTGGTCGACGGCATGATCGCGCGCAAATTCGGCCGTATCGTCAACATCACCTCGGCCTCGGTGAAGTCGCCCATCCCGCATCTCGGCCTCTCCAACGGCGCCCGTGCCGGGCTCACCGGCTTCGTCGCCGGCCTCGCCCGCCAGGTGGCGCGCCACAACGTCACCATCAACGGCCTGCTGCCCGGCCCCTTCCTTACCGACCGCCTCAAGGGCACCATGGCCGGCATGGCCGCCAAGGCCGGACGGACGCTGGAGGACGAGCTCGCTGCCCGCATGAAGGACACCCCGGCCGGCCGGGCCGGCGATCCCTCGGAGTTCGGCGACGCCTGCGCCTTCCTCTGCTCGGTCACCTCGAGCTTCATCGTCGGCCAGAATCTCGTGCTCGACGGCGGGGCATTCAACTCCTCGATGGGCTGATTGAAGAAGGAAGGCAGCGCTTCTTTTTGAAAAAAGAAGCAAAAACTTTTTATCCATTGGCCGCGAAGTCTCCCCGGCGAGGTCGAAGCCAACGGGTAAAAGTTTTTTGGTTCTTTTTTTCAAAAAAGAACCGCTTCCCTTCCTTCCCCCGATTGCCCTGGGGCTGATCCGTCTTGCTGCCGGTGCCGCGGACCTCTACGGTTCGCGGCACATGCCGGGAGCAAGCCGATGATACGTAACGCAAAGTTACTCGCCGCCGCGATCGCCGCCGCCGTCACATTGGCCGCCCCGGCGCAGGCGCAAAAATCCGCTGACACCCTGCGCGCCGTTCACTGGACCCAGATCGCCGACATCAACCCCTACTACAACCAGCTCCGCGACGGGCTGGTGGTCGCCCATCAGGCGTGGGACGGGCTGGTATATCGCGATCCCGAGACCTTCGCGATCAAGCCGCTGCTCGCCACCGCGTGGAAATACGTCGACGACACCACGCTCGAATTCCAGCTCCGCAAGGGGGTGAAATTCCACGACGGCAGCCCGTTCAGTGCCGATGACGTGGTTTACACCTTCAACTCCATCCTCACCGACAAGCTGGTCTCGACGCCCTCCAACTACGCCTGGATGGAAGGCGCCGAGAAGGTCGACGACTTCACCGTGCGGGTGAAGCTCAAGCGCGTCTTCCCCGCGGCGATGGAGAACCTCGCCATGGTGATGCCGATCCTGCCCAAGGCCTACCGCGAGAAAATGGGCGCCGAGGGCTATTCCAAGGCCCCGATCGGCGCCGGCCCCTACCGCTTCACCAAGGTCGAAACCCCGAGCCAGTTCGAGTTCGAGCGCTTCGACGACTACTACGCCGACAGCCCCAAACCCAAGCCCGCCATCCGCAGACTGGTGCTGCGCGAGGTGTCCGACGCGACCACCGCGCTCAACGAGCTGATCGGCGGCAAGGCGGATTGGACCTGGAACTTCATCCCCGACAATTTCGACAACGTCGCCCGGCTGCCGACCCTCAACGCGGTGCGCGGCGGCGCCATGCGGGTCTACTATATCGGCTTCGACTCCGCCGGCCGCACCGGTGCGAACAACCCGCTGACCAACCCCAAGGTCCGCCAGGCCATCGCCCACGCCGTCAACCGCGGCGACATGGCGAAGAACCTGATGCAGGGCGACTCCAAGGTGCTCGACACCCCCTGCTACCCGACCCAGTTCGGCTGCGATGCCACGGTGGCGGTGCGCTACGAGTTCAACCCCGCCAAGGCCCGCGCCCTGCTCGCCGAGGCCGGCTATCCCAACGGGTTCGAGACCGAATTGCTGACCTTCGTGCCGCCGCAATTCGGCGTCGCCACCCAGAACTATCTGCGCGACGTCGGAATCTCCGTGAAGGTCTCGCAGCTCCAGGTCCAGGCGGTGATCCAGCGGATGATCGAGGGCAACGCGCCGATGGTGCTGTCTAACTGGGGCAGCTACTCGGTGAACGACATCTCGGCCTTCCTCCCCGCCTTCATCAACGGCGGCAACCAGGACTACATCCGTAACGCCGACCTGCAGAAACTGGTCGACCAGGGCGGCGCCAGCACCAACCCCGACGAGCGCCGCAAGAACTACAGCGCGGCGATCAAGACCATCACCGAGCAGATGCTCTATCTGCCGCTGTTCAACTCGGTGGTGACCTACGGGATGAGCAAGCAGATCAACTTCAAGCCCTACCCCGACGAATTGCCGCGCTTCTACCTCTCGACCTGGAAGTGAGGCCGGCGATGCCGCTCCGCTCCCGCCTGTTCGCGGCCCTCGCCACCGCTTTCGTCGCCCTCGCCACCCCTGCGATGGCACAGAAATCCGCCGACACGCTGCGCGTCACCTGGCGTGACGGCATCCCCGTGGTCGATCCCTACTATAACTCGCTCCGCATCGGCCTGATCGTCGCCCATCAGGCCTGGGACGGTCTGGTCGGCCGCGATCCCGAAAGCTTCGCGGTGCGCCCGCTACTGGCGGAATCCTGGCAGTACACCGACCCCACCACCATCGAGTTCAAGCTCCGCGCCAACGCGACCTTCCACGACGGCAGCCCGGTGACGGCGGACGACGTGGTCTACACCATCAACAGCCTGCCGACCGACAAGAAGGTCTCGGTCCCCTCCAACTACGCCTGGATCGCCGGGGCCGAGAAGATCGACACCCATACGGTGCGGGTGAAGCTCAAGCGCGTGTTCCCCGCGGCCCTCGAATACCTCGTCATGGTCACCCCGATCTGGCCCAAGGCCTATCGCGAGCGGGTCGGCGAGGAGGCCTATGCCAAGGCCCCGGTCGGCGCGGGGCCGTACCGGATCACCAAGGTGGACGGCGTCCATCAGATCGTCATGGAGCGCTACGAGGGCTACCACGCCGGCGGCATCAAGCCGAAGGCCGCCATCCGCAACCTCGTCATCAACAGCGTCACCGATTCCTCGGCGGAAATCACCGCGCTGCTCGGCAACAAGGCCGACTTCATCTGGAACTTCCCCTCCGATAACTTCGACAACATCAACCGCATCCCGACGCTGATCGCCATGCGCGCCGAGAGCATGCGGGTCGGCTACCTCTCGATCGACGCTGCCGGCCGCACCGCGGCGGGCAATCCGCTCACCAACCTCAAGGTCCGCCAGGCGATCCATCACGCCATCGACCGTCTGACGATCGCCGACAAGCTTGTGCAGGGCGGCTCGCGGGTGCCGGAAGCGCCCTGCTACCCGAGCCAGTTCGGCTGCGACGGCAAGGCCGCCGTGGCCTATGCCTATGATCCGGCGAAGGCCAAGGCGCTGCTCGCCGAGGCCGGCTACCCCAACGGGTTCGACATCGAGCTGGTCACCTACATCCTGCCGCAGTGGAGTGCTGCGGTGCAGAACTACCTCAAGGCGGTTGGCATCAACGCCCGCATTTCCCAGCTCCAGGCCTCGGCGGCGCTCCAGCGCAGCATCGAGGGCAAGAACCCGCTCTATCTCGGCTCCTGGGGCAGCTATTCGATCAACGACGTCTCGGCCCTGATGCCGTTCTTCTTCACCGGCGGCGGCGATGACTACGCGCGCGACGCGGAGACGAAAACCCTCGTCGATGCCGGTGGCGCCACCACCGATCTCGACGAACGCCGCAAAAACTACTCGGCCGCCATCACGCGCATCACCGAACAGGCCTACTGGCTGCCGCTGCACACCTACGTCAACACCTATGCGCTGACCCGGCAGCTCGACTTCAAGCCCTATCCCGACGAACTCCCCCGCTTCTATCTGGCGAAATGGAAATGACCTTCAGCCTCTGCACCCTGTTCGACAACGGCGCCGCCACCGGCTGCGTCGAACTTCCCTCCGGCACCTATCGCCTGCGCGACGTCGGCGCGCCGGCGACGGTGGCGGAACTGTTCGCCGACTGGCCGCGTTGGTCTGCCCACCTGAACGGCCTCGTGCCGTCGGCCACGCCGCTGCCGGCCGGGCTACAAGTGCTGGCCCCGCTGCAATTCCCCGGCAAGATCCTTTGCGCCGGGGCCAACTACTACGACCACTCCGCCGAAATGGGCGTGCAGGATCTGCGCAAGGAAGCCCAGCGCCTGTTCTTCTTCTTCAAGCCGCCGCGCAATGCGGTGGTCGGCCCGGGCGCCACCGTGCGCAAGCCGATCGGCACCCAGGCGATGGACTGGGAGGTCGAACTCGCTTTGGTGATCGGCAAAACCGCCCGCAACGTGTCGGAAGCCGACGCGATGAGCCATGTCGCGGCCTATACGGTGGCGATCGATTTCTCGGCGCGCGACCACAACCGCGCACCCGAAACCTTCTACAAGCTCGACTGGGTGGCCGGCAAAGGTCACGACACCTGCTGCCCGATGGGCCCCAGGCTGATTCCGGCCGCCGATATCGGCGATGCGATGGACCTGGCACTCAGCCTCTCGGTGAACGGCGAGATGAAGCAGAACGCCCGCACCTCGGGCATGATCTTCAACATCGCCGAACAAATCGCCACCCTCTCGCGCATCATGACGCTCGACCCCGGTGACGTCATCCTCACCGGCACCCCCGCCGGCGTCGGCGCCCCGAAACAGACCTTCCTCTCGGTCGGCGATCAGGTGACCGCGGAGATCCAGAAGATCGGCAAGCTCGCGGTGACGATCCAGCCCGAGGGCTGACGCCCCGGGAGCCTAAGCCCCGAGGCGGAAGATGCTCATCAGCGCGGCGCCATGGCGGCGTTGGTCGAGGAGTTCGCCGAGATCGGGCGGGTCTTCATCGCGAGCGGTTTCCGCCACCACCACGGCGCCCGGCTTCAGCCAGCCATGCAGCTTGAGCGCGGTGACGGCGGGGGCGATGAGGTCTTCGTGGTACGGCGGGTCGAGGAAGGCGAGGTCACACGCGGGGCCGCGGGGCGGGTGCAGCGCGTCATGGTGGACGGAAGCCTTGGCGCGGAAGGCGGCGATGTTGGTTCGTAGGGCCGCGACGGCGGCCGGGTCGGCCTCGAAGAAATGGGCGTGCGTGGCACCGCGCGAGAGCGCTTCGAGCCCGAGCGCCCCGGTGCCGGCGAAGGCGTCCAGCACGGTCGCGCCGTGCACGAGGGTTCGTCCGCCCCATTCGGCATGCACCAGCGTGTCGAACAGCGCCTGGCGCACACGATCGGCGGTGGGGCGGGTGGTGGTGCCCTTGGGGGTGGCCAGCATGCGGCCCTTGTAGAGACCGGCGACGATTCTCACGGAATTGGCCTCACCCGAGGTTCACCTGCTCGCGCAACACCTTGGTCGGCACTTCCTCGATCACCCCGCGCGGCAGGGTGCCGAGCTGGAAGGGGCCGTAGGCAGTGCGGATCAGGCGCGAGACCTTCATGCCGAGATGGGCAAGCACCTTGCGCACCTCGCGGTTCTTGCCTTCCCGGAGCGCCACGGTGATCCAGATATTGTCGCCCTTGCGGCTGTCGAGCCCGGCCTCGATGGGGCCGTATTTCACCCCGTCGATGGTGATCCCCTTGGCCAGCTCGGCCAGTGCCTTCGGCTCGATGAAGCCGAAGGCGCGCACGCGGTAGCGGCGGATCCAGGCATTGGCGGGCAGTTCGAGCTGGCGGGCCAGCGCGCCGTCATTGGTCAGCAGCAGCAGCCCCTCGCTGTTGAGATCGAGCCGGCCGACGCTGACGAGGCGGGGCAAAGCGGCGGGCATGTTGTCGAACACGGTGGGGCGGCCCTGCGGGTCCTTGTGCGTCACCATCAGCCCCTCGGGCTTGTGGTAGCGGAACAGCCGGGTGCGCTCCTTGCGCAGGCCGACCTGGCTGCCGTTGACGGTGACGATATCGGTGTCGGTGACGAAAGTGGCGGGATGGGTGACGACGGTATTGTTGAGCTTCACTCGCCCTTCGGCGACCAGCTTCTCCGAATCGCGCCGGCTGGCAACACCGGCGCGGGCGAGGAACTTCGCGATCCGTTCACCAGCCTCGGGCCGCTCGCCGGATTCGGGCGCGTCGCTCATCCGCAGGCGGCGATCAGCGCGTCGAAAATGCGGCGGTCGCCCTGGTCGATGAAGAATTCCGGGTGCCACTGCACGCCGAGGCAGAAGCGGTAGCGGTCGTCCTCGATCCCCTCGATGACGCCGTCGGACGCCGCGGCATCTACAATGGCATGCGGCCCGGGGGAGCGCACGGCTTGGTGATGTGCGGAGTTCACGTGCATCACCGTGCCACCGACGATGCGGTGCAGCAGGGTTCCCGGCACCACGTCGACACGGTGGCCGGGCTCGTGGCGGGGGTTGGGCTGCTCATGGGCGAGCGCGTCGGGGTAGCTGTCGGGGATGTGCTGCACCAACGTGCCACCAAGGGCGACGGCGAGGAGTTGCTGGCCGCCGCAAATGCCGAGCACCGGGAGGTCCCGTGCCAATGCACCCTGGACCAAAGCGAGCTCCGCCTGGGTGCGGCCGGCTTTCAGCGTGACGGTTTCGTGCTTGGCGCCGTCGCCGTAAAGCGCGGGGTCGACGTCGAAGGCGCCGCCGGTGACCACGAGCGCGTCGAGCCGATCGAGGTAGTCGGCGGCGAGTTCGGGGTGGTGCGGCAGGGCCACCGGCAGCCCGCCGGCGGCGGCGATGGCGCCGGCATAGTTGGTGCGCAGCGCGTACCAGGCGTATTTGGACCAGCCGCCCGGCTGTTCGCTGTCGAGCGTGACGCCGATGATGGGTTTCTTCATGAGGGGTAGCTAGCGAAGTGGGCGGTTCGGAGCAAGCGACAGCGCTGGGGGCAGCCATGGCGGCGGCGCTGGACGCGGCCCGCGCCGCCGCCGCGCGCGGCGAAGTGCCGGTCGGCGCGGTGGTGCTGGGGCCGGACGGCACGGTGTTGGCCGAAGCGGGCAACCGCACCGAGGAGCTGCACGACGCGGCCGCCCATGCCGAGCTGCTGGCGCTGCGGGCAGCCGCCGTCCACCTCGGATCGTCCCGCCTGCCCGGTTGCACCTTGGTGGTCACACTCGAACCCTGCGCGATGTGCGCCGCCGCGGCCGGGCTGTTCCGCGTCGCCCGGGTGGTGTTCGGCGCCTATGACCCCAAGGGCGGCGGGGTGGAGCATGGGGCGCGGGTGTTCGCGACCCAGGGCGCACTGCATCGCCCGGAGGTGATTGGCGGCCTGCGGGAAACCGACGCCGCCGATCTGCTGCGGGCCTTCTTCGCGCCTAGGCGGTAACCGGCTCCACCCGGCACAGCAGGCAGCCCGGCCGCGCGGTGTGGACGTTGACGAAGCTGGTGCGGACGTCGCCCAACGCGCGGGCCAGCGGGGCGTCCACATCCGCGCCGTCGCTGACCTGGCCGAGATCGTAGAGCACCATCCCATCGGCATCATAGGCGCGCACCGAGACCAACGCGTTGTGGCGAACGATACCGGGGATCTCGTCGTGGCCGGCATACGGCGTGCAGGGTTCGGCATGGACGAAAATCGGGCTCGGCGTCCAGTAGAGCCCCTGCGGCTTGGGCAGGTTGTAGCTGCCGAGCAACACCTCCTCGCCAGGCCGCGCGTAGGCGAGGCAGACGCGGCAGGGGAAACCGCCATCGTTGGTGGCGATCATCCGCTTGATGGGATTGCCCCGGTCATCGATGCCGGTGGCACGGAAGCGGGCGGCGATCTCGGGGTCGATGGCGACGCAGGCGAAACGGGACATGGCTGGGCTCCTACTGATGGCTCGGTCATCGCATCCGCGCCGGCCAGTTCGCCATCCGCTTGTTGCCGTGGCTCGTTGCCAGCCGGGCGGTGCCGGTCCATATATTGCGATCCCGACGGAGGGTGGCATGGGGATCATTCTATCCGGGCTCTGGCAGGACCCGCGAAGCACGTTGATCGGCACCTTGCGCCGCCTGGTGCGCCGGGCTGACGGCTTTCCGCGCCCGAACGACACCGCGCAGCGGCTCCAGGAGATCGCCCGTTCGGTGCGCTACATTCCGGCCGAACTCGATGGGCTGGTGCGTGACTATCCCGGCTATCCGGAACCGCTGTTCGAGCGCGCTTTGGTGCAGATCGAGGACAACCAGTGGGAGGCGGTGCTGGCGACGGCGGAATATCTCGTCCAGCGCTTCGGCTCCCATTTGCTGAGCTATCGGCTAACCTGCGGAGCATTGCGCCAGTTCAAGCGCTACGACGAGGCGGAGACGCTGGCGATCACCGCGATCCGGCGATTTCCCAACGGCGTCGCGGCCTGGGAGGCCTATGCCCAGGTGGCGCAGGAGCAGGGCGACATGGTCACCGCCGAGCGGCGCTGGGCGATAGTGGCGCGGCGCTTCCCCAAGGTGATGTGGCCGCGCCTGATGGTCGCGACATGTCGCGCCGCCAACGGCGATCGCGAGGAGGCCGACCGACTACTGCGGATCCTCGTCGATGATTTCCCGGACGAATACTGGGTACTGCATCACTACGCCGACATGGCCGAGCGCCGCGGCGATTTTGCCGCCGCCGCCGCCCGCTGGGGTGCGGTGATGCAGAAAATTCCCGGGCAGCCCGGCAGCCACGAGCGCATGGTGAAAGCGCTGCTGCAGGCAGGAGACCTCCGCACCGCCGTCGAGCGGCTCGATAGCGCCGCGTTCATGTTTCCGCGCGATCCGGGATTGCTCTCGGCACGCGAAATGGTGATCACCGCCGGCGGCAAGCTGGCGCCGTTGCCTGGAAGTTGATCGAGGCACGGCATACTTGCAGGTCAAAGGTCGGCGTTTAGCGCTAGAGCGCCATGAAGTAGTGCGATAAGTCGCCCCCATCGGTTCACCGATGCGCATGGTCGGAACAAGGGACGCGGCCGGATGGGGCCGCAGCAGAACGGAAGACAGTATGAATCAGGACATCGCCCAACCCGGCGGGATGCCGATCTTCATCACCGGATCGCCGCGCTCGGGGACCAGCATTTTCATCCTCGGCCTCAAGGCCGCCACCGGCATTCCCGCCTTTGCCGAGGGCCAGTTGCTCGACGTCTACGGCAAGCTCGCCCTCGCGGTGGACCGGCATTATTCCAACTACGCCCACTCGGCCGGCGACCCGCGTCATGCCATCGGCAACATCTCCGCCGAGGAGGTCAAGCAGGCGATGGCCCGCACGCTGCTGGAACTGTCCAACAAGGTGCACGGCGGCAGTTCCTGGATCGACAAGTCCGGCGGCACCGAGATGCTTGAATACATCCGCATGCTGACACGGATCGGTCAGCCCTTCGTCACCTTCTTCTGCTATCGCCGCGCCATCGAGAACGTCTACAGCCGGCTGCAGAAATTTCCCAAGTTCGACATCGCCTACCACGCGAAGGACTGGGTCAACATCATGCGCGCCTGGCGCCAGACCCGTGCCTTGCTGCCGGTCGGCACCTGGCTCGAGATCGAGCAGAAGGACATCGCCGACCGCCCGGGCTTCGTCGTCGAGGGGGTCAACCAGGTGCTCAAGCTCACGCCCCAGCAGCGCGATCGGATGATCGAGACCTTCCGCAACCAGCGCCCGCAGGTGCTCGCCTCCGATGAGGTCGGCCGCATGCTGACGATCAACCAGACCGGATGGGACGCCGATCAACGCGCCGCCTTCCGCTCAACGGTGGAGGAGGAGATGCGCATCTGGGGCTTCACCTACGACGAGCGCTACCGCGTGCCGGTGGCACAGCCGGCGGCAGCGTCAGGGGCATAATCTCCCGGCGAGGCTGACGAGCCCGGCGAAATCCTCCGCGATCGCCGCGGCCTCCGCCCCCTGACTGCGTGGCCCGTAGCCCCAGGCGGCGAATATGCAGGGAACGCCGGCGCCCTGTGCCGCTGCAACGTCGTTGTGGTGATCCCCGGCCATCACGGCGCGCTCCACCCGCCCGCCGGACGCCGCCAGGGTGGCCAGCAGATGGCCGGGATCGGGCTTGCGCACCGGGAAACTGTCGCCACCGCCGATCGCCGCGAAATAATGGTCGAGCCGCAAAGCCGTCAGCAGATTGCGCGCCGCCGTCTCCGGCTTGTTGGTGCACACCGCCAGCCGCCAGCCCGCCGACGCAAGCTCCCGCAACCCCTGTTCGACGCCGGGGAACGGCCGGGTCAGCACCGCGGTATTCGCCGTGTAGTCGGTGAGGAAGGCCCCCAGCGCCGCCCCATCCTGCGCCACCTCCCGCGCCGCGAAGGCACGCGCCAGCAGCACCGCCGCCCCATCGCCCACCAACGCGGCGACTTCCCTGTCGCTGAACGGCGCCAGGCCGCGCGCCGCCATCAGCCGGTTGAGTGCGGCCGCCAGGTCGGGGACGGAGTCGACGAGGGTGCCGTCGAGGTCGAGGAGCAGGGTGCGGGTCATGTCCGGTTTTCGTTGCCAGCGGGCGGGAAGCGTGATTCACAGGCATGTGACATATTGGCGCCGAGACCGCCACTCCGGAGGCACCATGACCGCGACCGCCGTAATCCTTGCTGCCGGCTTCGGCACCCGCATGAAGTCGGCTTTGCCCAAGACCCTTCATAAGGTGGCGGGCAAGCCGATGCTGCGCCACCTCATCGACAGCTGTGCCGAGGTGTTCGACCGGATCGTCGTCGTGGTCGGCCCGGAGACCGAGGCGGTGGGCCGCGCCGCCGCGCCCTGGCCCGCCGTGGTGCAGGTCGAACGGCTCGGCACCGCCCATGCCGCCTTGCAGGCCGAAGCCCATTTCGGCGAGGGCGAGGTGGCGGTGCTCTATGCCGACAACCCGCTGATCACGCCGGCCACCCTGCGGCGCCTGCTCGATCGCCGCGCCCAGGGCGATATCGGCCTGGCTTTGCTCGCCATGCGCCCCACTGACCCCGCGAAGTATGGCCGCGTCATCGGCGCGGGCGGCTTCGTCGAGCGCATCGTCGAATACAAGGACGCGACCGAGGCCGAACGCGCCGTCGGTCTGTGCAACGCCGGCGTGCTGTGCGCCGATGCCGGGCGCATGCTGGCCTGGCTGCGGGCGGTGAAAAACGACAACGAGGCGGGCGAATACTACCTCACCGACACCGTCGCCCTCGCTTGCGCCGAGGGCGCCCTGGTCGCCGCGGTCGAAGCCCCGGAGTCGGAGCTGCTCGGCATCAACTCCCGCGCCGAACAGGCCCGCGCGGAGGCCGAGGTGCAGAAGCGCCTTCGCGCGGCGGCGATGGATGCCGGCGTCACCCTGATCGCGCCGGAGACGGTGTTTTTCGCCATGGACACGGTGATCGGCAATGACGTGATCGTGGAGCCCAACGTGGTGTTCGGGCCGGGCGTGCGGATCGAGAGCGGTGCCCATATCCGTGCCTTCAGCCATCTTGAAGGCTGCGTCGTGCAATCGGGCGCCATCATCGGCCCCTATGCCCGCCTGCGCCCCGGCGCCGACATCGGGGCCGGCGCCCATATCGGCAATTTCGTCGAGGTGAAGGCGGCGAGCATCGGAGCCGGCGCCAAGGCCAACCATCTCAGCTATATCGGCGACGCCTCGGTCGGTCCGCGCACCAACATCGGTGCCGGTACCATCACCTGCAACTATGACGGCTTCTCGAAGTTCCGCACCACCATCGGTGCCGACGCCTTCATCGGCTCCAACAGCATCCTGGTCGCCCCCGTCACCATCGGCGATGGCGCCATCACCACCGCCGGCAGCGTGATCACCGCCGATGTCGAACCCGACGCGATGGCCTTCGGCCGGGCCCGCCAGGAGGTGCGGCCCGGACGGGCGGCGGAATTTCGCGCCCGCCGCAAAAAGGAGAAGAAGTAGATGTGCGGCATCGTCGGCGTCATCGGTGCCCGCCCGGCCGCCGCCCTCATCCTCGACTCGCTGAAGCGCCTCGAATACCGCGGCTATGACAGTGCCGGCATCGCCACGCTGATGGACGGCACGATCGACCGTCGCCGTGCGGCCGGCAAGCTCGGCAATCTCGCTGAGGTGCTCGCGTCCCACCCGCTCGACGGGCTGACCGGCATCGGCCACACCCGCTGGGCCACCCATGGCGCGCCGACCGAGAACAATGCCCACCCGCACGCCACAACGCGGGTCGCCGTAGTCCACAACGGCATCATCGAGAACCACGCCGAACTGCGCGCCGAGCTCGAAGCCCAGGGCCAGATTTTCGTCACCCAGACCGATACCGAAACCGTGGTCCAGCTCGTCGACCTGCTGTTGCAGCAGGGCCGCACCCCGATCGAGGCCGCCGGTGCGGCGTTTCGCCGGCTCGAAGGCGCCTATGCGCTGGCCATGGTGTTCGCCGGCCACCCCGAGCTGATGATTGGCGCCTGCCATGGCGCGCCTCTCGCGGTCGGCTTCGGTGAGAACGAGATGTTCCTCGGCTCCGACGGGCTCGCGCTCGCCCCCCTCACGCGGCGCATCGCCTATCTGCGCGATGGCGACTGGGCGGTGCTCGCGCGCGACAGCGCCATTTTCCACGACGCCTCCGGCGCCGAGGTGAAGCGCGAGGTGAAACTCACCGCCCACTCCGGCGCCGCGGTCGGCAAGGGCAACTACCGCCATTTCATGGAGAAGGAACTCCACGAACACCCCGCCGTGATCGGCGACACGCTGCGCCAGATGATCAACCCCGGCACCCGTGCGGTGGTGATGCCGGCGCTGCCGTTCGACCTCGCGACCATTCCGCGCCTCACCATTTCCGCCTGCGGCTCGGCTTTCTACGCCGGGCTGGTCGGGCGCTACTGGTTCGAGCAGATCGCGCGCATCCCCGTCGATGCCGATTTCGCCAGCGAATTCCGCTACCGCAACCCGCCGATGACACCAGGCGGCGTCGGCCTGCTGGTCAGCCAGTCCGGCGAGACCGCCGACACCATGGCCGCCCTGCACTTCATGAAGGCGGAGGCGCAGCACATCCTCTCCATTGTCAACGTGGCGGAAAGCACCATGGCCCGCGCGTCCGACGCCACGCTGCAAACCATCGCCGGGCCGGAAATCGGCGTCGCCAGCACCAAGGCCTTCACCGCCCAGCTCGCCGTGCTGGCCTGCCTCGCCTTGGCTGCCGGCCGCGCCCGGGGCGCCATCACCGCGGCCGAGGAGGCCCGCCTCACCGACGCACTGCTTGAAGTGCCCTCCCGCGCCGCCGAAATCCTCGACCATGACGCCCATATCCAGCGCATCGCCGCCCGCATCGCCGAGGCGCGGGACGTGCTGTACCTCGGCCGCGGCTCGTGCTTCCCGATCGCGCTGGAGGGTGCGCTGAAACTCAAGGAAATCAGCTACATCCACGCCGAGGGCTACGCCGCTGGGGAAATGAAGCACGGCCCCATCGCGTTGATCGACCGCAACGTGCCGGTGATCGCCATCGTCCCCTCCGGCCCATTGTTCGAGAAAACCGCCTCCAACCTCCAGGAGGCCGCGGCGCGAGGCGGCCAGGTGATCGTCTTTTCAGACGCCGAGGGTGCCGAGAAACTCCGCGGCATCGCAATCGAGACGATCGTGCTGCCCAAGGTCGACCCCTTCGTCGCCCCGCTGCTCTACGCCATCCCGGTGCAGCTGCTGGCCTACCATGTCGCGGTGCTGAAAGGCACCGACGTGGACCAGCCCAGGAACCTCGCGAAATCGGTGACGGTGGAATAGGCCGGGACGCTTGACTAAAATCGATATCGAAACAAAATAATCACACCTCTCCCCACCCGACTCAATCCCGCGGCAGTTTTCGCGGCAGCAGCTTCATCGGCTTCCCCTCGGAGTTGGGATACCACAGGATCGCCTCGCGCTCCTTGCGGGTGAGGCGTTTCGGTTTGGTCGAGACCTTCTTCGGCCGCTTCTTGCGCGGACGGGGGGGCAGCGGCGGCACACAGGCCACCTCCACCCCGAGAATACGGAACATCGGCCGCAGCGCGCGCTGCGCCTGGGGCGAGTTCGCGATCAATGCTGCGACCTCGGGCCGGTCGAGCACCCAGGCGATCTGCGCATTGAACACGCGGATCTGCCAGCCCAATTGCCCGATCCAGTCCTTGCGGCGGGGGATCACCA
>JAPLOH010000297.1:0-1337 GCA_026400845.1 Alphaproteobacteria bacterium
GTTGAAACGCCGTGCACGACGATGATCAGCAGGTCATCCATCGGCCGGGCGATCCGGCGGCGCTATTTGCAGCCGAAGCGCTGCTGCAATCCGCCGGGCAGGATGCGGTCGGGGTAGACCGCCGACAGCGCCGTCGGGCCGACGAGGAAGTGCGAAGCGGGGGTGGCACCGAGCGGGCCGAGAATGCCGATATGCTTGGCGCCGTTGGCCTCGATCCAGCCGGCTACCGCGGCGCCGTCGGTCTTGCCACTGCCCTCGATGCCCTCCTTGATGATGAACACGCCATCATAAAGCGCCGCCGCGAAGGGCAGCGACAGGCGGCCGGCCTTGGCGGCATCGAAGGCCTTGGCGCGGGTGACGAAATCGCTGAACGGCTTCGGCAGGGCGTTCGCCTCGCAGTAGCTGAAGGCGGTGTAGTTGAGGCCGGTGGTGTCGTGCAGCGCCTCCTTACCGGCGACGCGGATCACCGCCTCGGCAAAGGTCGCCACCGTGTAGTTGCCGGTCACCTTGGGGTTCCAGCCGAGATCATCGCGCGCCTTCAGCACGTTGCCGGCATCCTCGCCGGAGCTGGCGAAGAGGAACAGCGTGTCGGGGTTGCCGCGCTTGAGGGTGAGCAGCTGCGGCGTCATGTCGGTGGCGCGATACTGGTACTCCTGGGTGCCCGTCAGCTTGATGCCGCGGGCCTCCATTTCGCGCTTCATCGCCTCGACGAAGGATTTCGCCTGGGCGCCGCTGTCGGAGATGATGGCGCCGGACTTGGCGTTCAGCACCTTCGCGGCCTGGTCGATCATCGCCTTGGCCTGGGATTCCGCGTTGATCAGCACCGAGAAGTAGTAAGGCGCCGCCTGCGGGGTGATCGCCTCCGAGCCGGTGGCGCCGAATTGCGGGATCTTCGCCTCGTTCACCACCGGGAGCACGGCGATCAGCACCTGGCTGATCACAGGGCCGAACATCAGCTCCACCTTTTCCTGCTGCACCAGCCGCTTGGCCTCACCGAGCGCGACCGTCGGGTCGGTCTGGGTGTCGGCGGTGATCATGTTGATCTTGCGCCCGGCAATGCCGCCGGCGGCGTTGATCTCGGCCACCGCCATGTCGATGCCGAGCTTGGCCGCCTCGGCCGCCGAGGCGCCGCCGCCGGTGATGTCGAGGAACTGCCCGGCCTTGATCGGCGCCGGCTGGGCCGAGGCCGCGCCGGCCGCCATCGCCAGGGCAGCGATGAAGGATACGCCACGCACGGATCGCAGTGTCTTCATGGTTCGGCTCCCGGCCGCGCTCTTTGCCGTCGCGGACGGGTGAGCGTAGATGCCGCGTGCCCGCCGCGTCAAACGTCCCGAGGA
>JAPLOH010000297.1:1421-13449 GCA_026400845.1 Alphaproteobacteria bacterium
CCCTCGGCCGCACCGCACTGCCGATCGCCATCGACTGCACCGACCGGACGGCGATCGAGACCACATTCGCCGAGATCACCGCCCGCTTCGGCCGGATCGATATTCTGTTCAACAATGTCGGCCAAAGTGCGCGGGAGCGGGCCAGCGAGTTCTGGAACTCGGACCCCGATGTGTGGGAGTTCGTGCTGCGGGTCTCGCTGCGCTCGGCGATGCTAGCCAGCCGCCAGGTGGTGCCGCAGATGCGGGAGCGAGGGGCGGGGAAGATCATCAATATGTCCTCCGAATCGGCCTTCTACGGCGATACCGGCCTGGTCGACTACAGCGCGGCGAAAATGGGGGTGATCGGCTTCACCCGTGCGCTGGCCCGCGAGCTCGCGCCATTCCGCGTCAACGTCAACGCCGTGGCACCCGGGGCGATCGGCACACGGGCGCATGAGCGCCTGCCGGCCAGCGTGATCGATCGCATCAAACAGAGCACCCCGATGGGCTTCATCGGCACGCCCGATGACGTCGCTGGGGTGGTCGCCTTCCTCGCTGGGCCCGATAGCCGCTTCGTCACCGGGCAGTCCTTGCTTATCGATGGCGGGCGTTGGATGATTTGATCCGGACAAGAGACGGGGATACGCCATGCGGGTCGGCATCGAAGTTGGCGGCACCTTTACCGATATCGTTGCCGTCGATGGCAGCCGGGTCGAGGTGGCGAAAGTGCCGAGCACGCCGCACAGCCCGGATATCGGCGCCTATGCCGCGATCGGGGCGGCCGGCATCGCGGCTGGTGATATCGCCGATCTCGTGCACGGCTCGACGGTGGCCACGAACGCCATCCTGGAACGCAAGGGCGCGCGGATCGCCTTCGTCACCTCCCAGGGCTTCCGCGACATCCTGTTCCTGCAGCGGCATGACCGTCGCAACATCTATGACCTGCGATACGCCAAGCCGGCGCCGCCGGTGGCGCGGCGGGATTGCTTCGAGGTGCCGGAGCGGGTCGACGGCGCGGGCAACATCATCCTGCCGCTCGACGAAGCTTCCATCCGTGGCGCGCTGATCCCGGCGCTGGCCGCGGGGAATTACGATGCGGTGGCGATCTGCCTGCTCTCCGCCTATGCCGCACCGGACCATGAGCGCCGCCTGCGCGCGCTGATCGCCGAGGCCCTGCCCGGGCTGCGCATCGCCTGCTCCCACGTGGTGGCGCGCGAGTTCCGCGAGTTCGAGCGCGCCTCAACCACGGCGCTGTCGGCCTATGTGCAGCCAGTGATCGACCGCTATCTCGACCGCTTCGAAGCGACCTTGGCGGCCGCCGGATTCGCCGGGCATTTCAGCGTCATGCAATCCAATGGTGGACGGCTGCCGGCGGTGGCGATGCGGCAAACCGCGATCACCGCCTTGTTCAGCGGCCCCGCCGCCGGCGTGGTCGGCGCCATCCGGCAGGCCGCCCGCTCCGGACGTGGCAATCTGATCACCTTCGACATGGGCGGCACCTCGACCGACGTCTCCCTGGTGGTCGACGGTGAAGCCGCGATGGCGCCGGAGACCGAGATCGACGGGCTGCCAATCCGCACGCCGGTGCTCGACATCGTCTCCGTCGGCGCCGGCGGCGGCAGCCTGGTGTGGATCGATGACGGCGGCATGTTGCGCGTCGGCCCGCGCTCTGCCGGCGCCATGCCCGGCCCCGCCTGCTACGGCCGCGGCGGCACCGAACCGACGGTGACGGACGCGCATCTCGTGCGTGGCACCATCCGCGCCGACGCCTTCCTCGGTGGCGCGATGACGCTCGATGTCGCCGCCGCCCATGCCGCCTTCGCGCCGATCGCCGCCCGCCTCGGCACCGACATCCAGGGCGCGGCGGCCGCGGCGATCCGCCTCGCGGTGGCCAATATTGTGCGTGCGATGCAGCTGGTCTCGACCGAGCGCGGCCGCGATCCGCGCGACTACGCGCTGCTGCCCTTCGGCGGCGCCGGACCGCTGCTGGCCGCCGAGATCGCCGACGAACTCGGCGTGCGCGAGATCCTGGTGCCGCCCAATCCCGGGGTGATTTCCGCCCTCGGGCTCCTCTCGGCCGATTTCATGAAGGCGATCGGTGTCACCCGCCGCACCCCGCTCGATGCCGCGGCGCCCGCCGTGCTGCGGGAGATATTCGCCCGCTTCCAACAGGAGGCGACGGCGGAATTCCGCGCCCTCGGGCTCGAAGGCGCCCTCGGTTTCGCACTCACCGCCGACATGCGCTTCGTCGGCCAGGCCTTCGAGATCCCGGTCGATATCGACCCCGCCGAACTGCCCACGCTCACCCCCGCCGGGCTCGCCGCCGCCTTCACCGCCGCGCATCACCGGGTCTATTTCCATGGCGGCGAACCCGGCCGCAAGGTCGAGATCGTCGGCCTGCGCTGCACCATCCGCCGCCGGCTCGAGGCACTGCCGGAGTTCCGCGAGCGGCCGACCTCGCTCGTCCGCCCGGCCGGAGTCACCGTGCGGGTGGGCGCCGCCGACGTCACCGCCACCTTGCGCGATGCGGCCGGGCTCGCGGCCGGCGAGACCGTCGCCGGGCCGGCGCAGATCGAAGGCTATTCCTCCTCCATCTGGGTGCCGCCGGGCTGGCGCGCCGAGCGGGACCCAAATGGCAACATCCTGATGCGCGGAGCGGCGGCATGACACTCGATCCGGTCGACTACGCCATTATCAGCCAGGCCATCATCGCCGCGGCGCGCGAAATGGGCGCAAAGCTGGTGCGCTCGGCTTTCTCCACCGTGCTGCGCGAGGCCCGCGACGGGTCCGCCGCCCTGCTCGATGCCAAGGGCAACACCATCGCCCAGGCCGAGCTGATCCCAATGCAGCTCGGCACCATCGGCCACATCTTCCAGCCCTGCGCCCGGCTCTACCCGATCGAGACGCTGGAGGTGGACGATTTCTTCGCCATCAACGACCCCTATTCCGGCGGCCAGCATCTGCAGGACGTGTTCCTGTTCCACCCGATCTTCTTCGACGGCAAGGTGATCGGCTTCTCCGCCTCGGTCGCGCATCACCTCGATCTCGGCGGCGGCAGCCCCGGCCTCAACCCTCACGCGGCCGACGTCTACGCCGAAGGGCTGATCATCCCGCCGATGAAGTGGAACATGAAGCGGGACTGGCACGGCGGCAATTTCGAGCGGCTGCTGCGCGCCAATGTCCGGGTGCCACACCAGACGATGGGCGACTTCGACGCCCAGATGGCCGCCAACGCGATCGGCGCCGCCCGGCTGCGCGAACTCGCCGCCCGCTATGGCGCGGAGAAACTCACCGCGGTGATGGCCGCGCTGCAGGACTATTCCGAGGCCCGAATGCGCGCCGCCATCAGCCGGGTGCCCGATGGCGTCTACCATGGCGAGGACATGGTGGATGACGACGGCATCAGCGAGGCGCCGCTGCCGGTGCGCGTCGCGGTGACGGTGAAGGGCGACACCATCGCGCTCGATTTCGCCGGCACCGCGCCGCAGGTTGGCACCAACCTCAACGCGCCCTTCGCCTCCACCATTTCAGCGGCGCTCTCGGCGGTGAAGGCGGCGCTCACCAGCCCTGACATCCCCTTCAACGCCGGAGCGGCACGGCCGGTCAGCATCAGCGCGCCGCATGGCTCGCTGCTCAATCCGCGCCATCCCGCCCCGGTGCGGGCGCGCATGGAGGCGTGTTTCCGCGCCTGGAACGCCACCATGAAGGCCCTGTCCCAGGCGGTGCCCGGCCAGGTGGTGGCGCCTGGGTTCGATACCACGACGGTGGGGGTGCTCTCCCATCTCGGGCCGGATGGCTGGAGCGTCTATCTCGAAATCTACGGCGGCGGGCTCGGCGCGACGGCGGAATCGGATGGCTGCGACGCGGTGGACGGGCCGCTGTCCAACTGCTCGAACACGCCGGTAGAGGCGCTGGACCAGGATTTCTCCTTCTTCCGCGTGCTCGAATACAGCCTGCGCGCCGACAGCGCCGGCGATGGCGCCCATCGCGGCGGCCTCGGCTTCCTGCGCCGCTTCGAAATCACCCGCGACGACGTGCAGATCGCGCTCTACTCCGACCGCTTCCGCCACGCGCCGCAGGGCCTGTTCGGCGGTGCGCCGGGGAGCACCGGATATTGCGAGATCCTCCGCGGCGGGGAGACGATCCGGCTGAAATCGAAGGACAAAGCACCACTGCTCAAGGGCGACATCGTTACTATTGCGGTGGGCGGCGGAGCGGGTTATGGCGACCCCACCATGCGATCGGCCGCGTTGCGTGCCGCCGATGTCGCCGATGGAGCCGTGACCGCGCACTGACTCATAAAATGCAACCGGGTCAGTTGGCGCACAGACGCGCCGCTGATTTCATGGCGAACGTCAGCGGACCGACACGAGGCACCGTCATCGGCCCATGCGGCGATGGCGGCAATGTGGCTTGGTATGGCGTCCATGGTCGGCGCCCTGAGCTCGGCAATCGGTTCGACCTGCATATATCGGTGCTGGAGTTGCCATTCGTCGTTGGCTTCGAGCAGCACGGCGGCTTCGAGCAGCACGGCGCCGATCAGGCGGATGATGGAGCCTTCGTTGGGGAAGATGCCGACGACAGTTCTTGGAACTCGTGGCTGGCTTGGCCAGTCAAAACAATACGTCACTGGCGGACGTTCGCTGCCAAACTTGAATCCGTCCTTGCTTTCCCTTGCCCTCACTGACGGACCTGCGGGCTGGAGACCGGGACGGTTGCGATAACGTGGCGCGTTGTCGCGTCAGTGCTGGAGGATCTTGGACAGGAATTGCTGGGCGCGTTCGCTGCGCGGGGTGCCGAAGAAGGCCGCCGTGCTGGCGTCTTCGATGATCGCGCCTTCGTCCATGAACACCACGCGGTGCGCCACCTTGCGTGCGAAGCCCATTTCGTGGGTCACCACGGCCATCGTCATGCCCTCATCGGCCAGCCCGACCATGACATCGAGCACCTCGGTGATCATCTCGGGGTCGAGGGCCGAGGTCGGTTCGTCGAACAGCATGGCGATCGGGTCCATCGCCAAGGCGCGGGCGATGGCCACCCGCTGCTGCTGGCCGCCCGAGAGTTGGGCCGGGAATTTCGTCGCATGGTCGGCCAGGCCCATCCGTGCCAGCAACTCGTCGGTTTTGGCCTGAGCGGTCGCCCGGTCGCGGCCCAGCACCTTGAGCTGGGCAAGGTTGATGTTGGCGGCGGCGGACATGTGCGGGAACAGTTCGAAATTCTGGAACACCATGCCGATGCGCGCGCGCAGCCGGGGCAGTTGGGTGTCGGGCGCGCCGACCGAGATGCCATCGATGGTGACCTCGCCCCTGGTGAAAGGCTCGAGGCCGTTCATGCACTTGATCAGCGTGCTTTTGCCGGAGCCCGACGGGCCGCAGATCACCACCACCTCGCCCTTGGCGATGCGCATCGAGCAGTCATCCAGCACCCGGAACTCACCGTACCATTTGCTGACGTTCTTCAGTTCGATCACAGGGCATATCTCCGTCGCAACCGGTTCACCAGGCGAGAGGCGCTGAAACAGACGACCAGGAAGGTGAGGGCGACGAACATGTAGAGCTCGACCGGCCGGCTGTCGCGCCCGGCCACGATATCGGCGGTGGTGAGGAAATCGCGCAGGCCGACCACGTAGACCAGCGAGGTGTCCTGGAGCATCACGATGGACTGGGTGAGCAGGACGGGGATCATGTTACGGATGGCCTGCGGCAGCACGACGTAGCGCATTGCCTGGGCGTTGCTCAGGCCGAGCGCCAAGGCGGCGGCGATCTGGCCGCGGCGGACGCTGGAAATGCCGGCACGGATGATCTCCGAATAATAGGCCGCCTCGAACAGGATGAAGGCGATCAGCACCGAATAGAAACTGCTGACGGACTGGCCGGTGAGTTTGGGGATCAGGGTGTAGAACCAGAAGATCGCCAGGATCAGCGGCATCGAGCGCAGGAAGTTCACGTAGCCGGCGACCAGCGCCGGCGCGAACGGGATACGTGACAGACGCAGCACCGCCAAAACGAGGCCGAGTGCGAGGCCGCCAGTGACCGCCAGGGCCGTCAGTTGCAGGGTCAGCACCATGCCGCCCCACAGGAAAGGGGCGTTCCGGATCAGGACGGCGAAATCGAACCCGCCCCCCATGCTACTGGGCGCCGATGGCGATGGTGCCGGGGATGCGGGTACGCCGCTCGACCTGGCGCATCGCCAGGATGACGATGCCGGTGACCGCGCAGTACAGCAGGGTGGCGGTGGCGAAGGCCTCGAAGGCGGCGAAGGTGTATTCCTCGATCTGGCGCGCCTGCGAGGTGAGTTCCAGCACGCCGATGGTCAGCGCCAGGGATGAGTTCTTGAACACGCCGAGGAAATCACTGGTCAAGGAGGGGATGATGATCCGATAGGCGACGGGCAGGCGAACGTAGCGGTAAACCTGGGCCGGGGTGAGGCCCATGGCGAGGCCCGCATGGTGTTGGCCGCGCGGGATTGCCTCCAGCCCCGAGCGCACCTGCTCGGCGACGCGCGACGCGGTGTAGAGGCCAAGGCAGAGCACCGAGGTGAGGAACTGCGGATAGGGCATGTCCCGCTTCACCCAGTGGCCCCAGTCCTGCGGCAACAGCTCGGGCACCACGAAATACCAGAGGAACATCTGTGCGAGCAGCGGGATGTTGCGGAACACCTCGACATAGATGGTGCCGACGAGACGCAGCGGGCGCAGTTCGGTGGTACGGGCAATGCCGATCGCGGAGCCAAGCGGGAAGGCGATGCTCCATGCGAGCACCGCGATCAGGCAGGTGTTGCCAAAGCCCGAGACGATCCAGCCGTAGTACGGATCGGCCAGCAGGATCGGCCAGTTCCAGCGATAGCTACCCATTTCGCGCCCTGGGGCCGGCCAGGACGCACGTCTTGGGTTGGCGTTGCTTCACTCGGGGTGCGATCAACGGGTTCAATCGGGCAATGCGATGAGCTCAAGGTTTTCACGCAGGCGCTCGCTCATCGGATAGTTGATGTTGCTCGGCCCGGGCTCGAACCACTTCTTGTAGATCGCGTGCAGTTCGCCGCTGCGGACCAGCATGGTGATGGTCTTGTTGCCGAGCAGGCGCCAATCGTCGTTGTTGCGCGGAATGATCATGCCGTACGGATCGTAGGAGAAGTACGGCCCGACCACTTCCCATTCGGCCGGGTTCTTGGCCAGGCTTGCCAGGCCGAACAGCACCACATCGTCCGACGTGAAGGCGTCGGCGCGGCCCTGCTCCATGTTCAGCATCGCCTGGGCGTTGTCCTTCACCTTGACGATCTCGCCGCCCTTGATCTTGATCCCCTTCTTGTCGATCTCGACCTGGGCCGCCCGCTCGTTGGTGCCACCGAGGGCGGCGACGAGCACCTTGCCGGTGAGGTCCTCGATCCGCTTGATGCCGGAGTTCTTGCGGACCAGCAGTTTGGAGCCGGTCAGGAAGGTGGTGTTGAGGAAGCTTACCTGGCGGGAACGCCCCAGCGTGTGGGTGGAGCTTTCGCAGATGATGTCCACCGTCCCGGCGGTGAGCAGCGGGATGCGGGTCTGCGGGGTCAGCGGGATGAACTTCACCTCGAGCTTGTCGAGCTTCAACTCCTCCTTGGCGGCCTCGGCGATCTTGAGGCAGATATCGATGGAATAGCCCTGCGCCTTGCCGTCCTGCCCGACATAGGACAGCGGCGGCGAGGCATCGCGATGGCCGATATTGAGGGTCTTGGTTTCGGCGATACGCTTCATCACCGGCCCATCCTGGGCGAGCGCACCCGAGGGGGGGGCGGCAAGGGCCGTGGCGGCGAGCAGCAGAGTGCCGCCAAGTCGGGCTGCGATGGACCATCCCATGGTAAGTGTTTCCTGTCGTTGCTGGCCAATATGGTCCGGGACTATCCCGGTGCCGTCGGGCATTCGTCTGGTTCTCGATCGTCCGGCTGCACTGACGTGACAGTGCAGCCTTCGGCCGGCAACATCAATCGCCGATTATCCCGCGTCCCGCGATGATGACGGCGCGGCGCGGCTGGTGGGCGGAATGCGGCGCGGGGGTGGGCGGAATGCGGCGCGGGAGTAGGCTCTGTCTGCGACCCGACGGGTGCCCCGCCATGAATCCACGTCCGACCGCCGCTGTGAACTGGTACGCCGTGGTGACTCCCAGGATACCAATTGGATCAACCACTTTAGAGCGCGCTGACCGTAACGGTCAGCGCGCTCTAGTCCCTAGTTTGAGTGAGCAACTTTATCAGCCACACTGTTTCCAGTCTGGCTGATGTTGCGCTAGAAATGCGCGGGAATGAACGCGTTGAAGCGTCGGCAAGCGCGAGCGCATTCGGGCCGCAGTCGAGCGGGACGGAAGGTGCACCGACGATTGCACCCTCATCCATTCCGTGTTCTAGATGTCGTCAATAAACTCAGAGCGACAGGCAGCAGCGATTTGTCGATGACCGGCAGGCGTTCCTGAGCAAGCGTTGAGCGGTTTGTTGAACGTCAGTGCAAGCCGAGGTCGAGCCGACGAGGAAGCGCATGCCGACAATTAATCCGCTGCGGCGAAACTGATGCGATGACCGACGCCAATGCAGACGACATCCTTGACGTGGTCGAGGGTCGCGCCGGTGACGCCGAGCCGACCGATGCGCTCGGACGCACCGCACTCGCCATACGGTTGTGGTTCGACACTTGGCTCAGCCATCTCGGCGCGGTCTGGCTGTCCGCGATCATACTGGTCGTGTTGTCCGGGGTGATCTCGCGCTACGCCTTCAACGCCTCGTTCAGCTGGACCGAAGAGGGCGGGCTGTGGCTGTTCACATGGTTGATCTTCACCGTGCTGCCGATCGCCACGCACCGCAGCAAGAACATCGCCATCCCGATCGTGCGCGACCTGCTGCCGCCGAGCGGCCAGACCGTGGTGCGGTTCCTGGCGGCCGCCACGGTCACGTACACTATCATCCGGCTGCTCTCCGCCGGCGTCGCCATCTCCAGCATAACGTCGGGTACCAGCATCACGCTGGATCTGCCGGCTTGGTGGAAATTCGCCATCATCCCGGTATCGGCAACGCTGCTGCTGGTCTACCAACTGCTCGACGCGCTGCACCACGCCGAGGCAAGGCGCAATGCCCTCGCGGCGGTTGCCGTGGCGGTGCTGGCCTGGTTGCTGCTGGACGTATGGCAGGTCACGGACATCCAGAGCGGCAGCCCCACCCTGTTGCTGGCCGTTGCCTTCGTGGTGACCCTGGCGCTGGGGGTCCCGGTCGCCTACTGCATGTTATTTGCGGCCTTCGTTGCCAGCGACGCTGGCGACCTTCTGCCCCCCGCTGCGGTGGTGCACAACGTGGTCGTCGGTTCCTCGAAGTTCGTGTTGCTGGCGATCCCTCTGTTTATTGCAGCCGCCCAGGCGATGAATGCCGGAGGCCTGACGGTGCGCCTGATCGGCCTGGCGCGGGCGCTGGTCGGCCATCTGCGCGGCGGCCTGGCACAGGTCAACGTAATGACCAGCATATTTTTCGGTTTCGATTCCGGATCGTCCACTGCAGACGCGTCGCTGCTGGCCAAGATGATGGTGCCGGAGATGAAGCGCAACGGCTATCCGGCGCCGTTCTGCTGCGCCGTGATCGCCGCCTCGGCCATCCTGCCCAACGTAATCCCGCCGTCGATTGCGATGTTGCTGTTCGCATCGATTTCCGACGTGTCGGTTGGCAAGCTGTTTCTCGCCGGCATCGTCCCCGGCCTGCTGATTGCCGTTCTGCTGATGGTGACGGTCTATGCCATCTCGCTCCGCCACGGCTACGGCCACGCCACGGCCAGCCCGTCCTGGCGCATGGTTGCCCAGCCACTGGGGCAAGCCGTGCCTGCCCTGCTGCTGTCGGTGTTGATCATCGGCGGCATCCGGTTCGGCTTTGTCACCGCCACCGAAGCCGGCGTTGTCGCGGTGGTGTATGCCCTGGCGATCGGTGTGTTCTACTACCGTGACCTGCGGCTGCCCGAGGTCTGGCGCGGCCTGCGCGAGTCGAGCATCGACAGTGCCATGGTCGGCTTCTTGATCAGCGTGGCCGCACCGTTTGCCTGGGTGTTGATCTCAGGCCGCGTACCGCAGCAATTCCTGCAGCTGATGCTTGGGCATGTAAGCCAGGGCTGGGCGATCCTGCTGGTGCTTAACGTCATCATGCTGATCGCTGGCGCGTTCCTTGATCTTACCGCGATCATGCTGATCGTGGTTCCGTTGTCGCTGCCCCTGATCCTTCAGCTCGGGGTCGACCCGGTGCATTTCGGCATCATCGTCGTGGTGAACCTGATGATGGGTGGTCTGACGCCACCCTATGGCCTCCTGGTGTTCATCCCTTCGGCAATCACCGGCACGTCGGTGCAGGCCACGTTCAGGGCGGCCATGCCGTTTTTTTTCGTTCTCGTTCTCGGCCTGGCGCTGATCACCTATGTGCCGGCGATTTCTTTGGTTTTTGTCCGCGCCTTCTTTTGATCCACCCAACCCCTAGCCCGCTGACACAGAACTTCTTCAACCGACCAGGAGAGAACGCCATGCAGATACGCAAACTCGTTGCAACCTCGGCGATGTTGGCCGCCTTCGCCCTCGGCTACGCCACGCCGGCGCTGGCGCAGGCAAAGTTGACCTGCAGGTTCGGCGTACTTGGAAATGCCGAGTTTCCCGGCACCATCGGCATGCAACTGATGGTCGACAAGGTCAACGCCGCCGCCAAGGGCGAGGTCGAGATGCAGCTCTTCCCCAACTCGCAGCTCGGCGGCGAGAAGGAGATGGCCGAGGGCATGCGCCTGGGCTCGGTGTGCGGGGCTCCCATCAACGTGTCCGTGCTCAGCGTCTGGGTGCCAGAAGGCCAGCTGTTCGACATGCCATTCTTGTTCCGCGACGACGGCCACGCCTACCGCGTGCTCGCCGGCACCGTGGGCCAGCAGCTTGCGGCCAAGTACGAGGCTCATGGCTTCAAGGTGGTTGGCTTTCTGGTGAACGGCACGCGCCACCCGATGTCCAAGAAGCCAGTCATCACGCCCGAGGATGTGAAGGGTCTGAAGTTCCGCGTCATCCAGAGCCCGCTACACATCGAACTGTGGAAGATGCTGGGCGCCAATCCCACACCGATCGCGTTTCCCGAGATATACAACTCGATGCAGACTGGCGTGGTCGACGCCATGGACAACGCCAAGACAACCTACTGGGCCTCCAAATTCTACGAGGTGGCGCCACACGTCACCGACCTTGGGCATATCTATTCGATCTCGGCGGTGGCCTTCTCAAGCACGTTCTGGAAACGAATGAACCCGGCGCAGCAGGCCATCGTGCAATCGGCCGCCATGGAAGGCATCAAACTGCAAGACCGACTGATCGCCGAGGGCGACGAAGAAGCGATGAAGAAGGCGGTCGGCATGGGTGCTACCTACCACAAGGTGGATAAGGCCCCGTGGCAGAAGGCGATGCAGCCGATCTACAGCAGCTGGGCTCCCAAGGTCGGTGGCCTGGCGATGATCAAAGCAGTGCAGGACACGCCGTAACCCGGGAGCACGCGGCCGCACGGATCAATCGCCCCCAAGAACCGAGCTTATCGTCCACCCAAGATGCCCGGATGGGCCGACCATATGGGAAATGTCGGTCAAGTGCGCGCGTATGGTTTGATACTATCCAATGTGAACCGAGCGGTTGGGAAGGGTGCTGGAATGACGGGTGACTTTGGGGCGCGGGCGCGGGGGATTCTGGCGAGCGTGGTGGTTTGGGATGCGCATGCGGGGTTTCCGTTCGAGCAGGCGGGGGACTTGGCGGAGCTGGCGCGGTGGCGAGCGGCGGGGGTCGACTATGTTTCGGTGAATATCGGCTACGACTACCAGCCGTGGACGACGGCGTTGGAGGCGGCGTCGGCGTATCGGCATTGGATGCGCTCGCATCGGGAGCTGGTGGTGCCGGCGATCGGGGTGGAGGACATTGCGCGGGCGCGCAGCGAGGGGAAGATCGCGATCGGGTTCGACATCGAGGGAGCGAATTCGCTGAATGGCGATCCCGGGATGGTCGACGTGTTCTACAAGCGCGGCGTGCGGCAGATGCTGTTCGCC
>JAPLOH010000341.1 GCA_026400845.1 Alphaproteobacteria bacterium
CGACCGTGCTGAATGCGCCCGGCCCGAGGCGCCGGCCACGCCGCCCCGCCCGGCCCCGGTCACCAAAGTCGCCGCCGCGCCGCTCGCCGCCCCAGCGCCGGGTGGGGCCGCCGAGACGCCGATGCCGTCGATTCCCGACGCGCCGCCGCCGCCGCCCGGTCTGCCCGGTGTGCGGCAAACCACGCTTGCCGCCCCCGCCCCGGTGGCCCCGCCGCCGCCGCCCGTGGCCGCCGTGCCGCCGGCTGGTGCGCCGGTGCCGGTCGCCTTCTCGGAGGGCGCGGCCGAGCTTCCGGCGGCCGCGCGCACGGCCCTCGCCGCCCTCGCCACCCAGCGTGCCGGCCGCGCGATTGCGGTCGCCGGCTTCGGCGAGGCGCCGGAGGGTGACCCTGCGTCGCAATCGCGCGCTTTGCCGCTGGCCTGGGAGCGCGCCGGCGCCATCGCCCGGGCCTTGCAGGCGGCCGGCGTGCCCGAAGGCGCCCTGACCGTCACCGCCAGCGCGGTCGGCCGGGGCGGCGTCGCCCGGCTTGCCGAATAGGTGCGACTTGGCCAGTTTGCCTCCAAACCGGGGACTCGTCCCTCCCACCGCTTCCTGCCAACGGATTGACCGATGAAACGCCTGAAACCCGCCGCATCCAGCCACCGAGCCGCCGCATGACCCGCCCGCTCTCCATCGGCATTGCCGGCCTCGGCACCGTCGGCGCCGGGGTGGTGACGCTGCTGCGGCAGAACGCCGATATCATCACCGCCCGCGCCGGACGGCCGATCGTGATTACCGCCGTCTCGGCGCGCGATCGCGGACGGGATCGCGGGATTTCGCTGTCGGGGTTGCGCTGGTACGACGATCCGGTGGCACTCGCCGGTGACGCCGGGGTGGATGTGGTGGTCGAGGTGATGGGCGGCTCCGAGGGGCCGGCCCGCGCGTTGGTCGAGGCGGCGATCGCCGCCGGCAAGCCGGTGGTCACCGCCAACAAGGCCCTGCTCGCCGTCCACGGCGCCGACCTCGCGGCCCGCGCCGAGGCGGCCAACGTGCCGCTCGCCTTCGAGGCGGCGGTGGCCGGCGGTATTCCCGCCATCAAGGCGATCCGCGAAGGCCTGGCCGCCAACCGCATCACCCGGGTCGCCGGCATCCTCAACGGCACCTGCAACTACATCCTCACCGTCATGCGCGAGCGCGGCCGCGAATTCGCCGACGTGCTGGCCGAGGCGCAGAAGCTCGGCTACGCCGAGGCCGACCCGTCCTTCGACGTCGACGGCATCGATGCGGCGCACAAGCTGGCGATCCTCGCGGCGCTGGCGTTCGGCCGGCCGGTGGCGTTCGCGGACATGTATGTCGAGGGTATCCGCAACGTCTCGGCGCTCGACATCGCCTTCGCCGGCGAACTCGGCTACCGCATCAAGCTGCTCGGCATTGCCCAGCGCACCGCGGCTGGCGTCGAGGCGCGCGTGCACCCCTGCATGGTGCCGCAGACCGCGCCGATCGCCCGCGTCGACGGCGTGTTCAACGCGGTGGTCGCCGAGGGCGATTTCGTCGGCCGCGTGATGCTGGAAGGGCGCGGCGCCGGCGCCGGGCCGACGGCGAGCGCAATTGCGGCCGATCTCATCGACATCGCCCGCGGCCGCCACACGCCCGTTTGGGGCGTCGGCGCCGATGCGCTGTCCCACGCGCCCTCCGTGCCGATGTCCGCCCATTCCGGCGCCTATTATCTGCGCCTGATGGTGGTCGACCGGCCGGGCGTGATCGCCGACGTCACCGCCGTGCTGCGCGATGTCGGCGTGTCGCTCGAATCCATGCTCCAGCGCGGCCGCAGCCCAGGCGAGGCCGTGCCGGTGGTGCTCGTCACCCATGAGACCGGGGAGGCGGCGATGCGCACGGCGCTCTCCCGCATCGCGGCGCTCGACGCCGTGATGGAAGAACCCGCGCTGATCCGCATCGAAGCCGCCTGAGGGAGGATATAACATGGCACTTATTGAAATGGTCACCGACCGCAATCTCGCGCTCGAACTGGTGCGCGTCACCGAGGCGGCCGCGCTGGCGGCGAGCCACTGGATGGGCCTCGGCAAGAAGAACGAGGCCGATGGCGCGGCGGTCACGGCGATGCGCAAGGCGTTCGACACGGTGGCGATCTCCGGCACCGTGGTGATCGGCGAGGGCGAGATGGACGAGGCGCCGATGCTCTATATCGGCGAGCGCGTCGGCGCCGGCGGCCCGGCGATGGATATCGCGGTGGACCCGCTGGAGGGTACCACGCTGACCGCCAAGGGCGGCCCCAACGCCATGGCCGTCGTCGCCCTGGCCGAGCACGGCAACTTCCTCCATGCGCCAGACATCTACATGCAGAAGATCGCCGTCGGCGGCGGGCTGCCGGATGGGGTGGTGGATATCGACGCCGCGGTCGGCGAGAATCTGCGCAACCTCGCGCGCGCCAAGAAATGCGACGTGTCGGACCTCGTCGCCTGCATCCTCGATCGTGACCGCCACAAGGAGCTGATCGCCAAGACCCGCGAGGCCGGCGCCCGCATCATGCTGCTCTCCGATGGCGACGTCGCCGGCGTGATCGGCACCGCGCAGGCCAATTCCGAGATCGACATCTACATGGGCTCGGGCGGCGCGCCGGAGGGCGTGCTGGCGGCGGCCGCGCTGCGCTGCATCGGCGGCCAGATGCAGGGCCGCCTGATGTTCGAGGATGACAGCCAGATCCAACGCGCCCGCGACATGGGCCTGGCCGATCCCCACCGCTCCTTCAAATGCGAGGAGATGGCGCGCGGCGACGTGATGTTCGCCGCCACCGGCGTCACCACCGGCGCCACCCTGCGCGGCGTGCACCGCTTCGGCCACGGCGCCAC
>JAPLOH010000056.1:0-39734 GCA_026400845.1 Alphaproteobacteria bacterium
CCGCCATCCCTTCAACCGCGGTTTTCCGGGGGCGGCAAATACCGGCATACACGCCGCCATGGCGCTGCGGGCGCCGCATGATGTGGTTCTGCTCAACAGCGACACCATCGTGCCCCCTGGCTGGCTCGAGGCATTGCGCGCCGTCGTGCATGCCACGCCCGACGTCGGCACGGCGACGCCGTTGTCCAACGATGCCACGATCCTAAGCTATCCGAACGCGGCCGGCGGCAATGCGCTGCCGAACCGCGAGGCGCTGCACCGCACCGCCCGGCAGGCCGCCACGGCGAACCGCGATATTGCGGTGGAGATCCCCAGCGCCGTCGGGTTCTGCATGTATATCCGCCGCGAATGCCTGGTCGATGCGGGGGTGTTCCGCGAGGACCTGTTCGCCCAGGGCTATGGCGAGGAGAATGACTTCTGTATCCGCGCACGCCACCTCGGCTGGCGGCATGTCGCCGCGCCGGGCGCTTTCGTCGCCCATGTCGGAGGCCAGTCCTTCGGCGCGGCGCGCGAGCAACTGATCGAGCGGAATCTCGCCGTGCTGGAGCGTGCGCACCCCGGCTACCACGCGCTGATCGCTGAATTCCAGGCCGCGGACCCGCTGGCCGCGGCACGACAGCGGATCGACGTAGTCCGTTGGCGGGCCGGGCGGCGGGCCAATGCGGTGCTGCTGATCACCCATGCCAGCGGGGGCGGCGTGGAGCGGGTCATTCGCGAACGCTGCCGCGCGATCCGCGCGGCCGGAGGCCGGGCCATCGTACTGCGCTCGGTGATGACGACCGAGGGGGTGGCGGCTTATCTCCCCGGGCTCTGTGCGGTCGAAGACGGCGGGTTGCCGGCCGACACGCCCGGTTTCCACAACCTGCGTTGCCGCCTGCCAGGTGAGATCAACGCCCTGGCCCGGTTGCTGCGTGGCGACCGTCCGGGGCGGATCGAAGTGCATCATCTGCTCGGGCACGACCACGCGGTGCTGCGTCTGGCCACCATGCTCGACATCCCGATCGAGACCTACGTTCATGACTACGCGGCGTTCTGTCCGCGGATCAGTCTCGTCGGGCGCGACGGGCGCTATTGTGGCGAGCCGGAGAATCTCGCGGTCTGCGAGGCCTGCGTCAGGGACGTCGGCAGCAATCTCGCCGAGACAATCGGGGTGCGCGCGCTGCGGGGCCGATCGGCGGCCGATCTGCGCCGTTCGAGCCGGATCGTGGTCCCGTCGGAGGATGTTGCCGCGCGGTTGCGCCGGCATTTCCCAGGGGTCGCGCCGAGCGTCGAACCGCTTGAGGATGACACTATCTACCCAGCGGCGCGGCCGTTGGCGCGGGCTCCGGAGCGGATCGCGGTCATCGGTGGTATCGGTACAGAGAAGGGCTACGACGTTCTACTGGCCTGTGCGCGCAATGCGGCGGCCCGCCGCCTTAACCTGCATTTCACGGTTATCGGGCATACCCATGATGATGAGCGGCTGATCGAGACCGGGCATGTTTTCGTCACCGGACCATACAAGGAGGCGGAGGTGGTGGGGTTGATCCGTTCCCATGAGGTGGACATGGCGTGGCAGCCCTCGATCTGGCCGGAGACCTGGTGCTTTACGCTGGGCATCGCCTGGCGGGCGGGGCTCTGCGTCGCGGCATTCGATCTTGGGGCAATCGCCGAACGAATCCGCCGCAACGGGCGTGGTTGGCTGCTGCCGCTGGGTTTGCCGCCGGCGGCGATCAACTCTGCGTTTGTCGGGCTTCGTTGGGCTGCGGGCGCATAGCCGCGTATGGTAGTGGCTTATCAGCACCGCGCGGATACCGTATAGCCGCGCATCGAAAACGTTTACTCCCGTAGTCATCACGGCACATCAGGAACATAGAGACGCGAATGTCCGAAACCGCACCCAATCGATCGCAGAACCTGGTCAACGAACTCCGTGTCTCCGGACATTTGATGACGCTGGATACCGGGCTGTTTTGTATCGTCTGCAACCCGTCGAAGGCCGCCGACGTGGCGACCGGGCTGCCGGGGGTTCGGGTATCCCTGCCACCGGGCCCGTCCGGGCGGCCGGAGGCGGTCAGCATCTCGACCTTCCGCGAGGACGGGTGGATGACCCCATTCGGCGATGCCGCGCTGGTACGGGTGACCGGCGGTCCGGCGCAGGTTCTGGTGACGGTATATCAGGCCCCGAACGTTCCCGAGGGTGGTGCGCCGAACCTGCAGGTGCTGCGCCTGACGGATACCGCCGCAGCGCCTGCCGGCGCCCCGGCCGCCGCGCCTGCCGCCGCCCCGGCAGCGCCGCTGCCGCCGAAAATCATGGACATGGTGGCCCATATTGCGGGCCGCGGCGATGTCGGCGGCATGCTCGGCGAACCGCTCGGCGAAAAAGGCAGCGCCCGCTGGATCGAAGGTTTCGCGGTCGCGCCGACCAATGGAATTGACGTGGCGGATGTCGAATATCAGGCCGTTCTCGGTCGCGACTGGCTGTCGCCCTGGGTGGATGGCGGGCAGTTCTGCGGCAGTCGCGGCATGTCGCTGCCGCTGCTCGGCCTCAGGCTGCGCTTGCGCGGCGCGGCGGCTGAGGCGTTCGACTGCTCCTACGCGGCGACTTTTGTCGATGGCACCGAAGCCGGACCGGTCGAAGCCGGCGAGGCCTGCCAGGCGGAGAGCCTCGCCGCCCTCGAATCGATCTCGATATTCCTCACCCCCAAGGGCGCGCCGATCGAAGTTGCACCAGTCGAGGTGGCGCCCGCGCGCAAGCCTGCCGGCAAGAGTGCCAGCAAACGCAAGTAAGCCTCGTGCGGCGCTGTTCCGCCGCATCCGCTCCCCATCCCGTATTGCCGGCGAGAAGACCGCGTGAAATTCCTCTTCGTCCACCAGAACTTCCCCGGCCAGTATCTGCACATCATCCGCCACCTCATCCGGGCGCCGGGGCACGAGGTCGCGTTCATCACCGAGCCGAACAAGAACAACATCCCGGGTATCCGCCGGGTGAACTACCACGTGAAGGAATACCGGGCGGACGCGGTGCACCCGAACATCCGTGATCTCAACCTCGCCATGATGCGGGCGGACGCGGTCGGGCGGATGGGGGCTAGCCTCAAGCAACTCGGTTTCGCGCCGGACCTCATCATCGGCCATCACGGCTGGGGCGAACTCCTCAACCTCACCGATGTTTTCCCCAGCACGCCGATGCTCGGCTACTTCGAGTTCTACTATGAGCCGGAGGGTTCGGATGTCGGGTTCGATCCCGAATTCCCCTCCGCGCCCGACCAGTTTCCCCGCGTGCGGGCGATGAACGCGGTGAACCACCTCGCCCTCGCGCTCAATCACCATGGCCAGACGCCGACGGAGTGGCAGCGTTCGCTCTATCCGGGCTGGGCGCAACAGCAGATCGCCCTGCTGCCCGAGGGCGTGCAACTCGATGTCTGCAAGCCCGACCCCGGCGCACACAGCCAGCCGCTGGTGGTGAACGACTTCACGATCAACCCCGAGGACAAGCTCGTCACCTATGTGGCGCGCAATCTAGAGCCCTATCGCGGCTTCCATACCATGATGCGGGCCTTGCCCGCGCTGTTGCAGGCCCGGCCGGACGTGAAAGTGGTGATGCTCGGCGGCGACGAAGTCAGCTACGGCGCCCGCATCGCCAACATGACATGGCGCGAATTCATGTCGCGCGAGATCGCCGGGAAATACGACGCAAGCCGGGTGCTGATGCCCGGCCAAGTGCCGTATGAAACCCATGTCCGCCTGCTGCAACGCTCGGATGCACATGTGTATCTCACCTATCCCTTCGTGCTGTCGTGGTCGCTGCGCGAGGCGATGGCCTGTGGCTGCGCGATCGTGGGCGCCGACGTCGCGCCGGTGCGGGAGTTCATCGAGGACGGAAAGTCCGGCGTGCTGACCGATTGCCTCGACCCGGGCAAACTCGCGACACGGGTCGTCGAGTTGCTGGAGGACAGCAAGCTCGCCGCCAAAATCCGCAAGGGCGCGCGCGCCTATGCCGAGAAACATCTCGACATGGGCACATACCTCGCGCGCTACGAGGCGCTGATCGAGAAGATCACCGGCGAGGATCCCAGGCTTTCCACCAAGGTTCTGGCAACCCCTAAACCGTCGCCACCGGCGTCGCCGGAGAGCCGACGGCGCCCGGCAGCCGCAAAGGCGGCGCGGTAAGCAGGAAGCGGTTGCGCCCCTCGCCGCGCAGCCAGTCGGCCAGTTCGGTGAAATACCACATCTCGCCGCTGAACAGCACGTCCCGATCCGGCTGCTTCTTCATCTCCAGCAGCAACTCCGCGAACCCGGTGCGCAAGCACACCATGTCCCCCAGCTCCACCACCACCTTGTCCTTCTCGAGGATCCCCATCAAATCCTCGTAGCCGACCAAGTGCCCGCTGCGCCCGAAATGCGCCGCAAGATCGATCATCACCGCCCGCCCCTGCACGCAGGTCTCGGCGATTTTCTCCACCCCCAGATGCTTCGCGCCGACATGCTTCCCGCTCGCCGTCGGCGTCGGCTTGCCCGCCCGATCCCACATCACGCTGCCCACCACGTCATGCCCCGGCCGGAACCCGTTATAGTAGACGTCCTCCGGGTAGCCGTCGCCATCCGCATCGAACATCTGGCCGACATGCGCCAACGTGTCCCACTGCGTCGAATATTGCAGGGTCAGCACCACCTGGTCGTCGCTCACAATGTCCGTCGCCGTCGGATCAAAACACCGCAACGGAACATTCATGTTCGGCAACCCCTCCCGCATCGTCGGACGCAACTCCGGTGGGTGGCGGCGTGGGCTCAGAATTGCGCCGCCCGGGTAGTCGAGCGGCAGGCTGAGGCAGAAGGTACGGCCGGTCTTCACCTCGGCAATGCCCTGCAGCACCTTCCCGGGGGTCAGCAGGTTGAGCCGGCCCAACTCGTCATCCGGCCCCCAGTCGCCCCAGGTAGAGCCTTCCGGACGGTGCTTCCAGCGGGGATTGGTCATCGGGCGTTCCTTGGTTCGGGGGAAGGAAGCGGTCGCTTTTTGAGAAAAGCTCCGCAAAAACTTTTTGTTCGGCTGGGCCGGGTTCGGCGTCGTTTTTACGCCTTCCTGGGGAGAAGCCAAATAGTTGGTCATAATATTATGTTATCGTAATAAAATGGGCGCGCGACGGCGAGCGCGCTCAGGAGTGGGTGTTCCGGCGGGGCGCGGGGGGCCCCGCGCGCGCGCGATGCCTTCAGGCGCGCGCCGACACGGGGATGGCCACCCGCGAAGGTGGCCGACGCCGATCGCGGCTGGGGAACTGCGCGCAGTACAAGGGAGCCAGGGCCTGGCACAGGCGGGAGTGGCATCTCGTCACAGGGGGCCTCGCCCGGCGCGGCAAGGGCATCGGCGAGTTCGGCGACGTAGCGCTCGATATGGCGGAGCATCCGGACGTGCGCGCGGCGGATGGGGTGGCGCGGGGCAAGGCCGGAGATGTCCCCGAACAGCGCATCCAACATGGCGCGCAGAATCGCACCGATCGCTTGCGCGACGGCGGACGCGACGTCCTGGGTTGGGGCGGGTGGAGATGACATGAGTGCTCCGGGGTTGATGAGAGGTATATAGGGGAACGGGCACCGTTCGTCAAGGTATTTTTTCGTATATAAGAATTATCTTCTATTTCACAGGGAATCGAGGGGCAAAACCCTCAATTAGGTTGTGGCCGCTTCCGTCGCGTCTGCCACACTCATGGTGCGACCTCGATCACCTTGGCCAAGGTGAGTTTCTGGGTGTCGTCAAGCAGTCCACAAGCGACTATCTGCTTGCTGATGTTGTCGAGGCAGATCACGGAATGAGGAGCCTGCGCGGTTGCGGCGCGCGTATGGCACGCACCCCGACCGCTTCCTACCGCGCCCGGCGTATGCGAGGGTTCCCGCAACAACACACGGGAGGCCCACCATGCGCGACCCCAACGCCCTCATCAGCACCGACGCCCTCGCTGCCATCCTCGATGACCCCGCACTGCGGCTGTTCGACTGCACCACCACTACCGTGCCGCCGACCGATGGCAGCGACGTACCCTATATCGCCATCCCCGGGCTCGATGGCTTCCACGCCGCCCATATCCCGGGCGCCGATTTCCTCGATATTCAGAACGAGTTCTCCGACAACACCACCAAGCTGCGCTTCATGATGGGGCCCGTCGCGCAGATGGAAGCCGCCTTCGGCCGCCATGGCGTCGGCCCCGGCAGCCGTATCGTGCTCTACAGCCGCGGCAGCATGATGATGTCCACCCGCTTCTGGTGGATGCTGCGCGCCCTCGGGCATGACGCCGCCGTGCTCGATGGCGGGTTTGACAAATGGCAGGCCGAGGGCCGCGCCACCGAATCCGGCCCCGCCCGCGGCTACCCCGCCGCCCCCTTCACTGCGGCCCCCCGCCCCGGCCTGTTCGTCGACCGCACCACCGTGCTCGCCGCCCTGCATCAGCCCGGCACCGTCATCGTCAACGCACTCAACGACGAACTCCACACCGGCTCCGCCCCCAGCCGCTACGGCCGCCCCGGCCGCATTCCCGGCAGCGTGCAGGTCTCGGCTGCCACCCTGGTCAATCCCGCCAGCAAGGGCTTCACCACACCAGAGGACGCCACCGCCAAATTCGCCGCCAAAGGCGTCACCAAGGACAAACGCGTCATCTGCTACTGCGGCGGCGGCATCTCGGCGACCATCGACCTCTTCCACCTCCACCAACTCGGCTACGACAACATCACCCTCTACGACGCCTCGATGGGCGAATGGGCGCGCGACGCGAGCCTGCCGATCGAGACCGGCTGAAACCGACCATCGGATGAGCAGGTAGCGGTAGTTCGCCGAGCGTACGGCGCAAACGGGTGAAAGTTTTTTGGTTCTTTTTTCAAAAAAGACCCGCTTCCGTACCACCCCTCAAAACGTCGGGTCAGTCGCCACGTCAATCAGCAGCGGATGGTCGGAAGCCAGGCCCAATTTCAACGCCTCGATGAATTTGGGAATCGAGGAGACCGACACCGCCGGCACGCCCATCGCGGCGGCGAGGCCGGCGAAGTCGATCGCCGGGTCGCACAGTTCCATACCCACGTAGCGGCCGCGCTGGGCCGCGGTGCCGCGGGTAGCCGAGAGACGCTGCTTGAGGATGCGGTAGGCGCGGTTGTTGATGATGACGAAAATCACCGGCAGCTTCTCGTGCGCGGCGGTCCACAGCGCCTGGATCGAATACATCGCGCTGCCGTCGCCGATCAGCGCCACCACCCGCCTTCCGGGCATGGCGAGTTGCACCCCGATGGCGGCCGGCAGGCCCCAGCCGATGCCGCCACCGCGATTGCCGAACAGGCTGCCGGGCGGGGCGTTGCGCAGGAACTGGAACAGTCCGGCGCCCGAGGAGATCGACTCGTCGACGATCACCCCCTCGGGCGGCAGGTGCTCGCCCACCGCCTGCATCAGCGCCAGCGGGGAGACCGGCACGCGGTCCGCCTCGCTGCGGGCGCGGGCCTGGAGGCCAGCGAAATCGGCCGCCACCGCTGCGGTCACCGTTGCCGTCCGCGCCGTCCGCCGTGTGCGGTCGGCGTCGTTCATCGCCGCCTCCAGCGCGGCTGTGATTGCGGGGAGTGTGACGAGCGCATCGCCGAAGATGCAGGCTGCCGTGGGGTAGTTCTTGCCGAGTTCCCAGGGGTTGCTGTCGAGATGCACGATCGGCAGCCCGTCCGGCACCGGCACCACCTCGGGCGGCAGCGAGAGGGTGAAGAGATCGGCGCCGGCGGAGAACAGCAGGTCGTGCTGGTCGAGCAGGTTGCGGATCCAGCCGCCGAGCCGTGTGATCGGGCCGCGAAACAGTGGATGTGCCGGCGGGAAGGGAAGTGTGGTCGCCTCCCCTTCGAGATAGACGGGGGCGCCGAGCGCCTCGGCGAGCGCCACCAGTTCGGCGGCCGCCCCCTGCTGCGCCACCGCGTCCCCGGCGATGATCACCGGGCGTTGGGCGCCCTGCATCAGCGCCGCCGCGCGGGCGATCTCTGCCGCGTCGCCCATGATGCGCGCGGCGACCCGGCTGGGCTGGCCGATCGCCACATCGCCCTCGGCGTTCATCACGTCGACCGGCAGCGAGACGAACACCGGCCCGGTCGGATGTGCCAGAGCAGTCTTCACTGCGCGATGCATCAGCCGCGGCAGATCGCCGATCGAGCGGGCTTCAACCGCATACTTGGTGAAATGGGCGGCCATCGGCGGCAATTCGGCGTAAAGGTTGGGCTCGGTGATGCCGAAGCCCTGGGCCTGCTGCCCGGCGGTGACCAGCACCGGCGAGCCCGCCTTCATCGCGTCGAACATCATGCCCATGGCGTTGCCGAGCCCGGGCGCGACATGCACGTTGCAGGCGGCGATGCCGCCCGAGGCGCGGGCGTAGCCGTCGGCCATCGCCATCACCAGGGCTTCCTGAAGTGCCAGGACGTAGCGGATGTCGTCCTCCCCGGCCAGCGCATCCATCAGTGGCAGTTCGGTGGTGCCGGGGTTGCCGAACAGCACCCGCACGCCCTCCTGCTTCAAGAGGTCGAGAAACAGCCGCCTTCCATTGGTGCTCATCGCCGCCTCACCCAACCGCCGCGACGAGGCGGTCGATCCGGTCACGGAACCGGTACCAGCTTCCCACCGCCGGCAGGAACCACGGATTGCCCGCATACATCGGGTGATCCGGGAAATCTTCGGTCTCGAAATGGCAGTTGTAGTTCGCCAGCCTGGCGATTTTGCGCGCGGTCTGGGTGCCGAGATAGGTCATCATCGCCACCCCGCTGCCGTTGCAGCCGAGCAGATAATGCATGCCGTCCTGGCGGCCCATGTGCGGCGTTGCGTCGAGCGTGAAGGCGACGTTGCCGGTCCAGCAATGGGTGACGCGGGTGCCCTTCAGCTGCGGAAAGCGGGCCACCATCATCGCGTGCAGCGCCGGCGCGGTGACCTCGGGGGTCGCCGCGGTGAAGCGGGCGCGGCCGCCGAACACCACGCGCTTGCCGTCCGGCGACATGCGGTAATAGGTCAGCACCCGCTTGGTGTCGCCGAGCGTGCGGTTTTTGGGGATGAGGGCTTTGGCCAGTGCCGGATCGATCTCCTCGGTCGCGATGATATGGCTGGCGACGGGGATGACACGGCGTTTCAACTGCGGCGTCACGTCCCCGGTATAGCCGTTGGTGGCGATCACCACCTCGCTCGCCGCCACTTCGCCGCGCCCGGTGCGTACCGTCCAGGCGCCGTCGCCGCCGCTGATGCGCTCCACCGGCGCCATCGCGCAGACCGGGATGCCGCGCCGGCGCACCGCGTCGAGCAATCCCTTGTAGTAGAGGGCGGGATGCAGCGAGGCGGCGCGTTCCACCACCATCCCGCCGTAGTAGTAGTCGCTCGCCATCTCCTCGCGCTGGCGCTCGCGCGGCAGCATGTAGCACTCCGAGGCCGCGGCCTCGTTCAGCAGCTTCACCCGTTTGGCCTGGCTCGCGTAGTGCGTCGGCGTCCAGGCGCCGGAGAAGCGGCCGCATTTCTGCCAGGAGCAGTCGATGTTCTCCTCGCGGATCAGCCGCTCGATGGTGGCGAAGGCATCCGCCGCATCGGTCAGCAGGCCCCGGGCCCGCTCGCTTTCGGGGTCGAGGCTTTTGCCGGTGAAGCTCTTGCCGATATTGACGCCGCCCGACACTGCGCCGCCGCTGCGGGTCGAGGCGCCATGGCCAAGCTCCTTGGCCTCCAGCACCACGCAATCGACGCCGAGGCGATGCAGTTCGAGCGCGGTGGCAAGCCCGCCATAGCCGCCGCCGACGATGGCCACGCGCACCGTTTTCGGCACGTCCACCAGTTCGCCCGCCACCGGCTTGTAGGCTTCCCACCAATATGGCTCCGGCTTGAACCCCGGCGCGAAAATCCCGCTGCCCGCCATCCCGATCTCTCCCTGCGCCGTTCATGCTCGCCAGCCGGCGAAGCATGGGCAGCGGCGGAGTGTGGCGTCAATGCCAGTGCGCAAGGCGGGCATGCCGGGAGGCCCGCCAGCTCGGTGGTCGCAGTTGCTGAGGATCGGGTCGTATGCGGCCTCATGGGTTGACCGGCCGGCCCTGGCGCCGCAAAACGCCGCGGCCAGAACCGAGGAAGCTGCCATGTCCGACGCCGGAACCGCCCAGCAACAGGCCGAGATTTTAGCCCAGGCTCTGCCGTTCCTGCGCCGCTATGCGGGCGCGACCATCGTGGTGAAGTATGGCGGCCATGCGATGGGCGAGGAGCATCTTGCGCGGATGTTCGGCTCCGACATTGCGCTCCTCAAGCAGGTCGGCGTGAACCCGGTGGTGGTGCATGGCGGCGGGCCGCAGATCAACGCGATGCTGAAGCGGCTGGACATCAAGTCCTCCTTTATCGACGGGTTGCGGGTGACCGATGCGGCGACGGTGGAGGCGGTCGAGATGGTGCTGGCGGGCACCGTCAACAAGCATGTCGCCGGGCTGATCAACCAGGCGGGCGCGCTCGCGGTGGGCATATGCGGCAAGGATGGCGGGCTGATCCGTGCCCGCAAGGTGGAGCGCACACGCAAGAACCCCGAGACCGGCGCGATGGAGCCGATCGATCTCGGCTTCGTCGGCGAGCCTGAGCATGTCGACGTGCGGGTCATCCACGCGCTGACCGGCGCCGGGCTGATCCCGGTGATCGCCCCGGTCGGCGTCGGCGCCGATGGGCAGACCTACAACATCAACGCCGACACCGTGGCCGGCGCCATCGCCGGCGCACTCGGCGCCACCCGGCTGCTGATGCTGACCGACGTGCCGGGCGTGCTCGACGAGAACAAGCAGATGATCCCGGAGATGACGCTCGAAACCGTCGCCGCCGGCATCGCCAGCGGCATGATCTCGGGCGGCATGATCCCGAAGGTGGAAAACTGCGTCGACGCCGTGCAGCGCGGCGCCAAGGGGGCGGTGATCCTGGATGGCCGGCTGCCGCACGCCTGCCTGCTCGAACTCTTCACCGACGGCGGCATCGGCACCATCATCCGGGCCTGAGGGCTACTTCACGGCGAACAGCCGGCCCCAACCCAGGACGCGGGTGGGGTCGACCCCGGCGAGGATGAGGGACTTCCACACCGTGGTGGCGATGCTGTCGAGCACCGGCAAGCCCAGTTCGGCCTCCAGCGCCGCGACCACTGGGGCGCCGCGCATGTTGGTGCAGACGATCGCGATCGCATCCGGCCCGCCGGCGGCGACCTCGCGGGTCATCGCCGCGATGTGGTCCTCGGTCACCTCGGAGAATGAGAAATTGTCCTGCAGCCCGAGATGCCGCTCGGCCGGGCAGTGCAGCCCGAGCCCCGCATAGTTGGCGAGGATGCGGGACTGCACGTCATCGAGATAGGGGGTGACGAAGCCGAGCGTGCGCGCGCCGAGGAGGGACAGCAACTCGTTCAGCGCCAGCATGGAGGTGGTGGCGGGAATGCCGGTCGCCGCGGTGATGCGCCGGCACAGCCGCTCATCGGCCTCGAAACCGAGCCAGCCCGAGGAGGTGCCGTTCCAGGCGATCACGTTCACCTTGGCGTGCGCCAGCAGTTCGGCCGCGCGCAGGATATGGCTGTCGTCGAATTGGCCGAGCGCGGATTGGGTGAGGGCGATCTCGGTGACCGGGAAGCGCGCAAAATGCGCCGTCACCTCGGGAAGGCCCGCCAGCATCGCCGTCGTCACCGGTTCCAGCACAGTGTTGGAACTCGGCGTCAGCATGCCCAGGAACTTGCGGTCGCGAGGGTCTATTCCCATTCGATCTCCGTGGCGTTGAGCGCCGCCCGCGCGGCGTGGAAGCTGTAGAACAGCAGACCGAGGCCCAGCGTGGCAATGCATACCAGCAGCCATAGCACCACCAGACGCATTTCGCGCTCCACGTCGTACTCGCAGCGCAACCGCCCGACGGTGCGGCCGGCAGCGTCCTCGAGGCGGGTGAAGTTGATCACCAGCTTGAAGAAATGGCCGCTGACGATGATCCAGCCGAGCCCCAGCGTGCAAACGCTGACCAGCAGCCAGACGAGAAATTGCATCCAAACCTCACCCAGCCGCATGTCATTGCGGAATTTGAGATTGCCGATCGCCGCCAGGCCCGTTGGTGTGCTCATGCTGTTCCCTCCCATTGCAGCAAGCCGTTTGGCGGGAGGATCGGGGAGCGCGCACTGATCTGGATCAATTCTCAGCGGCGTCCGAACATCCGCTCCAATTCGGCTTTCGAGAGCTTGAGAAAGGTCGGGCGGCCATGGCTGCACGTGGCGGCCCGGGGGGTGGCCTCCATCTGGCGCAGCAGGGCGTCCATCTCGGGGCCGGCGAGGCGCCGCCCGGCGCGGATCGAGCCATGGCAGGCCATCCGGGCGATCACCGCATCGAGCCGTGCCTCCAGCGTCGTGGTCTCGTCCAATTCGGCGAGCTCCTCGGCGATATCGCGCAGCAGCGGCGCCGGCTCCGGGGCGCCGAGGGCGGCCGGGAGGGCGCGCACCAGGACGGCGCCATTGCCGAAGGCCTCGATTTCGAGGCCGAGCCGGGCGAGATCGGCGGCGCGCTCCAGCAGGCGCGCGGCATCGCGGGCGCGCATATCGACCACAGCGGGCAGCAGCAGGGCCTGGCTCCGCGCGCCGCCGTCGAGCATCTGGGCGCGCAGCGTCTCCTGGGTGAGGCGCTCATGGGCGGCGTGCTGGTCGACCAGCACCAGGCTGCCATCGGCGGCCACCGCGATGATGTAGGTGTCCAGCACCTGCGCCACCGGGGCGCCAAGCGGGAAGGCCGCGCGATCGGGCGTGGCCTCGGTGAAGGGGCCGTGGAAGCGGTCGAACGGCGGTAGCATCCGCGCGGAGGGGCCGATTTCAAGTGGGAGACGGGTTTCGGCCATGCCGGGCACACGCGACGCGACGAACTGCATCGGAGGGCGGTGGCCGCCACCTTGCGCGGGGCGGGACTGGAAGCGGGTTGGCTCGATAGAGGCGGAGCCGACCGCCCCCGCACCGCCCGCCAGCGCGCGGCCGAGCCCGCCGATCACCAGCGCCCGCACCCCGTCGGCGTCGCGGAAGCGCACCTCGGCCTTGGCGGGATGAACGTTGACGTCGAGGTCCTCGGGCGGAATGTCGAGGAACAGGGCGACCACGGCATTGCGGCCATGGGCGATCACATCGCGATAGGCAACGCGCACGGCAATCCGCAGCAGCGGATCGGCCACCGGACGGCCGTTGACCACCAGGGTTTGCGCGGCCGCCGTCGCGCGGGTGACCGAGGGCGCGCAGGCGAAGCCGGTGAGCCCCATCAACCCGCGCGTTGCATCGACCGGCAACAGCGCGCCCGCCGCCTCCGGGCCGAGCAACGCGGCGACACGGGCGGCGAGTGTCTGCCCCGGCAGGTCGAACGCCACCTTCCCGTCGCTTTCGAAGCGGAAGGCGACCTGGGGGGCGGCCAGTGCGAGGCGGCGAATGGAGGTTTCGACCGCATCGGCCTCACTGCGCACGGATTTGAGGAATTTGCGCCGGGCGGGGGTGGCGAAAAACAGGTCCCGCACCACCACGCGGGTGCCGCGTGCGCCAGCGGCGGGGGCAGCGGGCGTTATCAGGCCGCCCTCGACGCTGATGCTGGCCGCGTGTTCCACCCCTTCCGGCCGGCTGGTGATGGCGAGCCGCGCGGCGGCGCCGATCGAGGGCAGCGCCTCGCCGCGGAAGCCGAGGGTGGAGATACGCACCAGATGGTCGTCGGCGAGTTTGGAGGTGGCATGGCGCTGGATCGCCAGGGTGAGTTCCTCGGCGGTCATGCCCAGCCCGTCATCGACGACCTCGATGCGATCGATCCCGCCGGCGGCGATGGTCACCGCGATGCGGGTGGCCTCGGCGTCCAGCGCGTTTTCCACCAGCTCGCGGGCGGCGGCGGCGGGGCGTTCGATCACCTCGCCCGCGGCGATTCGGTTGACCGTCGCCTCGGGCAGCAGCCGAATGCGGCCGGCGGTGGTCACGCCTCGTCCCTGAGCCCCCGGAAACGGGCGATCAGGGCCGACGTGGAAGGGTCATGCCGGCCGATCGGCGCGCCCGGCGCGAGATCGGGCAGAATGCCGCGGGCCAGGAGCTTGCCGAGTTCGACGCCCCATTGGTCGAAGCTGTTGACCTGCCACAGCCAGCCCTGCACGGCGACCTTGTGTTCGTAGAGCGCGATCAGCCGCCCGAGGGTGACGGCATCGAGCCTTCGCACCATGATGGTGCTGCTCGGCCGGTCGCCGGTGAACACCCGGTGCGGCGCGATCGCCGCGATCTCGTCCTCCGGCACCCCGGCGGCGCGCATTTCGGTCTCGACCTGGGGACGGGACTTGCCGCGCAGCAGGGCGGCGGCCTGGGCGAGGGCGTTGGCGGCCAGGATGCGGTGGGCGTCCGGCCGGTCATGGTCGGGTACCGCGGCAAGGATGAAGTCGACCGGGATCACCGAAGTGCCCTGGTGCACCAGCTGCATGAAGCTGTGCTGGGCGTTGGTGCCGGGTTCGCCGAAAATCACCGGGCAGGTGCGATGGCTGACGCGCTTGCCGTCCAGCCCGACCGACTTGCCGTTGCTCTCCATTTCAAGCTGCTGGAGGAAAGCGGGGAAGCGGCGCAGGCGGTCGTCATAGGCCAGCACCGCCTGGTTGCCATAGCCCATCGCGTTGACGTGCCAGATGCCCACCAGGGCCAGCAGCACCGGCAGGTTGTCGGCGAAATCGGCGTCGCGGAAATGCGCGTCCATGTCCCGCCCGCCTTCGAGCATGGCCTGGAACGGCTCCCACCCGGCTGCGAGCGCGATCGACAGCCCGACCGGCGACCACAGCGAGAACCGCCCGCCGACCCAGTCGCGGAAGCCGAACACGCGGTCATCGGCGATGCCGAAGGCGGCGACCGCCGCGAGGTTGGTGGACAGTGCCGCGAAATGGCTGGCCACCGCCGCTTCGCCAAGGCTGTCGGCGATCCAGGCCCGGAGCGCGCGCGCGTTGGTCATGGTCTCGTCGGTGGTGAAGGTCTTCGAGGCGACGAGCACGAGGGTGCGCTCGGGGTCCAGCTCGCGCATCACCGCCGCCGCGCCGGTGCCGTCGACGTTGGAGAGGAAGCGGGCGTGCAGCACGCCGCCATGCGCCATGGTCAGCGCCTCAGTGGCCATCAGCGGCCCGAGATCGGAGCCGCCGATGCCGACATTGACGACGGTGTCGAACGCCTCGCCGGTGGCGCCATGGATCGCGCCGCGATGTACGCCGGCGACGAAGCGTTGCATCAAGCCACGCTCATGGGCGGCGATGGCGCTGGCATCCTCCGTGCCGGCGTGCAACGCGTCCGCCGCGCGAGAGCGCAGTGCCATGTGCATGGCGGCGCGATGCTCGGTCGCGTTCACCATCGCACCTGCGAACAGGCGGCGGCGGAACCCGTCGAGATCGGCGGCATGCGCGAGGTCGAGCAGCCCGGCGAGCGCTTCGCCGTCGATCGCGGTCTTGGAAAAATCCAGCGTCATGTCGCCATGGCTGGCGCTGAAGCGGCGGGGCCGGGCTGGATCGGCGTCGAAGCGGGCGCGGATATCGCGCGCGCCGGGCCTGGCGGCCAGCGCCGCGAGACGGTTCCAGGCGCCGGAGAGGACCGAGTCGTTATTCATGAGCGGAGAATAGCGTGGCCGCGGCCGCGGCGCCCGCACAAAATCGCGACTATGCCGCCGGTTGAAAAGCGCAGAGGGTCAGAAAACGCCGAGGTTCAGAACCCGAAGATGCTCTTGCGCTTCGGCATGATGATGCGGGTCTCGCCATCCTGCACGGTTTTGCCCAGGGCGGCATTTTCCCGCAGGCGTTGGGCCTCGACGTTGGGATCGACGATCACGCCGGGCTCGCGCGGGAGCAGCCAGAACTGCATCTTGTCGACGAAGCCGGGCGCCGGGTCGTCGATGCCGGCCTGGCGGTTGACCTGGGCGCGGATATCGGCCGGCGGCGGCGGACCGGCGGCCTGGAGCAGCGCGGTTTGCCCCGGGCTCATCGCCCCGGTGGCGCTGGAGGTTGACTGCGTCAGCGTCGATTCCACCGCGGCGCGCGGCGAGAGTTCCTGCGGCCGCGGCGCGCCGGGCTGCGGACGGGCCAGCACGTAGCTCGGCGGCATCGACAGCGGCGCGCGCGGAGTCACCAGGAATTCATCGGGCGAATCGCGGGTGAGGCCGAAAGAACGGGACAGGTCGCTGCCGCAGCCGGCGAGGCCGAGCAGGGTGCAGAGCAGAAGCGGCGTGACGATCGGGCGCATGATGATCTCTTACTTCGCCGGCCGCGTCGCGGCAAGGCGGTCAGGATGGCGCATTCCATCGATCACCAGCGCGGCGACGCCGCAGACGATCGCGGCGTCCGCGACGTTGAAGACATACCACGACCAGCCCAATGCATAGGCATGAATGAAATCGACCACCGCGCCGAAGCGCATCCGGTCGATCACATTGCCGATCGCGCCGCCCGAGACCGCGCCGAGCGCCAGCACCACGCCGAGGCGCTCGGCCCGCCACATCCATACGCCAAGTGCGGCCACCACGCCGAGCGCGATCACCGCCAACACGGTGCCGCCCCAGGTTTCGCCGCTGCTGAGCAGGCCGAAGGTGATGCCGTGGTTCCACACCATGGTGAGGCTGAGGCCGGGGAAGACCGGCACCGACCCGAGATCGGGCAGGCGCAACCCGTTCAGCACCCAGTCTTTGCTCGCCTGATCGGCCACCAGCGTGGCGGCCAGGGCGGCAATGCCGGTCGTGAAGCGCCCGATGCGGCTCACGCCGCCTCCATTGCATCCGTGCAGCGCAGGCACAGCGTGGGGTGGGCATGAACGCTGCCAACCTCGGGGAGGACTTTCCAGCAGCGAGCGCATTTCTCGCCGGGGGCGAGGTTGAAATCCACGAATGTTGTTGTGGTTCCCGTGGTGTGCGGCTCGTCGACTTCTGCTTTCGAGACGATTGCGATCTCCGCCCATTCCATGGCGGACAGGTATTCGCGTTCTTCAGCGCTCAAATGGAGTCGCACCGCCGCCTGCAACGATGAGCCGATGCGTTTTTCACGTCGCTCACCCTCCAGCACATCGGTCACGATGCTCCGGATAGCGCGAATTTTCAGCCATCTATCCGCCAGCGCCTCGTCGCGCCAGCGGGCCGGCACGTCGAAGAAATCCTGCAAATGCACGCTGGTTTCCTCACCGAAGCGCGACGTCCAGGCCTCCTCGGCGGTGAATACCAGCACCGGGGCGAGCCAGGTGCAGAGGCAGCGGTGCAGATGGTCGAGCACGGTGCGGGCGGCACGGCGGCGGATGCTGTCGGGCCGGTCGCAGTAGAGCGCGTCCTTGCGGATGTCGAAGTAGAAGGCCGAGAGATCGGTGGTGCAGAAGGCGTGGATGGCGGGGTAGAGCCCGGCCCAGTCATGGCTGTCCACCGCGCCCTTAACCTGCGCGTCGATCTCCCACATCCGGTGCAACACCCAGCGCTCGAGGTCCGGCATTTCGGCCTCGGGCAAATGTTCGGCCGGAGTGAACCCGTCGAGGCTGCCGAGCAGCCAGCGCAGCGTGTTGCGCAGGCGGCGGTAGAGTTCGGCGGTCTGCTTGAGGATTTCCGGGCCGATCCGCTGGTCCTCGGTGATGTCGGTGTGCATCACCCAGAGGCGCAGGATGTCGGCGCCATACTTGTCCCACACCTCCTGCGGCGCGGTGGTATTGCCGAGGGACTTCGACATCTTGCGGCCCTGCTCGTCGAGCGTGAAGCCATGGGTCAGCACCGCCTTGAACGGCGCCCGGCCGCGCGAGCCGACGCCTTCCAGCAGCGAGGAATGGAACCAGCCGCGATGCTGGTCGGTGCCCTCAAGATACAGATCGGCCGGCCAGGGCAGGCCGCGCTGCTCCAGCACGAAAGCGTGGGTCGAGCCGGACTCGAACCACACGTCGACGATGTCCATCACCTGTTCGTAGTCGTCGGGGTTGCGGCCCTGGCCGAGGAAGCGCGAGGGCGGCGAGGAATACCAGGCATCCGCGCCTTCCTCGGTGAACACATCAACGATGCGCTTCACCACCTCGGGGTCACGCAGCGGGATGCCGGTGGATTTCTCGACGAACACGGCGATCGGCACGCCCCAGGCGCGCTGGCGCGAGATGCACCAGTCCGGCCGGGCGGCGATCATCGAATCCAGGCGGTTGCGCCCGGCGGCGGGCACGAAATCGGTCTCGGCGATCGCCTTGCGGGCGAGACCACGAATATCCTCCGGCCCATCCATGCGGATGAACCATTGCGGGGTGGCGCGGAAGATGAGGGGGGCCTTGGAGCGCCAGGAATGCGGGTAGGAATGCACCAGCTTGCCGCGCGCCAGCAGCCCGCCGGCCTCGGTCAGCGCGGCGCAGACGGGGTTGGCGGCCTTGTAGACGTGGTGGCCGGCGAACAGCGGCACCCAGGGGTTGTAGGTGCCGTCATCACCGACCGTCTCCGGCACCTCGATGCCATGGGCGCGGCCGAGATGGAAATCGTCCTCGCCATGGCCCGGCGCGATATGCACCAGGCCGGTGCCGGCCTCGGTGGTGACGAAGTCGCCGGCGAACAGCGGCACGTCGAACTCATAGCCCTTGCCGCGCAGCGGATGCGCGGTGACGGTGCCGGCCAGTTCGCTGCCCTTATGGACGTGCAGCACGTGGTGGGTAGCGATCCCGGTGGCCTCGCAGACCTGCGGCAGCAAAGCGAGGGCGACGAGGATACGCTCGCCGGCGCGGGCGAGCGAGCCGTCCTTCACGCTGTCCACCCGCATGACGGCGTAGTCGATCTCCTCGCCATAGGCGATGGCGCGGTTGCCCGGCATGGTCCAGGGCGTGGTGGTCCAGATCACTACCGCGGCGTCGCGCAGCTCGGCGACGTTGGACGACAGCACGGGGAAACGGACGAAAATCGTGTCGCTGGTATGGTCGTGATACTCGATCTCGGCTTCGGCCAGCGCGGTCTTTTCCACCGGCGACCACATCACCGGGCGCAGGCCGCGGAACAGGGAACCGTTCAGCAGGAACTTGCCGATCTCGCCGGCGATTGCCGCCTCGGAGGGCAGGTCCATCGTCGCGTAGCGCTCGTTCCAGGCGCCGAACACGCCGAGGCGCTGGAACTCCTCGCTCTGTACGGACAGCCAATGCTGGGCATAGGCGCGGCATTCGGCGCGGAATTGCAGGATCGGCACCGCATCCTTGTCGCGGCCGGATTTGCGGTATTCCTCCTCGATCTTCCACTCGATCGGCAGGCCGTGGCAGTCCCAGCCCGGGATGTAGTAGCCATCGAAGCCCGACATCTGGCGGCCGCGGTTGATGACGTCCTTCAGCACCTTGTTCAGCGAATGGCCGATATGGAGGTTGCCGTTGGCGTAGGGCGGGCCGTCATGCAGGATGAACTTCTCGCGGCCCTTGGAATTGGCGCGGATGCGCTCCCAGATGCCCATCTTGGCCCAGCGGGCGAGGATCGCCGGCTCCTTCTTCGGCAGGTCGCCGCGCATGGGGAATTGCGTCGCCGGCAGGAAGACGGTGTCGCGGTAGTCTCGTGTTTCGCTCATGATGATCTCGTGCGGCGATCTGCCGCGTCAGGGGGGCGCGCGCGTGAGGTCCCGGCGTTCTAGCGAACCGCCGGGCGTATAATTCGCGCCCTCTTACACCGTGTCGGCATAAACCTGTACATGCGGATGACTATGCGGAGCGCGGGGCCGCGCGGTCAAGAATCCGCCGCGCCTCAAGGCAATCGGCTGCTATGCGGGCGCGCAACTCGTCGAGGCCGGAGAATTTCTGCTCCGGGCGAAGGAAGGCGTGCAGCGCCACCGACAGTTCCTGGCCGTAGAGATCGCCGGCGAAATCGAACAAGTTGACCTCGAGGCGGCTTTCCGACCCGGCGTTGACGGTTGGGCGGCGGCCAATATTGGCGGCGCCGTGGACAACGCGGCCATCCGGCAACGTCACCGTCACCGCGTAGACGCCGCGGGCCGGTTCGAGATGACGCCCAAGCGCGATATTGGCGGTGGGGAAGCCGATGGTGCGCCCCCGCGCGTCGCCATGCGCGACCACGCCGCTTATCGCCCAGGCCCGGCCGAGCCCCTCCGTCGCGCGTTCGGGATAGCCGTCCTGCAAGGCGCGGCGAATGCGCGAGGAGGAGATCTGGCCGCCGGCATCGGTGAGCGGCGGCACCACGGTGAGGCCGATGCCGAGCGCCTCGGCCCGCGCGGCAAGGAAGCCAGCGTTGCCGCCCCGGCGATGGCCGAACGCGAAATCAGGCCCGCACACCAAATGCCGCGCTCCGAGCCCGGCATGCAGCACCTCGGCGACAAACGCATCGGCGGTCATCCGGCTGAATGCCGCATCGAAGGCAAGTTCGAACACCTCGCTCACCCCGAACGCCCCCAGCGCCGCCGCTCGCCCGGCCGACAGCGTGAGGCGGAAGGGCGGATCGTCGGGGCGGAAAATCTCGCGCGGATGCGGCTCGAATGTCAGCACCGCCAGCGGCGCATCGGGCCGCGCGGCGTGGGCGGTGCGCAGCAGATGGGCGTGGCCGAGATGCACGCCGTCGAAATTCCCCAGCGCCACCACTGCGCCCCGGGCGCTGCCCGAAAGGTCCCGCCAACCCTGATGGATCGTCACAGTCATCGTCGCCGCCCCGCTCGTCGTGCTGTCTGATATCTGGACCGAGTGTGAATGTTGGACAAGCCCGCCGCCCGATGCTTAGGTCCGCCAAACCCTCCGGAGCACCCACCATGTCCGATCCCGCCGCCCAGGCCGCCGCACTTCTGCTCGCCGCCCGCCGCGATCCCGCCAAGCGCCTCGCCGACCTGCCCGGCGCAGTGAAGCCGGCCGACCGCGCGGCGGCCTACGCGATCCAGCACAAGGTGGCGGCCGAACTCGGCGCCATCGGCGGCTGGAAGGTCTCGCCCTTCGGCGCCGACGGGGCCGCTCCGATGTGCGGCCCGCTGCCAGCCTCCGGCATCCAGGCCGCGCCCGCCACGCTGCGCCCCGGCAAGCAGGCGATCCGTGCCATCGAAGCCGAACTCTGCGCCCGCATCGGCGCCGACCTGCCGCCCCGCGCCACCCCCTACACGCGGGCCGAGATCATCGCCGCCATCGCCGCCATCCACCCGGTGATGGAGGCCTGCGAATCCCGTTACGTCGAGCCCTCCGCCGTCGATATCTTCACCAATATCGCGGACTCCCAGTCCCACGGCGGGCTGATCCACGGGCCGGGGCGGACCGACTGGCAGTCGATCGATCTCGCCACCGTCAGCGTCGAGCAGATCGTCGACGGCGCAATCAACGCCAGCCGCACCGGTCATCCCGCCGGGGACCTGGTGGCCCAGGTGATGTGGATGGCCAATGAAGGCGCTGTCTGGGCCGGTGGGCTCAAGGCCGGCCAGTTCGTCACCTGCGGCTCCTGGTCCGGCGCCAACCGTGTCGCCGCCACCGCGCAGGTGCGCATCCGCTTCTCCGGCTTCGCGGAGGTCGCGGTCGACTACGCCGAGTAGAAGCTCAGACAAGGTGGCAGGCGACCATCGCGGCGCCGACCGGCCGCCACGCCGGCTCCTCCACTCGGCAACGGTCGATCGCCAACGGGCAGCGGGTGTGGAAGCGGCAGCCCGGGGGCGGGTTGGCGGGGCTGGGGATTTCGCCTTCCAGCGGCACCCGGGGCTTGGCGCGTTGGGTGACGGGATCGGGTTCGGGAACCGCGGCGAGGAGGGCCTTGGTGTAGGGGTGGCGGGGCTCGCTGTAGAGTTCGTCGCGAGGCGCGAGTTCGACGATGCGGCCGAGATACATCACCGCCACGCGGTCACACACGTGGCGCACCACCGCGAGGTCGTGGCTCACGAACAGGGTGGACATGCCGTGGCGGGCCTGGAGTTCGACCAGCAAATTGAGGATTTGCGCGCGCACCGAGACATCGAGCGCCGAGACCGGTTCGTCGCACACCAATAGGGCGGGGCGGAGCGCGAGGGCGCGGGCGATGACGATGCGCTGGCGCTGGCCGCCGGAGAACTGGTGCGGGTAGCGCGAGGCGTGGTCGGCGCGCAGGCCGACCTCCTCCAGCAACGCCCCGACCTGCTCGCGCAGGGCGGCGCCGCGGGCGAGGCCGCGTACCAGGAGCGGCTCGCCGACCGCTTCGCCGATGGTCATGCGCGGGTTGAGGGAGGTGACGGGGTCCTGGAAGACCATCTGCGCCTTGGCGCGAATGGCGCGCAGCGTCTCGCGGGAGGCGCCGGCGAGTTCGGTGCCGAGCACCTTCACCGACCCCTCGGTGGGCGACAGCAGGCCGACGGTGGCGTTGGAGACGGTGGATTTGCCGCAGCCACTTTCGCCGACGAGGCCGAGGGTTTCGCCGGGCGCGATGCTGAGGGAGACGCCATCGACGGCACGCACCGGGGCGCCGCCACGGCCGGGGAAATGCACCTTGAGGCCGGTGATTTCGAGCGTGTTCATGCCATTGCCTCGGCATGGAAGCAGGCGGTGAGGCGCCCGTCGCCGAGTGGCCGCAGGGGTGGGGTTTCGGCGGCGCAGCGCGCATCCGCCCGCGGGCAGCGCGAGGCGAAGCGGCAGCCCGGCCCGTATTCGGACGGGCTCGGTACCCGGCCCTCGATCACCGCGAGCTTGGATTTCGGCACGTCGGACAAGCGGGGGATGGAGGCCAGCAGCAGCGCGGTATAGGGGTGGCGGGGCGCGGCGAAGATCTCGGCGGTGGGGCCCGCCTCGGCGATGCGGCCAGCATACATCACCGCCACGCGGTCGGCGATATCGGCCACCACGCCCATGTCATGGGTGATCAGCACCACCGCGGTCTGCCGCTCGATGGCGAGTCGGCGCAGGAGGTCGAGGATTTGCGCCTGGATGGTGACGTCGAGCGCCGTGGTTGGTTCGTCGGCGATCAGCACGGCCGGGCGGGAGATCAGGGCGGAGGCGATCATGATGCGCTGGCACATGCCGCCCGACAGTTCGAAGGGGTGCTGGTCGATCCGCCGCTCCGGGTCGGAAATGCCGACGTCGCGCAGCATGCGCAGCACCTCGCCGCGCACCCGGCCGAGCGGCTGGCGCAGCGCCTCGGCGATCTGGCTGCCGACGGTGGTCAGCGGGTCGAGCGCGGCCTGTGGTTCCTGGAATATCATCGACATGAGCTGGCCGCGCACGGCCCGCATCGCCCGCTCGGGGATGGCTGAGATATCCCGCCCGCCCAGCAGGATGCGTCCGCCGGTCTGGCGGATGGCGTCCGGCAGCAGGCGCATGATCGCCTGGGCGGTGACGGATTTGCCGCAGCCGCTTTCGCCGACGATGGCCATCACCTCGCCGGGCGCGACCTGGAAGCCGACGCCATCGACCAGCCCGGCCGGGCCGATCGCCAGCGACAGGTTCTCGACGACGAGGGCGGGCGCGTCGCTCATCCGTTGGTGGGCGTCGGCTGGTAGGTGCCGATGGAATTGCCGCCATCGACGGAGACCACCGCGCCGGTGATGTAGCCGGCGGCGGGCGAGCAGAGATACAGCACCATCCCCGCGGTATCGCCGGGGCCGGAATTGCGCGCCAGCGGGATGCGCGCGGTCATCCGCTCGACATACTCGGGCGGCAGGTACGAGACCTCGCTGCCCGGCGCGAAACCGGGCTCCACCACGTTGACGCGGATCTTGTGCGGCGCGAGCTCCAGCGCCTGGCCCTTGGAGAGCCGCTCCAGCGCGGTTTTCGACATGCAGTAGGTGACCGAGCCGGTCGGCATCTGCCGGGCGGCGCCGGAGCCGATATTGACGAAGGCACCCTCGACGCCGCGCGCCACCATCAGCCGCGCCATATGTTTGGTCATCACGAAGGGGGCGCGCACGTTCACCGCCATGATGCGGTCGAACTCGGCGTCCTCGAGGTTGATGAGGATGCCCGTCCGCGGATAGACGCCGGCGTTGTTGATGACGATGTCGGGCGCGCCCCACTCCTTGCCGATCACGCGGGCGAAGGCCTCGATCTCGGCGGAGCTGGTGAGATCGCAGCCGTGCAGCATCGTGTTCGCGGGGTCGAGCCCGAGATCGGCGGCGACCTGGTCCAGCTTGTCGCGGCGGAAATCGGTGAGGCAGAGTTCTGCCCCCTCGCGCGCGAAGGCGGCCGCGATCCAGCCGCCATGGATGCCGGCCGCGCCGGTGACGATCACGCGCTTGCCCTTGAAGGCGCCGGAATAATTCATAGTCTGCTCTCCTATCGGCCGCGCGAGCGGGGGTCCACCCGGTCGCGCAGCCAGTCTCCGAACAAATTCACGCACAGCACCAGCACGAATAGGCAGGCGCCGGGGAACACGGTCAGCCACCAGGCGCGGGTGACGTATTGCCGCCCCGCGCTCATGATCGAGCCCCAGGACGGGTAGGGCGGTTGGATGCCGAGGCCGAGGAAGGACAGGCCCGCCTCGAAGAGGATCATCAGGCCGAATTCGCTGGTGGCGACCACCATCAGCGGGCCCGCGATATTGGGCAGGATGTGGCGCCACAGGATGCGCGTGGCGCCGCAGCCGGCCATTTCGGCGGCCTTGATGTAGGGCAGCCCGGCCACCTGCAGCGTGGCGGCGTAGGCGACGCGGGTGTAGCGCGGCCAGCGGGTCAGCCCGAGCACCATCACCAGCTTGAGGAAGCCCGGGCCCAGCACCGCGACGGTCAGCACCGCCAGCAGGATCGCCGGGATGCTCAGCATGGTATCGACGAAACGCATGATCAGCACCGCCGTCCAGCCGCGGAACCAGCCGGCCAGCAGGCCGAGCGCGGTGCCCACCACCAGCGACACCGAAACCGACAGCGCGGCGACCAGCAGCGAGGCGCGGGCGCCGTAGAGGATGCGCGACAGCAGGTCCCTCCCGAGATCGTCGGTGCCGAGCCAGTAGGTCGCGGTTCTGGACGCGAAGCCGGGCTCGCGCAGGCGCAGCAGCAGGGATTGGCGCAGTGGATCGGCGGGCGACAGCAGGTCCGCCCCTGCGGCGGCCAACACGAAGGCTGCCAGCAGCAGGAGAATCAGGACGATTCCAGGGGAGAAGCGCGCGCTCATCGGTCCAGCCGAATGCGCGGGTCGATCACCGCATAGGCGATATCCGCCAGCAGGTTCATGCCAATATAGACCACCGAGACGAACAGCACGACGGTCTGCACGATCAGGAAATCCCGCGCCGCGATCGACTGGATGGCGAGCTGCCCGATGCCGGGCCAGGCGAAGACGGTCTCGACGATCACCGCGCCGGCCAGGAGGTTGCCGACTTCGAGTGCGGCGATGGTGACCACCGGGATGGCGGCATTGCGCAGCACGTGGCGCGCCACGGCCGCGCCCAGCGACAGGCCACGGGCGCGCGCGGCCGAGACATAGTCTCGCGACAATTCATCCAGCACGGCGATGCGGGTCATCCGCGCGAAGGTGGACATGGTCAGCGCGCCAAGCGCGATCGCCGGCATCACCAGCGAGGACAATCCGTCCGCGCCCGAAGTGGGCAGCCAGCGGAGATGGACCCCGAACAGCAGGATCAGCAGGATGCCGGACCAGAAGGTGGGCAGGCTCTGCCCGGTCAGCACGAAGCCGGCCAACAGCCGCTCCACCATGCCGCCGCGCCACACCGCCATGGCGACGCCGGCGGGAATGCCGATGCCGAGCGCCACCACCAGCGCGCCGGCAGCGAGTTCCACCGTATAGGGGATGCGCTCGGCGACGATGCCGGCCACCCCCGAACGCTGCACCAGGCTCTCCCCGAGATCGAGCCGGGCGAGATCGGCGAGGTAGCTGAGGTACTGTACGAACAACGGCCGGTCGAAGCCGAGCGCATGGCGCAGGGCGGCGATCTGCTCGGCGGTTGCGCCTTCGGGCACCAGCAGCAGCGTCGGGTCGCCGGAGAGGCGCATGACGAAGAAGACGATGGTGAGCACGCCGAAGCTGGCGACCAGCGCCTGGCCGAGGCGGCCCGCGAGATGCCTGATCATGACGAAGGGAAGGAAGCGCTTCTTTTTGAAAAAAGAAGCAAAAACTTTTTATCGGTTGGCTTCGCACTCTCCCGGGAGAGTGCGAAGCCAATGGGTAAAAGTTTTTTCGTTCTTTTTTTCAAAAAAGAACCGCTTCCTACTGCCACTTCATATCCGTCACAAAAAACGCCTCATTCGCCGTCGGCGTCCACTTGAGCTCCTTGCGTGCGAGATAGATCGCCACGTTCTGGAACAGCCCGACGCCCGGCACTTCCTCGCGCAGGATCTCGAACGCCTTGCGGTAGTGCGACAGGCGCTTGGCCTCGTCGAGGGTGACGCGCGCGGCGTCCACCTCGGCATCGAAGGCAGGGTTGCTCATTTTCGACCAGATCGAGCCCGAGCGGAACAGCGGGAAGATCACCCCGTCGGCGTCCTGACAGGCACAGGACCAGCGGCCCTGGCTCAGCGATTCCGCCTCCTCCGGGGTGCCCTGGCGGCGCTTGAGGAATGTCGGCTGGTCGGTCATCGAGATCTCGACCTTGAGACCGACATCGCCGAGCATCTGCTGCACCGCCTCGTTGAGGCGGCGGTCATAGGCGGGCGAGGTGATGAGCTTGATGGTGGCACCCTCGGCGCCGGCCGCCTTGATCAGCGCGCGGGCCTTCGCGGGGTCGTGCGGCCAGCCCGGAATATCGGCGATGTAGCCGAAATTGGCCGGTGTGAGCACGATGTTCACCGGCTTCGCATAGCCCTGCTGGAGGGCGGAGATGATGCTCTCGCGGTCGATCGCCATGGCGATGGCCTGGCGCACCCGCTTGTCCTTGGTGGCGGTCGCGGTCGGGTTGACGAAGAGATAGGCGATCCGCTCGGTCGGCACGGTCAGCAGTTGCAGCGCCTTTTCGGCCTTCATCGCCTCGGCGTCATCCGGGCTCAGGCCATAGGTGATGTCGGCGCGGCCGGTCCGCAGGTCCGCCAGGCGGGTGGGGATGTCGGGCACGGCGCGGAAGGTGACGGTCTTGAAGGGCGGCTTGCCGCGCCAATGGGTGTCCACCGCGTCGAGGGTGGACTGCACGCCGCGCTGCCAGGCGCGCAAACGGTAGGGGCCGCTGCCCATCGGCTCCTGGTTGAACTTCTGGTCGCCGAGCTTTTCGACATAGGCCTTGGGCACGATCGACAGCTTCACCAGCTGGGCCATCAGCGCCGGGTAGGTGGTCTTGGTCTTCAGCGTCACCTGCGCCGGGCCGGTGACCTCGGCGGAGGCGATCTGGTCGAACTGGCTGAGCTGCGGGCTCTTGAAATCGGGGTTGATGATGCGGCGGATGCTGAACGCCACGTCCTCCGGCGTCAGCTTGCTGCCGTCCTGGAAGGTGATGTCGCTGCGCAGGTCGAACACGATGGTCTTGTCATCGGTGTATTTCCAAGCGGTGGCCACCTGCGGCACGATTTTGCCGGAGACGTCGCGGGTGACAAGATTGTCGAAGATATTGCGATAGACCGTGTAGCTCTCGGTATCCCACTGCAAATGCGGGTCCATGGTCGCGACATCGCCGGGCATGTCGACGACGAGCGTGTCCTTCGGCTGGGCGAAGGCCGCGCCGGCGGTGAGCGCCAGCACGGGAAGGGCCAACAACAGTCTGCGCATGATCGAACTCCCCCGGATGATCAGTTTGGGATGGTGGCGTCTTTGCCCGCCCTGCGCAATCGGGGGCGGGCCTCCTCTGTTCAGCCGAGGCGATAAATCCGCAGCGCATTGCCCCCGAACACCGCTGACTGCTCGTCCTGGCTGGCATCGGCGAGCAAAGCCCGCGCGGCGGCGAGCCAGCCGCCGAGATCGCCGTTCAGCGTCAACACCGGCCAGTCGCTGCCCCACACCACCCGGTTCCAGCCGAAACTGGCGATGATGTGCTCGGCGGCGGGGCGCAGGTGATCGAGCGTCCAGCCGCCGGAGGGAGCGTTGGTGACGATGCCGGAGAATTTGCAGGCGAGGTTGGGCAGCGCCGCCGCCGCCGTGATGCCGGCGCGCCAGACCGCGAGGTCGCCCCCTTTCAGGTCGGGGTTGCCGCAATGGTCGAGCACGAACTGCACATCGGGGCAGGCGCGCACCAGGTCGATGGCGATCTGGTGCTGCTGGGGGAAGACGCAGATATCGAAGGTGAGTCCGGTGCCGGAGAGGCGGCGGATGTTCTCGGCGAAAATCGGCGCGCGAGAGAGGTCGTCGGGCTGGGTGTGCAGGATGCGGCGGAACCCCCTCACCCCCGGGATAGCGCCGACGCGCTCGGCGAAGGCCGGGAAGCCCGCGGATTCCGGGCGGCAGCCGGCGATGGTGCCGATGACGCCGAGCCCAGTGACGTTGTGGCCGAGCCCGGCGGTGAAGCGCGCCTCGGCCTCCAGATCCGCCTCCGCGACATCGACCTCCATGTGCAGGATATCGGTGATCCCCGCCGCGCGCGCCTGGGGCAGGTATTCCGCCAGGGTGAAATCGCGCTGCAGCGGCGGCACCCGGCTGAGCCAGGGGTAGTTGTGGCGGTCGCGATGAATGAGGTGGCAATGGGTGTCGACGATGCGCATCCGCGTCCTCCCGGGCTTTTGGCAAGGCGTTACTGGGCGTGAGAATGAACTGGGCGGCGGCGCGGCGGCAAGCCGCGCTTGACTCGGCCCCGCAGTTGCGCGAAACCGCGCCCTCGCGTGCGGCTCGGTCTCGGGTCGCATTTCAGCGTGGACCGGGGCTGTAGCTCAGTTGGGAGAGCGCCTCGTTCGCAATGAGGAGGTCAGGGGTTCGATTCCCCTCAGCTCCACCACCGCTCCACGCATCTTCCCCGGATACATCATGCGCGATCCGACCCGCGAAGCCGCGTTCGACCTCCTCGGTTCCGTGCTGGACCGGGGACGCACGCTGGACGAGGCCTTGGCGGCGCTGCCGGCGCTGGAACCGCGCGACCGCGCCGCGGCGCACCGGCTCGCGGCTGCCGTGCTGCGTCGCGCCGGTACGCTCGATGCGGCGCTCGAACCCTTCCTCGCCAAGGCGCCGCCGCCGAAGGTGCGCCATATCCTGCGCATCGGCGCTGCTGGGTTATTGCTGCTCGATACGCCGGCCCACGCGGCGGTCGGCACCGCGGTGGCGCTCGCCCGCGCCACGGGGCTGCCAGCGTTCTGCAAAATGATCAACGCCGTGCTGCGCCGGGTCGCCGATGCCGGGCCGGCGGCGCTGGAAGGGCTCGATTCGCCGCGCCTCGACACACCCCCCTGGCTGTGGACCGCCTGGGGCCGCGAGGCGCGCGCCATCGCCACGGCCAATATGATGGAGGCGCCGCTCGATCTCACGATCAAGCCCGGCAGCACGGCACCCGAGGGCGGCATCGCGCTGCCGACCGGCTCCTGGCGCTATCCCGCCGGCACACGGGTGACCGCGCTGCCCGGTTTCGCCGAGGGTGATTTCTGGGTGCAGGACGCCGCCGCCGCCTTGCCGGCCCGCCTCCTCGCGGCCCGGCCGGGCGAGCGGATCGCCGATCTCTGCGCAGCACCTGGCGGCAAAACGGCGCAGCTCGCCGCCGCCGGCGCGCAGGTGATCGCGGTCGAGCAGAGCGGCGCGCGCCTCGTGCGGTTGAGCGAAAACCTCACCCGGCTCGGCCTCGCCGCCGAAACCGTGGAAGCCGACGCCGCGATGTGGCACCCCGACGCACCGCTCGATGCCGTGCTGCTCGACGCGCCGTGCAGTGCCACCGGCACCATCCGCCGCCATCCCGACGTGCCGCATCTCAAACGCCCGCGCGATATCCTCGATCTCGCCAGGCAGCAGGACGCACTTCTGACCGCGGCGGCCGCGATGCTGCGGCCAGGCGGGCGGCTGGTTTATGCGGTCTGCTCCCTCCAGCTCGATGAAGGGCCGGTCCGCGCCGCTTTGGCCGCCAAGCGGTTGCCGCTGCGCGACGCCCCCTTCACCGCCGCCGAGGCCGCCGGCATCCCCGAGGCGCTGACGCTGGAAGGCTATCTGCGCACCTCTCCCGCGATGTGGGCCGAACGCGGCGGGATGGACGGGTTCTTCATCGCCAGGTTCATTCGCACCTGATCCCTCGCTTGTGCGCCACGGAACGGAATGGCTAGAAGAACTGCCCACCTCCCGGACATGTGATGGATTCTGGCCGCCCGACCACTGAACGCCCGATCGTCGTCGCGCCCAGCCTGCTCGCGGCGGATTTTGCGCGCCTGGGCGACGAGGTGGCCGCCATCGCCGCGGCTGGGGCGGACTGGTTGCATCTGGACGTGATGGACGGGCATTTCGTGCCGAACATCAGCTTCGGCCCCGCCGTCATCAAGGCGCTGCGGCGCCACTGCGCCCTGCCGTTCGACGTCCATCTGATGATCGCCCCGGTCGATCCCTATCTGGCCGCCTTCGCCGAAGCCGGGGCCGACCATATCAGCGTGCACCCGGAAGCCGGCCCCCATCTGCACCGCACCCTTCAGGCCATCCGCGCGCTCGGCAAGAAGGCCGGCGTGGTGCTGAACCCGGCGACGCCGATCGAGAGCATCGCCTGGGCGCTCGATCTCGTGGACATCATCATGGTGATGACGGTCAATCCCGGTTTCGGCGGCCAGAGCTTCATCGCCAGCCAGCTCGACAAGATTGCCGCCCTGCGCCGGCTGATCGACGGCGCGGGCCGCAGCATCGCGCTTCAGGTCGATGGCGGCGTGACGTCGGCGACAGCCCCTTCCATTCTCGCCGCCGGAGCCGATACGCTGGTGGCCGGCACTTCGGTGTTCGGGGCGGCCGATTACGCGGCGGCGATCGCCGCGCTGAGGCCGGCATGAAGCCGCCAAGCCCGGCCGACCTGCTACGCGGTATCCGCCGGCAAATGGCGCGCATGCCGAGCCTTAGCATGGCGCGCATCCCCGATGCGCCCTCCCAGCCGGTCCGCGACCCCTGGCCCGGCGACCCCGGCCGCGGGGCGGCGCTGCTGCGCGGAGATATCGAAGCCGGGGGGGTGAAGGGCCAACTCAAGCCCGGTGGTTTCACCGTTCCGGCCGGCGCCAACCCCAATCCGCCGCTGCTGCGCGGCCTCCCCCCGAAGCGCACCGCAAGAATCCCGCCGCACAGGTCGGCGACTGGATCGCCGAACCGGCGCTCGACCCGATCGCCCAGCGGCCCGACATCGCCGGCGCACGCATCGCCGCCTGGCTCGGCCATTACGACTTCTTCGCCGCCTCCGCCGATGACGGGTTTCGCCAACGGCTGATGTCGCGCCTCGTCGCCGATGCCCGCACGCTGGCCGCCAACATGCCGCCCGAGGAGCTCGACGCCCGCGCCTTCACCGCGCTGCGCGGGCTGATCGCCGCCGCCGTGGCGCTCCCCGAACATGGCTCGTTCCTGTCGCGCGCGCTCAGGGTGCTGCCGCAGGAGATCGGCCGGCAGATCCTGCCCGACGGCGGGCATTGCGAGCGCAGCCCGGCGCAGTTGCTCGCCGTGTTGCAGGACCTCACCGATATCCGCGCGCTGCTCCAGGCCGCCCAGGCGACGCCGCCGGCCAGCCTGACACCCGCCATCGAGCGCGTCGCCCCCGCATTGCGCACGCTGCGCCACGGCGATGGCGGGCTCGCGCTGTTCAATGGGAGCAAGGAGGAAAGTGCGGCGCTGATCGACCTCGCCCTCACCCAGGCCGGCCGCACCACGCGCGGGCCGAGCGCGATGAACGAAAGTGGCTTTCATCGGCTCCAGGCCGGAAAATCCGTGCTGATCATGGATTGCGGCGTGCCGTCAGGCCCGAAGATCGACCGCAATGCCCATGCCGGCACCCTGTCCTTCGAGCTCTCGATCGGCAAGGAGCGGATGATCGTCAATTGCGGCGCGGTTCCCGGCGCTCTCGGCGAATGGCGCGACGCCACCCGCGCCACCGCCGCCCATACCGCGCTGGTGATCGCCGATACCTCCTCCTCGCAACTCACCCCCGGCGGCCTCGGCCGCCGCCCCGAGCGTGTCGAGGCCCAGCGCCAGGAGGCCAACGGCGCCCATTGGCTCGACGCCAGCCATGACGGCTACGCCAAGCCCTTCGGCGCCATCCATCGCCGCCGCATCTACATGTCCGAAAGCGGTGAGGATATTCGCGGCGAGGACGCCGTCGAGGCGCCGGAGCCGCAGCCCTATATCGTGCGCTTTCACCTCCACCCCGGCGTCGATGCGTCCCTCCAGCAGGACGGCGAGACCGCGCTGCTCCGTCTGCCCAGCGGCATGGGCTGGCGGCTGCGTGCCGAGGGCGCGCGGATGACGCTGGAGGAGAGCATCTATCTCGGGGCCAATGAGCCTCGGCGCACCGACCAGATCGTGCTGACCGGCTACCAGGATGGCGAGCAGCAGGTGAAATGGGCGATCACCAAGGTCGGTTGAGCTCCCCATGAAAGTGCTCGAAATCACCAATGTCGACTTCTCGCTGCGGCATTTCCTGCTGCCGCTGATGCGCGGCATCCGCGCCCGCGGGCATGAGGTGGTGGGGGTGAGCGCGGACGGGAAGCTGCTCGATATCGTGCGCGGCGAAGGGTTCCGCGTCGCCCCGGTGCCGCTCGCCCGCAGCCTCTCGCCGGTGGCGCTGTGGCGCGGCTTTTGGGCGCTGTATCGCCTGATCCGCGCCGAGCAGCCGGACCTGGTGCACGCCCATATGCCGATCAGCGGCTTCCTCGGCCGCCTCGCCGCGCGCCTCGCGGGCGTGAAGGTGGTCGCCTATACCTGCCATGGCTACCTCTTCAACCAGCCCGGCCCGGCCTGGCGGCGCGGCCTCGGCTTCGCGATGGAATGGCTCGGCGGGCGTCTGACGGACATCCATCTCACCGTCTCCAGCGACGAGGCCGCCGATTCCCGCCGCCTCGGCATCGCGCGCCACAGCACCGCCATCGGCAATGGCCGCGACCCCGCGATCTACCGGCCGAACCCCGAGGTCCGGGCGCGGCTGCGGGCCGAGATGGGGGTGCCGGGAGATCGCGCCGTCATCATCGTGGTTTCGCGGCTGGTGCGGCATAAAGGCTACCCTGAACTCCTCGCCGCCATGCGCGAGGTCGGCGTTGGAGCCGAGTTGTGGGTGGTCGGCGAGCGCCTCGCCTCGGACCACGGCGAGGACATGATGCCTTACTTCGCGCGCTCCGGCCTCTGCGAGCGCCTGCACCTGCTGGGCTATCGCGAGGATATTGCCGACCTCATGGCGGCGGCCGACATCTTCACCCTGCCGTCGCATTTCGAGGGGCTGCCGATGTCGATCATCGAGGCGATGCTGAGCGGGCTGCCCGTGGTAGGTACCGATATCCGCGGCCCGCGCGAGCAGATACTGCCCGGCGAGACCGGCTTCCTGGTGCCGCCGATGCGTGTGCCCGAACTCGCCGCGGCACTCGCCACCCTGGCGCGGGACCCGGAATTGCGCGCCCGCATGGGCGAGGCCGGGCGCATTCGCGCGCTCGCCCTCTACGATGAGGGCAGGGTTGTCGCGCGCACGCTGGATTTGCTCGGTCTCTAGCTCTATCCCCCGGCCATCCGAGCTGGGGTATTCCATGACCGACATCGTCGCCATCCGCCGCGCTTTGATCTCCGTCTCCGACAAATCGGGCCTGGTCGATTTCGCCCGTGCCCTGGCCCATGCAGGCGTCGAGATCCTCTCCACCGGAGGCTCCGCCAAGGCATTGCGCGAGGCCGGCATCGCGGTGATCGACGTCTCCGACCACACCGGCTTCCCCGAAATCCTCGATGGCCGGGTGAAGACCCTGGTGCCGCAGATCCATGGCGGCATCCTCGCGCGGCGCGACGTGGCGGAGCACCTCGCCGAAATGGCGGCGCACAACATCGCGCCGATCGACCTCGTGGTCTCCAACCTCTATCCCTTCGAGGCCACGCTCGCCCGCGGTGGGGATTTCGCCGACTGCATCGAGAACATCGACATCGGCGGCCCCGCCCTCACCCGTGCCGCGGCCAAGAACCACGACTTCGTCGCCATCGTCATCGAGCCGGCCCAGTACGACGCGGTGCTGGCCGAACTCACCGAGCACGGCGGCACCACCCTGGCGTTGCGCCGCCGCCTCGCTGGCGACGCCTACGCCCGCACCGCCGCCTATGACGCCGCGATCGCCACCTGGTTCGCGGCCCAGAACGGGGTGCCCTACCCGCCCCGCGTCACCTTCGCCGGCACTCTCCGCCAGACCCTCCGCTATGGCGAGAATCCGCACCAGACCGCCGCCTTCTACACCTCCGGCACGCGGCCGGGTATCGCCACCGCGCGGCAGGTCCAGGGCAAGGAACTCTCCTACAACAACCTCAACGACACCGACGCCGCCTTCGAGGCGCTGGCCGAGTTCGACGCGCCTACGGTGGTGATCGTCAAACACGCCAACCCCTGCGGCGTCGCCACCGCCGGCTCTCTCGCCGACGCCTGGGACGCGGCGTTGCGCTGCGACCCCGAAAGCGCCTTCGGCGGCATCGTCGCGGTCAACCGCATGCTTGACGCCCAGGCGGCGGAAAAGATCGCGGCAATCTTCACCGAAGTCATCATCGCCCCGGACGCCAACGACGCAGCACTCGCCATCCTCGCCCGCAAGAAGAACCTCCGCGTCCTGCTGACCGGCGGGCTGCCCGATCCGGCCGAAGCCGGCACCAGCTTCAAATCCGTCGCCGGCGGCATGCTGGTGCAAAGCCGCGACAATGGCCGCATCGGCCTCGCCGACCTGCGCGCCGTCACGAAACGCGCGCCCACCGCGCAGGAACTCGATGACCTGCTGTTCGCCTTCCGCGTCTGCAAGCACGTGAAGTCCAACGCCATCATCTACGCCAGGAATGGCGCCACCACTGGCATCGGCGCCGGGCAGATGAGCCGCGTGAACTCCGCCCGCATCGCCGCCTGGAAAGCCGAGGAGGCAGCCCGCAAGGCGGGCCTCGCCCAGTCACTCGCCATCGGCAGCGTGGTCGCCTCCGACGCGTTCTTCCCCTTCGCCGACGGGCTCGAAGCCGCCATCGCAGCCGGCGCCACCGCCGTCATCCAGCCGGGCGGATCAATGCGCGATAGTGAAGTCATCGCCGCCGCCGATGCGGCAGGGGTGGCGATGGTGATGACGGGGATGCGGCATTTCAGGCATTAGGGACGTAAGGCAGCGGTTCTTTTTTGAAAAAAAGAACGAAAAAACTTTCTTCCGTTAGGCTCGTTACTCCCCGCGGAGAGCGCGAAGCGAACGGGCAAAAAGTTTTTGCTTCTTTTTTCAAAAAGAAGCGCTTGCTTCCTGCCTCACTCGAAAATCCCCCCCGGCCGCCCGTCAACAAACGCCGAAACGCCGGCCTGCACCGTGTGCAGCGGCGCGGTGGGCGCCACCCCGCGACATTCGGCGAGTTGGATGAACGGCTTGGGGTCCACCGCCCGCCCGCCGTAGCGCACCTCGAAGTGCAGATGCGCGCCACGGGCGTTGCCGGTGGCGCCCACCAGGCCGATCACCTGGCCCGCCGCCACGGCGGTGCCCGGGCGAATGCCGGCGGCGTAGCGCGAGAGATGGGCATAGCGGGTGGTGCTGCCATCGGCATGCGCGATGTCGATGATGTTGCCGTAGGCGTAGTAGCGCGCGGCATAGACAACGGTGCCCGCGGCGGCGGCCATCACCGGCGAGCCGTGCGGCGCCATCAGGTCAATCCCGGCATGATGCCCTGAATAGCCGCGGCCGACCGTGCGCAACTGCGACACCGGCATCACCATCTCGCCGCAGGCGGCAATCTGGGCCAGCGCCGGTGGATGCCAGGCGAGCACTCCAAGGACGATCACGATTATGTTAGCCGTGCGCGTTCTAAGCATGACTCGTCCGATAGCATGCTGTTCGCCACATGCCTACCCGTATTCTGAAACATCCAGACATAATTCGGCATCGCCCGCCGCCCCGCGCAAACCCCGTTCCGGCGCCCCGCGCCCTGCGCTAGGCTGCGGCAAACGCCGGGGAAACCACCATGGACCAGCCCTTCCTGCCCGAACACGCCATCGCCGCCCTCAGCGGCAACAACGCGCCCGTGCTCGACGAAATCGTCGCCACCGACCTGCCGGTCATCGGCGAGGTGCCGAAGGACCTCAACGGCATCTACGTCCGCAACGGGCCCAACCCGCATTTCGCGCCGGAGTGGCGTTACCACGCGTATGACGGCGACGGCATGCTGCATTCCGTCACCTTCGATCGCGGCCAGGTGACCTACCGCAACCGCTGGATCCGCACCGCCGCCTTCAACGAGGAACAACAAGCCGGCCGCGCCTTGTGGCAGGGCCTCAAGGAAAAGCCCCGCGCCGACCGGCCGGACATGCCGCTGAAAGACACCTCCAATACCGACGTGAAGTTCCACAACGGCCGCCTCGTGACAATGTGGTACCTCTCCGGCCAGCCCTACCATGTCGACGTCCATACGCTGGAGACCATCGGCCCGGCCGAGCTCGGCGGTGTCACCCGCCTTTCCGCCCATTCGCGGCCCGATGAGCACACCGGGGAGCTGATGTTCTTCGACTACGGCAAGACCCCGCCCTACATGACCTACGGCGTAGTCGGCCCGGACGGACAGGTGAAAACCCGCACCGAAATCCCGCTGCCCGGGCCCCGCCTGCCGCATGACATGGCGATCACCGACCGCCACTCGATCCTGCATGACTTCCCGCTCTTCATCGGCGAGGAAGCCCTGCGCGAAGGCCGCCACAAGCTCGCCTTCCACCCCGAGGTGCCCTCCCGCTTCGCCGTCATCCCCCGTCACGGCGGCGCCAATGACATCCAGTGGTTCGAGGCCTCCCCGGGCTTCCTCCTCCATGTCGTCAACGCCTGGGACGAAGGCGACGACACCGTGATGATCGGCACCCCCTACCGCATCCATCGCGACGCGACCGGCAAGCCCGACGCCGACCGCCTGCTGCGCACCATCCACAAGCGCCAGCGCGATTTCGTGCTGCAATCCTGGCGCTTCAATCGCCGCACCGGCCGCACCACCGAGGAGGTCATCGATGACGTCCTCAACACCGAATTCCCCGTCATCAACACGGCCTACCAGGGCCGCAGCAACCGCTACACCTACAACGTGGTGTTCCCCCTCGGCGGTGACGAGGAGCCGCGCTTCCCCGGCCTGGTAAAATACAACCTCGACACCGGCGGCTACCGCGCCTTCAGCGACGGCCCCCACATATTCTACAACGAACCCGGCTTCGCCCCGCGTGACGGCTCCAGCGCCGAAGACGACGGTTACCTCGTCACCTTCGTCTGGCTGCCGCGCGAAATGCGCTCCGAGGTGCAAATCTTCCGTGCCGAGGACAGCGAATTCGGCCGCGGCCCGATCGCCCGCATCATCCTCCCCCGCCGCGTACCGAACGGCTTCCACGCCACCTATGTCAGTGCCGCGCGTCTGGCGACCGGGAGGTAGGGGATTAGAGCCTAAGGTTTACGCGCAAGGCTCTGTCGGCAAAGGGGCCGTGGCCCCTTTGCACCAATTCATTCTCGCGGCAACGCTGGGATACAGGCGACCTGACGCCGAGGATATGCAACGCCGGGCGCAACACGCGCTGCACCTGGAGCGGGTGAGGAGCATCGCGGCCTCTGCGGTCAGCCCGACCGGCCGGCGCAACCAGTGTGCGTCGGCTACTGGTTTGATCGCGCGGTCGGTGCCGCGCGCGTCAGAAATGCGTGATGAGAGTAAAGCCGCTGCCATCGTTGACGGCATGGAACGTACCGACGCCCAAGGTGGCAGTTTCGAAGCGCATTGACGCGACGCCGCTGCCGCCGAGGGTAATATTCAGAAGCCCGGCGACGGCATCGTAGGTGAACGCAAGCCCGGCGCCAAATGCGACGTCTTTAAGGTCGATTTTATCGCCGGCGATGAAGTTCTTGATCGTGGGGCCAGTATAGCCGGGGGTGCCGACGTTCTGGCCGAACGTGGAGGCATGCTCGATCGCCAGCGTTCCGGTGCCGAGGAAGCGAATGAAATTGGCGTTGCCGGTGTCACTGGTAACGTCGAGGACAGTCGTGGTGTTGATCATGAACGTGCCGGTGGAGGCCGGGTCGATCGATGCCGTCAACGTGCCACCGTTGGTGAGCGTAATGACACCCTTGTTTTGGATGGTCGGGATAGTGTTGGCCCCGGACGTGTTCCAGCGAGCGGCAGGATCTACCACGAGCGTGGAGAATGCGGAGAAATTCGTCCCGATCCCGGAGATGTTACCGGCCGGGCCGGCAGCCGCGGCGAGTTCTATCGTGTTGCTGCCGGCACCGCCGAACACCCCACCGGTGAAGACGGCGCCCGGGCTGATAATCAGCCGGTCATTGCCGGAGCCGAACAGTATCGCCGCACCGGCGGTGCCGGTGGCGATGATGGAGCCCGAATTGGTGACGGTGGTGTTCCCGGCGGTAACTGTGCTGAAGATGCCATTGTATCCGGAAATGGTGCCGAAATTGGTGACGTTCGCCGAGGCGCTGCCGAAGATCGAAATGCCAGCGGCACTGGTGATGTTGCCCGCGGCCCCGGAGATCAGCGCTCCGGTGCTGCCGGACGTGCCATTGGTGATCACGGCCGTCGACGTGCCGCCGACACTGACGCCGTTCAACCCGGTGATGGTGCCGAAATTGCTGACGTTGAGCGCACCGGTATTGCCGTTGCTGATGCCATCACTGTTGCCGGTCGAGGAGCGGATGACGGCGACGGTATCGGTCGTGCTGCCGTTGGTGATGATGCCGCCGTTGCGCGTGACGATTCCGGTCCCTGCCTGGATGGTGCCGAAATTCGCCACGGTGACGTTGCTTCCACCGCCATAGACCCCGAAGGAGTAGTTGCCGCCGATGATCCGAGCGGTGGTCGAGGTCGCGCTGCCGTTGGTGACCGAACCGTTACCGGTATACAGGTTCACGCCCGAACGCCCGGCTGTGCCGGCGGTCAGCGTGCCGAAGTTATTGATAACGCTGAAGGTGGCGCCCCGCGTATAGACCGGGCTTCGAGCCGCGTTGATGGTGGCGGTGGTGTCGGCGGTGCTGCCATTGGTGACGGTGCCGCCGTTTATCAGCACCACGCCGTTGCGCCCGGTTGACTTGATGAGGCCGAAATTGGTGACCGTGCCGGGATTCGAGCCGACATATACGCCGTTGCGGTTGGTCGAGTAGATATAGGCGGCAGTCGAGGTCTCGCTGCCGTTGGTCAACGTACCGCCGGCGCCGAGAACAACGCCGCGCGAATTGGCGGATGCGCTGGTCCCCTTGATGGTGCCGAAGTTCACCACCGTGCCGGCGTTGTGTTCGATATCCACGCCGAAAGCGGGGGCGCCGATATAGGCGGCGGTGTCGGTCGGCGAGCCGTTGGTCACGCTGCCGCCGAAGGCGAGATAGATGCCCTGGGACAGCTGGCCGGCGACGGTCGAGGTGCCGGTGGCGCGAACGGTACCGAAATTGACGATTGTGCTGTTGCCGCCGCCGACGCTGATGCCGGCACCATAGCCGGAAATGAGTGCGTTCCGGTTGGTTTCCCCGCCGTTGACGACGCTCAGCGCCCCCGTGCCGCGGATACCGCTGCCGGAAATTGTTGAATTGTCAACAATGGTGCCGAAATTCTGCACCGAGCCGTTAGTGCCGAGGAACACGGCGTTCGCGCTGATGGCCGAGATCAGCGCGGCGGTATTGGCGGTGCTGCCGTTGACCACGCTGCCGCCGGCCGACATCACGATGCCGCGGCCAAATCCGGCACCGGTGCCAATGATGGTGCCGCCGTTGATGACAGTCCCGGCGGCACCCTCGATATCCAGCCCGGTATTGAGCGCGCTGATCAGCGCCGTGGTGTTCGTGTCGCTGCCGTTGGTGACGCTGCCGCCGGCCCCAAGCTGCACCGCCTTGCCGCTGCCGTTGGTCGCCGTGA
>JAPLOH010000056.1:39831-58134 GCA_026400845.1 Alphaproteobacteria bacterium
CCCTTGCCGCTGCCGCCGTTGGTGCCGCTGATCGAGCCGTTGTTGATCACCGTGCCCGCGACGTGCTCGATGTCGACGCCGAAGTTGAAGCCGGTGATGGCGGCCGAAATGGTGCCGGTGCGGTGATTGGTGACGCTCCCTCCGCTCGACAGGTAAATGCCCGCCGAGCCGAACAAGGTAGTGCCGGTGCCAGCGATCTTGCCGAAATTCACCACGCTCGACGCCGGGCCGGTGAGATAGATGCCCCGGGCATAACCCTGAATGAGGGCGGCGGTATCGGCGGTCGAGCCATTGGTGACCGCCACATTGCCGCCGCCGCGCACGCCGGTGCCGCTGAAGCGTTGCGGGCCGATGATGACAGTGGTGGTATCTATGATGGTGCCGAAATTATTCACCGCGCCACTGCCGATGAAGATCGCGTTGCGGCCATTGCCGACGATGCGCGCGACGGTATCGGTGTCACTGCCGTTGTTGATGGTGCCGCCCTGGCCGAGCGCCACGCCACGGCCCAGCGTCCCGCCGGCGGCCGAAATGGTACCAAAATTGTTCACCACGCCGGTGACGTGTTCGATGTCGACCCCGAAGTCGGGCGCGGTGATGAGCGCTGACGTGTCGGTGTTGCTGCCGTTGGTGACGGTGCCGCCATTGGCGAGATAGACGGCCTGGCTGAGCGAGCCGGTGTTGATGCTGGTGCCGGAGGCCTTGATCGTGCCGAAATTGGCTACCGTGCCGCCGGTGCCGGTGATGTTGATGCCGCTGAAATAGCCGGAAATCGCCGCGATGGTGTCGGTCTCGGCGCCGTTGATGACGACGCCTTTGCCCAACATCCGAATGCCGCTCCCGGTGGTGGTCGAGGTGTTGGCGATGGACCCGAAATTGCTCACCGTGCTGGTGACATTGTCGCGCGCGTTGATGCGCACCCCATAACTCCCGCCCTTGATGGTCGCGGCGGTGTTGAGGGTGCTACCGTTGGTGACGGTGCCGGAGGAGAGGAAACGGACGCCATAGGTGGTGGCGTTGACGTTGCCGTCGTTGACCAGTGTTCCAGAGATGCCTAGCGCTGCGTAGACACCCACGCCGACGCCAGTAATGGCACCCGATGTGGTGATGGAAACCGGGTTCGACGCAATGCCGAAAATACCCACTGTGGTCGTGATGGTCCCGCTGACGATTGTTCCGGCCATGTTGCTTCTCTCTGGTGAGGCTCACGCTGAACCACGCAAGCCGATGAGCAATTGATCGGAAGTTCAGCAAATTGTGAACAAGTCGTCAAATCTGTAGGCGCCCGGCAAGTATCCGACCTTGGCCGGTGAGGGGCGTCGCATTGGACATGGCTGCCGATAGGGCGTAGCTGAGTCGGTAAATACTGTGTGAAAGCAGCCTGGAATGACGACAAAATTGCTGTTTTCCGCCACAGACACGACCCACGGCACCGAACTCTGGACCACCGACGGCACGGCGGCCGGGACCTCGCTGGTAACCGATATCCGGGGGGGCGCCGCGAACTCCTACCCCAACGGTTTCGCCGCACTCGGCAACGGGACGGTCCTGTTTCGGGCCAATGACGGCGTGCACGGCGCCGAACTCTGGGTCACCGACGGCACACCGGGTGGCACGTCGCTCCTCAAGGACATCACGCCGGGGAAGAATTCGGGGTACCCGGCGCTGCCCTTCCAGGTGGCGCCGGGCCGCGCGGTGTTCGCGGCGGCGTCGCCGGAAAGCGGGCAGGAGTTGTGGAGCAGCGACGGCACTGCCGCCGGCACCACTTTGGTGCTCGACATTCGGCCGGGTATCCAGGGGTCCTACATCAACCGGATCCTGCCGCTCGGCGCTTCCGTCGCCGTGTTCACCGCCAATGACGGCGTGCATGGCAACGAGCTGTGGGTGACCGATGGCAGTGCCTTGGGCACGTCGTTGCTGAGCGACATCACTCCAGGTTCCGGGTCGTCCTATGCCAGCGAGTTCGTCAGCATGGGCAATGGTTCGGCATTGTTCCAGGCGATCGCGCCGGTCTCAGGCCAGGAGCTGTGGATCACCGATGGCACGTCAGGTGGTACCTCCCTGTTGAAGGACCTCGTCGTCGGCAGCAGCAGCGCCCCGCGCTATCTGACCGCGATCGGCGGCGGCCAGGTCTTGTTCCAGGCGTTTGACGGCACCAGCGGACGCGAATTATGGACCACCGACGGCACGGCGGCGGGGACGACGCTGCTGAAAAACATCAATACGCTTTCCGCAAATACCGACTCCAACGCGAAGTTTTTCACCCCGCTCGGCAATGGGCTGACGGTGTTCCAGGCTGACGACGGCACGCATGGTATCGAGTTGTGGGTCACCGACGGAACTGGCGCGGGCACCTCCCTGCTGACGGATACCGCGACCGGCGCCTTCAGCGGCGCGCCGAAGTATTTTGCCGCTCTCGGCGCCGGGCGGGCAGTGTTCCAGGCCAACGACGGCACCACCGGCGCCGAGCTCTGGATTACCGACGGCACGGTGGGCGGGACGTCGCTGCTCGCTGACATCAATGCCGGCGCGACCGGCTCCAACCCGGCCCAGATGGCCTCCATGGGCGCCGGCCAGATCGTTTTCCAGGCCAATGATGGGGTGCACGGAACCGAGCTTTGGTCGACCGACGGCACCGCCGCGGGCACGACGCTGCTGCTGGATATTTCCGCCGGCTCCACCAGCGGGTCGCCGCGCAGTTTCACCCTCGATCTTGCCTGCTTCGCCGCGGGAACCCGCATCCTGACAACGTCGGGGGAAATCCGGGTGGAGGCGCTGGTGGTGGGGATGATGGTGCCGACACTGCTCGGTGGGCTGCGGCCGATCCGCTGGATCGGGCATACCAGCGTCGATCTCGACCGGCATCCCGCGCCGTGGCTGGCGGCGCCGATACGGGTCCGGGCCGAGGCTGTGGCGCAGGGGGTGCCGCATCGCGACCTCTTCTTGTCGCCGGACCACGCGATCCTCGTCGATGGCGCACTGATGCCGATCCACAAACTGGTCAACGGCGACAGCATCGCGCGGACCACGAATGGCGGAATGGTGACGTATTTCCATATCGAACTGGATGAGCATGACGCGCTGCTGGCCGAAGGGCTGCCGGCAGAGAGCTATCTCGACACCGGCAATCGCGGCTCGTTCGCCGGCACGACGGGGGTGCGCGCCATGCATGTGGACATGCAAACGCGGGCCTGGGATGTGGCGGCCTGCGCCATCCTGATGCTCGACGGCCCGGTTGTGGCGGCCGCTCATCGGCGGCTGGAGGCGCGCGCGCTTGGTGAGGTCCAGGGCAGGAGCAAGGAAGCGGTCTTCTTTTGAAAAAGGACACCCGAAAGGCGCTTGCCCGTTTCGCGTCGCCCCCTCCCTCAAGAGCACCAGCCAACGGATAAAAAGTTTTTGCTTCTTTTTTCAAAAAGAAGCGCTTGCTTCCTACCCACCCGCGCCAAGCCGGCTAGCCGGCCGAGGCTCCCGATCCACGCCCCGGTACGCGTCCGCCATCTCGCCTACCCCGCCCGCGCTGAGGTAGAGTGACGATGAATTGGGTCCGAGTCGGGCGCATCTATTGGATCGAGACATGAGCGAACATCTCGCCCGCCTGAACCATGAACAGCGCGAGGCCGTCGAAACCGTCGACGGCCCGCTGCTGGTGCTGGCCGGGGCCGGCACCGGCAAGACCCGCGTGCTGACCTCCCGTTTTGCCCATATCCTGCTCTCGCGCCGCGCCTTCCCGAACCAGGTGCTGGCGGTGACCTTCACCAACAAGGCGGCCCGCGAAATGCGCGAGCGGGTGGCAGCGATCCTGGGCCAGCCCGCCGAGGGGTTGTGGCTCGGCACGTTCCACGCCCTCGCCGCCCGCATGCTGCGCCGCCATGCCGAACTCGTCGGCCTCACCTCCAGCTTCAACATCCTGGACACCGACGACCAGCTGCGCCTGCTGAAACAGGTGATGGAGGCTGCAAGGCTCGACATCAAGCGCTTCCCGCCGCCGGTGCTGATGGGGATCATCCAGCGCTGGAAGGACCGCGGACTGCCACCCGAGCGCGTGACGAGCGCCGAGGACAGCGATTTTGCCGGCGGCAATGCCCGCCAGCTCTACGCCGGCTATCAGGACCGCCTGCGCACCATCAACGCCTGCGATTTCGGTGACCTGCTGATGCACATCACCGAGATCCTGCGCGAACATCCCGAGGTGCTGGCCGAATATCACCGCCGCTTCCGCTACATTCTGGTGGACGAGTACCAGGACACCAACCTGGTGCAGTATCTCTGGCTGCGCCTGCTCGCCCAGGGCCATCGCAATATCTGCTGCGTGGGGGATGACGATCAGTCGATCTACTCCTGGCGGGGGGCGGAGGTGGCGAACATCCTGCGCTTCGAGAAGGATTTCGAGGGCGCCAAGATTGTTCGCCTCGAACGCAACTACCGCTCCACCGAGCAGATCCTCGCCGCCGCCTCCGGCCTGATCGCCCATAACGAGGGCCGTCTCGGCAAAACGCTGCGACCCGGGCGCAACGATGCCTCGGGCGAGAAGGTGCAGATCGTCGGGCTGTGGGATTCCGACGAGGAGGCCCGCATGGTCGTCGGCAAAATGGAATCGCTGCGCCAGGGCGGCCATGCGCTCGGCGAAATGGCGGTGCTGGTGCGCGCCAACTCGCAGACCCGCGCCTTCGAGGAACGGCTGATCACCGTCGGCATTCCCTATCGCGTAGTGGGCGGCCTGCGTTTCTATGAGCGTCAGGAAATCCGCGACGTCGTCGCCTATGCAAGGGTGCTGAACCAGCCGGCCGATGATCTCGCCTTCGAGCGCATCATCAACCTCCCCCGTCGTGGCATCGGCGAGGTGGCGCTGCGCTCGATGCATGACCGGGCACGCTCAGCCGGAGTGCCACTCACCTTCGCCGCGCTGGCTTTGGCCGAGGAGGGGGTTTTGCGCGGCAAACTCGGCCAGGCCGTCCGCGACCTGATGGCCGGTTTCGCCCGCTGGCGCACGGCGATCGAGCGCGATGGCCATATCACCACCATGGCGGTGATGCTCGACGAAAGCGGCTACATGGACATGTGGAAGCAGGACAAATCCATCGAGGCGCCCGGCCGCATCGAGAACCTCAAGGAATTCGTCCGCGCCCTGGCCGAGTTCGACAGCATCGGCGGTTTCCTCGAACATGTCGCCTTGGTGATGGACAATGAGCAGAACGCCGAGGGTGACCGCGTCAGCCTGATGACGCTGCATGCCGCCAAGGGGCTGGAATTCGACACCGTTTTCCTGCCAGCCTGGGAGGAAGGGGTGTTCCCGAGCCAGCGCACCATGGATGAAAGCGGCCTCAAGGGCCTCGAGGAGGAGCGCCGTCTCGCCTATGTCGGCCTCACACGGGCGCGCCAGCGGGCGATCGTCAGCCATGCCGCCAATCGCCGCCTCTATGCCAACTGGCAGTCGAGCATACCGAGCCGTTTCATCGAGGAAATTCCGGCCGAATACGTCGAGATCACCGGCTCGGCTGCCTTGGAGCGGGACCGCATGCTCCGCGCGCCCGCCTTCGCCGGTTCCTCCATGGGCGCCTTCCCGATGACCGCCCGCCGCCCGGCGATCGCCGCCGCATGGGAGCAGCCGACACGCCCGCCCCGAACGGATGGCATCCCGGTTGGCACGCGGGTGTTCCACCAGAAATTCGGCTACGGCCTGGTGACCGCCACCGACGACGACAAACTCGACATTGATTTCGAAAAAGCCGGACAGAAGCGCGTGCTCGACCGCTTCGTGGAGCGCGCATGACCGCCCGTCGACACGCCATCGCGCTCGAAACCGTCACCGTCGTGGTGCCGGCCGACGCCATGGAGGCCTACGAGGCCGCCTTGCGCACCGCTTGCGGCACGGTCGGCTTCTTCCTCGACGAGGACACCGGGCTGTGGACAGTGGAGGGTGTGAAGGACCAGGGCGCCGACGAGGCCGAACTGGCGGGGGCGCTCGCGCTCGCCGGGCTGGTGACCGGCGTCGAGGCGGTGGTGATACGGCGCGCCACCGAGGCGGAGGGCTGGCTGGCGCGGACCTATGACGGATTCCCCGAACAGCAGGTCGGACGCCGCTTCGTCATCCGCGGCACCCATCTCGCCGCCGCGCCTTCGCCCGGGCGCAAGGTGATCACGCTCGATGCCGGCATCGCCTTCGGTTCGGGCGAGCATGGCTCGACGCGGGGATGCCTCAGGGCGCTGGAAACGATCGCCCATCGCCGACCCCAGCGGATTCTCGATCTCGGCACCGGCTCGGGCGTGCTCGCCATGGCGGCCGCGATGCTGCTGCACCGCCCGGTGACGGCGACGGATATCGACCCCTGGTCGGTGCGGGTCGCCCACAGCAATGCGGTGCTCAACGGGCTCGGCGGCCGGCTGCGCTGCATCCGCGCCGATGGCTGGGCCTCGCCCGCGGTGCGGAAACCAGGACCGTATGACCTGATTTTCGCCAATATTCTCGCCCGTCCGCTGTGCCAGATGGCGCGGCGCATGGCCGATAATCTGGCCCCGGAGGGAACACTGATCCTCGCCGGACTGCTCGCCACCCAGGCAAACTGGGTGCTCGCCGCCTACCGCAGGCAAGGAATGCGCCTAGAACGCACCCTGCGCGAAGCCAACTGGGCAACCCTAGTCCTGCGCCGGTGATCGGGGTTCTCAGCGAAGGCAAGGCGAGGGGGCGCTGCCCCCTCGACCCCCGCCAGGTCCGTTGCGCGCCTTCGCGCGACGTGCCGAGCACCTGGACCTCATGCATTGAAGGATTTGGTTCTGAGCGGGAGAGGGGGCCTACTCAGTGGTTGCAACCACTGCGTTGGCCCCCTCTCCCGCTCAGAACCCACTTAAACGGATGCGGGTCTGGGGGCGCAGCCCCCAGCGGGGTCCAGGGGCAGCGCCCCTGGCCTTGCTTCGCTGCGAACCTCGACCACCAGGACCGGGTGTCAGGCTCCCGCGGGGCGGGCGTAGGCGATCGCGGCGCGTTGGGCGTTGCGTTCGGCCGCGAAGCTCGGGTCGAATATGCGGGTGACCTCGGAGCGGCTGAGGCCGATATCGGCAAGTTCGTGCTCGGACAGCGTGTTCAGCTCGTCGAGCACGGCGCGCCGGCGCGGAGTCTGGACGACCCACATCAGCAGCGCCCACACGGCGCCGAAGATATCGAGCCGCGGCACTTCGGGCCGGGTCATGAATTCGGGTTCGTCGCGGAAGTAATGGCCGAGACGATTCGGCATCATCAGGGCGATCGATTCCTTGGAAACCTGGGCAGACATGTCAGAAAGTCCTTGTGTGTGAGCCGTGGTGGGCGTCATGCCTTCATGCACTTCGCCGCGCGGCTTTGATGCGGTGCAACATACTCTTATTTTCGAGTTCCGTGCCCGTGAACTTCCCCCGCCAGATATGCGTTGAACGCATGTCATGCCATGCAGTTATGACAAATTCGTTAATCGATCCGAAGCCGGATAAGGAATGACCACCATGCAAGCCGAACGCCTCGCCAGTTTGCGCGCCGAACTCGTCCGTGTCGGGCTGGACGGCTTCATCGTGCCCCGGGCCGACGAGCATCTCGGTGAATATGTCCCCGAGTGCGCCGAGCGCCTCTCCTGGCTCACCGGCTTCACCGGCAGCGCCGGCATCGCCGTGGTGCTGGCCGACCGCGCGGCGGTGTTCTCCGATGGGCGCTACGTGCTGCAGCTCTCCAGCCAGACCGACGCGGCGCTGTGGGAGCGCCAGCACATCATCGAAACCCCGCCCCCCACCTGGCTCGCCCGCCACGCTCCAGGTCAGCGCATCGGCTATGATCCGTTGCTGATCGGCGAGGACGGGCTGCAACGCTACCTCGACGGCGGGATAAACATGATTGCCACCGAGGCCAACCCGCTCGATGCCGTCTGGCAGAACCGCCCGCCCGCGCCACTCGACGCCGCTTTGCCCCATGCCCTGGACCGTGCGGGGCGCAGTTCCGAGGCGAAGCGCGAGGAAATCGCCGCCGCCCTGCGCGCCGCCGGGCAGGATGCCGCCGTCATCACTGACCCCGCGTCCATCGCCTGGCTGCTCAACATTCGCGGCTCCGACGTCTCCTTCAACCCGATCGCACTCGGTTTCGCCGTCATCCATGCCGATGCCGGCTGCGAGCTTTTCATGGCGCCGGCGAAAATCCCCCCGGCGACCCGGGACTGGCTCGGCAACGCCGTCTCGGTGCAGGACCGTCCGGCGATGCCCGCAGCGCTCGCGCGCCTCAAGGGCAAGCGGGTGCGGGTGGATGCCGCCGGCTCGCCCGCCTGGTTCGCCCAGCGCCTGCGCGCCGCCGGCGCCGAAGTGGTCAACGCGATGGACCCCTGTTTGCTGCCCAAGGCGCAGAAGAATCCCGTCGAACAGCAAGGCAGCCGCGACGCCCACACGCGCGACGCGGTGGCGGTCTGCCAGTTTCTCCACTGGCTCGAGACCGCCGCCGGGCGGGAGACCGAGATGTCGGCGGCTGCCCAACTACTCGCATTCCGCGCGGAGCAGCGCGATTTCCGCGGCGAAAGCTTCCCCGCCATCTCCGGCGCCGGGGAGAACGGCGCCATCATCCATTACCGGGTGACGGAGGAGACCAACCGCCCGATCGGCGCCAACGAGGTCTATCTCTGCGACAGCGGCGCGCAATACGCCGATGGCACCACCGATATCACCCGCACCGTCTGGACCGGGCCGGGCACGCCGCCCGACGCGCTGCGCGACCGTTTCACCCGCGTGCTGAAGGGCCATATCGCCATCGCCACCCTGGTGTTCCCCCAAGGCGTCGCCGGCGCGCATATCGACGCCTTCGCCCGCACCGCGCTATGGCAGGCCGGCATCGATTTCGATCACGGCACCGGCCATGGCGTCGGCTCCTACCTCTCCGTGCATGAAGGCCCGGTGAGCATCTCACGCGCCGCCCGCCCGATCCCCATCGCGCCGGGCATGATCCTCTCCAACGAACCCGGCTACTATCTGCCCGGCCAGTACGGCATCCGCATCGAGAACCTCCTCCTCGCCCAACCCGCCGCTTTCGAGGCGGCGCTGAAACCCTTCCTGCGCTTTGAAACCTTGACCTGGGCCCCCTTCGACCGTCGCCTTATCGCCCCCTGGCTGCTCACCCGCGCCGAAGTCGACTGGATCGACGCCTACCACGCCGATGTCGCGGCGCGCGTCACCCCGCACGCCCCAGCATCGCTCCTCCCTTGGCTCACCACAGCGTGCCTGCCGCTCGCCGCGGGGTAAGAAAAACGTCCTTTGAAAAAAGACGACTGCCTTGCTTTAGCCCGCCGAGAAACTACTCCTTCGCCAACTCGCGGGCGAGGGCGCGGATCAGGTCGGAGCGGCTCACCAGGCCGATGATTTTACCGTTGGCCACCACGGGTGCGCGCTTGATACCCTTCTCGAAGAACAGCCGCGCGATGTCATGCGCCGAGGTGCCCGGGGCGACGGTGGCGACCGCGGCAGTCATCACCGCGCCCACCTTGCGGCGCTCGGCCTGCAGCACCTTGATGAAACTCGGCGCCAGGGCCTCGCCGTCGGCGAGATGATCGAGCCACCACTGCTGGCGCTCGCTGAATTCGCCGTGCCAGCGCAGCAGGTCACCCTCGGTGAGCATGCCGACCGGGGTGCCCTCGGCATCGACCACCGGCAGTCCGCTGATCCGTCTGTCCGCCATCAGCCGCACCGCGGCGAGCAGCGAGGTTTCGGGGTGGACCGTCGTGACGTTGCGGGTCATCAGGTCCTCGGCGAAAATCAGGGCATTGTCGAACATCGGAGCCTCGCGGTGGGTGGTGATGGCCGAGCCTATGCGCCGGCCGGCTCGGCTGGCATTGCGCTGGATCAAGGCTCAGCCGCGCCGCCGAGGTGGCGAAGCGCGCCGTGCGGGCTTATCTATGCCGCCATGTCCGACACCCCCGCCTTTCTTGATCCCCCCGCCTTTCTCGACCCGGGCCGCCCCGCCGTGCCCGATATCGTGGTGCCGCGCGGCGTGGTGCCGTTCTTTCTGCCGCAACGCCCGGTGCGCGGGCGGCTGGTGCGGCTCGGCAAATTGGCCGATGCGCTGCTCACCCGCCACGACAACCACCCCGCCGTCACCCGCCTGGTCGGCGAGGCGATGGCGCTGGTGGCGGCATTGGCGACGGCGCTGAAATTCCGCGGCTCCTTCAGCCTCCAGGCCAAGGGCGACGGCCCCGTCACGATGCTGCTGGCCGATTGCACCGATGCCGGTGCGCTGCGCGGCTATGCCCGCGTTGACACGGAACGGCTCACCGAGCTGCTGGCACGCGATCCCGCGGCCGCGGCGTCGGCCATACTCGGCCGCGGCTACCTTGCCTTCACCGTCGACCAGGGGCCGGACACCGATCGCCACCAGGGCATCGTCACCATCACCGGGGACACGCTCGCCGACATGGCGCTGCATTATTTCGACACCAGCGAGCAGCTCGCCACCTCCATCCGCCTCGCCTGCGCCCACACGCCGGCGGGCTGGCGGGCCAGCGCGCTGGTGATCGAGAAAATCGCCGGCGCCGGCGGGATCGACCCCGAGATGGATGCCGCCGAGCAGACCGAGCACTGGCGCACCGCCGGCATGCTCGCTGGCACGGTGACCGACGCCGAACTGCTCGATGACGCGTTGGAACCCGAGGCCCTGCTATTCCGCCTGTTCCACACCGAGGGCGTGGCGGCCGACCTCGCCCGCGCGCTGGCCTATGGCTGCCGCTGCTCGCGCCAGCGCCTTGCCGGGCTGCTGGAGACCTTCACCACCGAGGACCTCGACCACATGACGGTCGACGACGACATCGTCATGACCTGCGAATTCTGCAATCACGATTTCCGCTTCCCGCGCGCTGACGTGCGGGGCGCGCAATGAACAATCCGGGGCCGAGCCATGACGATTGACCGCCGTTTCCTCCTCGTCGGGCTGCTCGCGCTCGCCGCCTGCGGCAGCGGCGAAAAGCCGGTGTTCGAGCCGCTCGACTACGACTACCTCACCAAGCTCAAGCTCGACGCGGGCGCGCTCGAAATCGACGACGGCTGGGTGCCGCGCGGTTCGGCCCGCCATGTCGAATACCTCGCGCCGAGCCGCCCGCTGAAGACGCTGCGCAAAATGGCCGACCAGCGCCTGGTGACCGGCAGCATGACCGGGCGTGCGGTGCTCACCATCACCGATGCCTCGCTGATCCTCAACCGCGGCCGCTTCGAGGGCAGTTTCGCCTTGCGGCTCGAACTCTTCGGCGCCGACGGCAATTCCCGCGGCACCGCCGACGCCAGGGTACGCGGCGCCCGCGTCGCCAAGGACGACGGGGACGAGGATGCCACCCGCATCGACCTCGACGCCCTCGTGCGCAAGATGATGGACGACCTCAACGTCGAGTTCGAATTCCAGGTGCGCCGCGCCTTCAAGGACGCCTTGCAGACCACCGACACCACCGCCCCGGCGCCCGGAGCGGTGGAGACCCAGGAGCTGCCGCAGACGCCGGGCGCCCCCACCGCCCCGCAGCCCAAGCTGGTGCCTCCCCCGCCGTGACGGCGGGACCGGCGGCGGACCGGGTCGTCGCCGGAATCGGGCTCGGGGTGATCGCCTATTCCCTGTTCGCCACCCATGACGCGGCGAACAAATATCTCGCCGCCACCTTGCCGGTCTGGCAGGTGCTGTTCTTCCGCAGCCTCACCATCGTCGCCGGCGCGCTGCTGTTCGGCCGCGGCAAGCTGGTGGCGCGCGTGGTGGAGACGCCGCTGAAGCTGGCGTTGCTCGGGCGCGGCGCCCTCACTTTGGTCGCCTGGCTCTGCTACTACACCGCCTCGCGCGACCTGCCGCTGGCGCAGTTGATGACGCTGTATTTCAGCTCCCCCATCATCGTCGCCGTGCTGGCCATCCCCGTGCTCGGCGAGAAGGTGACGCCCGGCCGTTGGCTGGCGCTGGCGCTCGGCTTCGGCGGCGTGCTGCTGGCGAGTGACCCGCTGGGCGTGCAGGCCTCGCTGGCGACCGTGCTGGTGCTGGCGGCGGCGCTGATGTGGGCGGTGGCGATCCTGCTGATGCGGTTGATCGCCAAACGGGAAAGCTCGCTGGTGCAGATGTTCTACCAGAACGCGCTGTTCCTGGTACTGACCGGCACGGCGAGTTGGTTCTGGTGGACGCCGCCCTCGCCGCTCGAATTCGCCCTCCTCGCGCTGATCGGCGTATTCGGCGGCGCCGGGCAATTCCTCATGTTCGAGGGCATCCGCCTCGCGCCGGCCTCGGTGATGTCCACGGTGGAGTACACCGGCCTGCTCTGGGCCTTCCTGCTCGGCTACCTCGTCTGGGGCGACATCCCCTCGCCGACCACCTGGGCGGGGGCGGGGATGATCGCGCTCTCCGGCGTGTTCCTGCTGCTGATGGAGCGCCAGCGGCGGGCCTGATCAGCCGGGCTGACGCGCCATCAGCGAAAACGCGAGCGGCAGCCAGGGCTTGTCCTTCCAGCGGTACAGCCTGTCCGTCCCGCGCTCCAGCGCCGTGAACATCCGCCACGCCACCGCGGGATGCTCATGGAGAAACTCCAGCCGCAGCCCGGCATCGATCAGCGCCGAGACGATGGCGCCGAGCGGGTGGATATACTGGTAGGTGCGCATGGCGGAGAGGCGGGCCGCATCGTCGGAGTAATCCCGCGTGTCGTCCTGGATCAGCGGCGCGGTATCGAAATAGGGCGTGAACCAGCCGGGGAATCCCGGCGGCCCCCGCACCGCGTCATCGACCGCGTCGTCGTCGAACACCAGTGCCGCCGGGTGCCCATCGGCGAAATACAGCGCGCCACCGGGCCTCAGGAAATGCGCGATCACCCGCGCCCAGCCCGCGATATCCGGCAGCCAGCAGATCGTCCCCCAGGTGGTGTAGACGAGGTCGAAGCTCGCCGGCTCGCCCAGCACCTCCGGCGCAGCATAGAGATCGGAGACCACGAAGCGCGCCGCCACGCCGATCTCGGCGGCAAGATCGCGCGCGGCCTGGATCGCCGGCGCCGAGAAATCGAGCCCGGTCACCTCCGCGCCCATCTGCGCCAGCGCCAGCGTGTCCGAGCCGATATGGCATTGCAGATGCAGGATGCGCTTGCCCGCGACATCGCCCAGTTCCGCCGTCTCGATCGGCGTCAGCCGCCCCCGCCCCGCCCGCAGCGGCGCCAGATCGTAGCTGCGCAGATGCACCGCCACCCGCTCATCCCAGTTCGCCCGATTGGCCTCCCGCCACGCTTCAGTCATGCCACCCTCCCGGCGGGCCACCACCCACCCGCGTTGCCAACCCCGCACGCCCCTTCTAGCCTGAACGGAAGGAGAAGAGTCCATGGCCCGTACCGTCGCCCGCCTGCTCGCCGAAAGCCTGCAAGCCCATGATGTCGACCTGATCTACTGCGTCCCCGGCGAGAGCTATCTCGGCCTCACCGACGCCATTTCCGACATGAACCGCATGCGCCTCGTGGTCTGCCGCCACGAGGGCGGCGCCGCCTTCATGGCGGTGGCGGACGGGCGGATGCGCGATCGCGCCGGCGTCTGCGTGGTCTCCCGCGGCCCCGGCCTCTCCAACGCCATGGTCGCGCTGCACACCGCCTACCATGACGCCACCCCCCTGGTGCTGCTGGTCGGCCAGGTCGAACGCAAGGATTTCGGCCGCCTCGCGCTGCAGGAGCAGAACTACTCCCGCCTGCTGTCCGACATCACCAAGCTCGTCATCGAGGTCAACGAGCCGGTGATGGCCTCCGAAGCCATCGCGCGCGCCTTCCACATCGCCGAAAGCGGCACCCCAGGCCCCGTCGCGGTGATCCTGCCCGAGGACATCTTCGACGAACCCGCCGATGCCATCCCGGTCGACCAGCCCCGCCCCCGCCCCTACGCCGGCCCCCGCCGCCAGGATGTCGAACGCCTCGCCGCCATGATCGCCGCCGCCGAGCGCCCGCTGATCTGGGTCGGCGCCGCCCTGGCCTCCGACGCCATCGACGGCGGCGCCGCCACGCGCGATCTCCGGCGCCTCGCCGAGGAATGGGTGCTGCCCATCAGCCCCACCCATCGCCGCCCCCATTTGTTCGACGCCAACCACCCCAACTACGGCGGCTACATGGGCATCCGCGTGCCGAAGGACCTCATCGGCGAAATGCGCAAATCCGACCTGCTGATCGCCCTCGGCGAACGCATCACCGATTCCGTCAGCCAGTCCTACACCTTCCCCACCGCCCCCCAGCCGCAACTCCCCCTCGTCCACGTCTGGCCCGACGCCAACGAGGTCGGCCGCGTCTGGCGCCCCGAACTCGGCATGGCGTGTGACCCCCACGCGCTGATCCAGGCCCTGCTCGCCCACGGCGCCCCCAAGGACGCCGCCAAACGCCAGCCCTGGGTCGCCAGCCTCAACACCATCCACCGCCGCCTCATGGCGCCGACCTGGGAGCCCATGACCGACGGCGTGAATTTCGCCGCCGTGGTGTGCGAAATCGCCAAACACCTCGCCGATGACGCCACCATCACCTCCGACGCCGGCAATTTCTCCTCCTTCATCCACCGCTATATCGGCATGAAACCCGGCCAGATGTTCCTCTCCTCCGTCGTCGGCGCCATGGGGGCCGGGGTGCCGATGGCCGTCGCCGCCGGCATGCGCCGCGTCGGCCAACAAGCCATCGCCTTCGTCGGCGACGGCGGCGCGCTGATGACCGGCAATGAACTCGCCACCGCCCGGCTCTACGGCGTCAACCCCATCATCGTCATCAGCGACAACGGCAATTACGGCACCATCGCCATGCACCACCTCAACCGCTACCCCGGCCGCCCCTACCAATCCGCCACCACCCTCAAAAACCCCGATTTCGCCGCCTGGGCCGCCGCCTTCGGCGCCGAAGGCATCACCATCGCCACCGAAGACGCCGTAGCCCCCGCCATCGCCGCCGCCTTCGCGGTGAAGGATCGCCCCGTCGTGGTCCACGTCCTCAGCTCCGCCGAACAAATGAGCGCCTGGCGCCGCCGCTCGCAGTAAGGACACCCCGCCATGACCACCACCGACCTGCCCGCCGCCCGCCCCGAAGAGGTCGGCCTCTGCTCCGCCCGCCTCGCCACCCTCTCGGAGGCCATCAAATCCCGCATCGACGCCGGCAACATCCCCGGCGCCGTCGCCCTCGTCGTGCGCAATGACCGCGTGGCCTACTACGAAACCTTCGGCAAGCGCGCCCCCCTGGCGCCCGACCCCATGGCGAAGGACGCCATCTTCCGCATCTACTCGATGACCAAGGCCATCGTCTCCGTCGCCACCATGATGCTGTGGGAGGACGGCAAGCTCTTCCTGTCCGACCCGGTCGCGAAATTCCTCCCCGAATACGCCGCCCAGCACGTCCTGCTCCCCAACGGCAGCCTGGTCGCGCCCGCCAGCCCGATGACGGTGCAGGACCTCCTGCGCCACACCTCCGGCCTCACCTACGAATTCCGCGGCACCCGCCCCATCCACACCCAATACGCCAATGCCCGCGTGTTCCGCCGCAACCAGACCAACGCCGACCAGTCCGCCGCCCTCGCCGCCCTGCCGCTCGATTTCCACCCCGGCACCCAGTTCGAATACAGCCGCTCCACCGACGTGCTCGGCCGCCTCGTCGAGGCAATCTCCGGCGAAACCCTCGGCACCCATCTGCAACGCCGCATCCTCGGCCCGCTCGGCATGGCCGACACCGGCTTCCACGTGCCCGCCGAAAAACTCCACCGCCTCGCCGAATCCCACGCCATCGACCCGCTGACCGGCGAGCCCGAATTGATGCTCGACGTCACCCGCCCCGCGATCTTCGAATCGGGCGGCGGCGGCCTGGTCTCCACCACCATGGACTACGCCCGCTTCCTGCAAATGCTCGCCAATAACGGCCACCTCAACGGCACCCGCCTGCTCGGCCGCAAAACCATCGAACTGATGACCAACGACCACCTCGGCGCCATGCCCCGCCCCGCCGATATGATCGGCCCCGGCTTCGGCTTCGGCCTCGGCTTCGCCGTGCGCACCCACGCCGGCATGGGCACCACCCCCGGCTCGGTCGGCCAATACTACTGGGGCGGCGCCGCCGGAACCACCTTCTGGGTCGACCCCGCCGAATGCCTCTTCGCCGTGATGATGATCCAGTCTCGCGCCCAACGCGAAACCTACCGCCTGCTGTTCCGCGATCTCGTCTATTCGGCGATCGTGGATTGAAGGAAGCGGTTCTTTTTTGAAAAAAAGAACCAAAAAACTTTCACCCGTTTAGCCTCGTCCCCCTCTCCCACCCTTGTGGGCTTGGGCTGCGGAGCAGACCAAGGTTGGGGTGAGGGCGGCGCCACGCGAAGAACGCCCCCTGCACCATCCCCGCCTGCAACCTCGCCGCCACCGCATGTGCCGCCGCCATCGCCAGATAAACCCAGCGCATCAGCGCATGGCGGTTCACCAGCAGCACCGCCAGCCCATACAACGCCGCCAGCAGCCACATGACGGCGCAATCGGGGTGCGCGCGAATACCGTCGAGCATCTGAACCACGACGGGAATTTCGAGGAAGCGGGCGGCTGCGACGAACATTGAAAAAATCCTTCGTTGTTGTTCGATGGCCTCTTGAAGTAGGCCTGATGCCGATCCTATTTCATGGAATACTCAGTTGAAAATCTAAACTGTCAAAATATACGGGCTGATTTAGCGCATTATTATTTAGGTATAAACTTATGCTGCTCTTTACCCTAAACCGCCCTAAACCTTTCCTGCATTGCGCAGCGGTCCGTCCGACCCTAGATTTGCCCGAGCCACGCGCATCGGAGCCCCCAATGTCGGACACCAGAAAAACCGTCGCCATCCCTTGTGCCGCCGCCAAACTGCAGCGGCTGAAATCCGTGGCGCAATCGTCGCCCAAGCATTCCGGCACCTTCCACAAGGACAGCGCCATCGCCGCGGTCATCGGATTGAAGCCCAGCCGCTTCTCGCAACTCTTCGGTAAAACCGCCACCGCCGACGAGGGCATCTTCACGGCAACGATCGAACGCCTGATCGCAGCGCTCGAAGCCGAGGATGTGATCGTCACCCTCGATATGCTGACAGTGTCGATGGACGTATTCGACACCCACTTCCCCCCGCCCGCCACCGCCGCGGCCCCCTCTGGCAAGCCGGCGGCCGAGGGCGAGCCCATCCCACCCACCACCGACTTCCTGCCCCCCGAGGCGGCCTACTTTACCGGCACCGACTCCGAACAGCCGGACCCGGTGGCCGAGGTGATCCTGCATGCGCCGCTGGCGGATAATTTCCATGGCCACGGCGCCTATCGCCTGCCGCTGTCGCTCGGCTTCCGCACCGCCGAGCGGATGCCGGAGGGGAGCAACCGGGCCATCCGGGTCGGCATCAACGCGGCGGAATTGAGTGTCGCGCTGACCGGCTATCATTTCGCCCCGGGCACCCTGCTGGGCGGCAAGGGCAATGCCTTCGTGCCGCCCGAGGGCAATACCACACAAGTGACATCCATCGGCCTCACCGGCCTGTCCTTCAAGGTGGACAAGGGCACGCCGTTTCTCGACGGCAAGCTGCTCGATGGCCAGATGCTCGGCGTCATCACCCCGGAGGAAGGCGAGCAGGACCCGGCGGTGCGCCTCACCCTCAGCACTACCCTGCGCAACTTCGATTTCGCGCTGCTCGACGCGGACGGCGACCCCCTGCCCTCCACCCCCACCAAGGATGCCCTGGCCGCCCTGGTCTACGCCAAATCCCGCAACGCAAAGACCGGCCGCTTCATCCTCGCCAGCGCAACCCTGCGCCGCAAGCCGGCCCCGCGAGAGACCTGATGCAAGACCCCTTCCCCCGCATCGCCGCCATGCTCGCGGCCGAGGACGAGTTCGACGCTTTGGTGCGCCTTGGCGACCTCGATCCCGCGACCGATTTCATCGGCGCCGATCTCCGCCACGTCCGCTTCGGCCCAAGCCTCGACGGCGCGGATCTGAGCGGCGCCGATCTGCGCGGCACCAATATTGGCGAGGTCGCACCGGGCTATTTCATCTCCGCCGCCACTCGCCTCCCCACTGGCGCCACCCTGCGCCGCCCGGCCGATTTTGATGAGGACAAAGTGCCGGCGATGCTGGTCGCTGGTGAGGCTTTGCCGCGGACATGGCTTCCGTTTATTAAGAAAATAAACCTCGACGATAAGACTGAATTTTTCCGTCTCGCTTCGCTCGCCGGGTGTTTCAATCTCGAGCGCCTCGACGCCGATCGAACCAAGGTCACTGACCTCTCCGCGCTCCAGGGGCTCACACAACTCCGAGAGCTCGACCTCTCCGGCACGTCTGTGTCTGACCTCTCCGCGCTCCAGGGGCTC
>JAPLOH010000209.1 GCA_026400845.1 Alphaproteobacteria bacterium
AAGAGGAACTCGACAGCGGAGAAGCCCGCCTTCGCGGCGGCGGCGAAGCGGTCGAGCATCGGCACTTCGTTGAACATCATCGACAAATTGGCGGCCAGGCGCGGCATGCAACGATCCTCCTCGTTTGCGGCGAAGCTACAGGCTGTGGCGGGCTTTGGGTAGCTCAGCGCCCGAGAAACGCCCGCTGCACGAATTCGTTGCCCAGCAACTCTGCCCCGGTGCCGCCGAGCACGATTTCGCCCTTCTCCATCACATAGGCCCGCCCGGCGATTTTGAGCGACTGGTGCACATTCTGCTCCACCAGCACAATTGCCACGCCGCTCGCCGCGACGTCGCCGATCAGGCGAAACAACGCACGCACACGCTGCGGCGCGAGGCCGAGCGAGGGCTCATCGAGGATCATCAGCCGCGGCCCGCCCATCATGCCGCGTGCAATGGCCAGCATCTGCTGCTCGCCGCCGGAGAGCGACCCGGCAACCTGCCCGCGCCGCTCGGCGAGGCGGGGGAACAGCGCGAAAGCCCGCGCCTCGGCGGCAGCGGCATCGGTCGTGGTCCGGGTATAGGCGCCCATTTGCAGGTTTTCGCGCACCGTCATCTGCGGGAACACCAGCCGCCCCTCCGGCACCAGAGTGATCCCGCGGCGCACCACTTCATGGCTCGGCCGCCCGGCGATTTCCTCGCCAGCGAAGCGCACGGAGCCCGATTTCGGCGGCATGGCGCCGGCGATCACCTTCACAGTGGTCGATTTGCCGGCTCCGTTGGCGCCCAGCAGCGCCACGATCTCCCCTGCCGCGACGTGGAAGGAGACGCTGCGCACGGCGGCGACGCCGTTATAGGCGAAGGCAAGATCGGTGACGTCGAGCAGGGAAGGGGCCATCGGCGGATGGTAAATCGGATTCCAGCCAACCGGAAGCAGCGGACGGTTTACCCGCCGTTCATCGTGTCCCGCGATGCTGCCCGCGGAGGTGCAAGCGCCATGAGCGTTTCCATGAACTACGCCACATTGTTCACCAGCCTGAGCGATACCACCTCGCCCGCGGCCAGCTTGTTGGGTACGCTCTACGGCAGCGCGCCGGGGCAGAAACTCGGCGCGGCCAACCCGCTGCTGGCCCTCCAGACGGCGGAGGCCAACGAGAAGAAGGACATCGCGCAGACCGCCAAGGACCCCGCGGTGGCGCGCGACATCGCCGCCTTCAGCGCCGCCGTCGCCTCGGCGAAGGATGCGGCGTCGCTGCTCAAGAACCCAACGGTGATGAAGGTTCTGCTGACGGCGAACGGCATGTCCGACCAGATCCCCTTCGCGGCGTTGACGCAGAAGGCGCTGCTGTCGGACGCGACCAGTGCGACCTCGCTGGTGAGCAAGCTCTCCGCCACCGACTCGCGATGGAAGCCGGTAGTGAAGACCTACGACTTCGCTCACGCCGGGCTGACGATCCTGCGCCAGCCCGGCGTGATTGCCTCCCTCGTCAACGCCTATGCTGAGGTAACCTGGCGCAAGTCCCTCGATGCCACCACGCCCGGCCTGTCCAACGCGCTCGATTTCCGCTCCCGCGCCACGACGGTGAAAAACGCCATCCAGGTGCTGGGCGATCCGGTGCTGCGCGATGTGATCACCACGGCACTCGGTATCCCGCAGCAGATCGCCTTCCAATCCCTCAACGCGCAACAGCATGCAATCGATATACGGCTGGATTTCAGCAAGCTGAAGGACAAGCACTTCGTCGACACGCTCACCCAGCAATATCTGCTCAACAAGGCCAACGCGGCGACCGCGCAATCTGCCCAGCCGACGCTCGACCAGTTGAGCACCAGGGCGAGGGGGTTGATTGTCTAGTCGCACAAGGCGACGCCGATCACCTGCCGCCAGCTCGGCAGTGCCGCGGTCATGCGCTTCGGCCATGCGGAAGCCGCGGCCAGTTTGCGTTGACAGGCCAGGCGCCATCCCCGAGCCTAGCCCGATCGGGCGAGCAAAGGGAGGGTTGGATGACCGGATCAGCGGACGTCACCGCGGCGGATCGGCGCAACTGGGCAGAGGGCAATCTCTCGTTCGACGAAAGCCGGCGGCGGATCGCGGAGGCCTCGCAATGGCTGGCCGGCGGGGTGTCCTCCAATTTCCGCCTCGGCATCCAGCCCACGCCGCTGGTGTTCGACCGTGCCGACGGCGCCTATTTGTTCGATGCCGACGGCAACCGGCTGATCGACTATTATCTCGGCATGGGCCCGATGATCCTCGGCCATACCCCCGCCGACGTGATCGCGGCGGCCGGCGCGCAAATGCAGAAGGGCCTGCTCTATGGCGGCCAGTCCGGCCCCGAGACCGAGGCGGCGCGGCTGTTCTGCGAGATGGTTCCGTGCGCGGATCTCATGCGCTTCTGCTCCTCGGGCAGCGAGGCCGTGCAATGCGCGCTACGCCTTGCACGCACCCATACCGGCCGGCGGATCGTCATCAAGTTTGAGGGCCATTATCACGGTTGGTTCGACAATATCCTGTGGTCCACCACGCCCCCGGCGGGGGCGGTTGGGCCGGTTGCGGGGAGCAAGGGGCAGCAGACGACCACCGACGAGATCGAGGTGCTCCCGTGGAATGATCTCGCGACGCTGACCGAACGCCTCGCCAAGGGGGACGTCGCGGGCGTCATCATGGAATCGATCATGTGCAACCAGGGCGCCATTTTGCCAGGGGCGGGATATCTGGAGGGGGTACGCGAGGCCTGCACCAAATACGGCACCGTGCTGGTGTTCGACGAGGTGATCACCGGCTTCCGCGTCGGCCCGGGCGGCGCCCAGGCGCTGCTGGGGGTGACGCCCGATCTCGCCACCTTCGCCAAGGCGATCGCCAACGGCTTCCCGGTCGCGGCGATCGGTGGGCGGAAGGATTTGATGGAGTTGATGACCCAAGGCGTCGTCCATGGCGGCACCTATAACGGCCAGGCCGTCGCCATGGCGGCCACCGTGGCGGTGCTGAAGCGGCTGCGCGATCCCACCGTGCAATCCCTGATGGCGGCCCGCGGCACCCGGCTGATGCAGGGCATGCAGGCGGCGTTCGACATGGCCGGTATCCCCGCCGTGGTGGCCGGGCTGCCGCAAGTGTTCCACGTCGGTCTCGGCCTCACTGAGGCGCCGCGCAACTGGGCGGACCTGCACAAGATGGACCGTGCGCGGTATGTGAAGTTCACTGCCACCCTGGTGCGCCACGGGGTGCGGGCGCTTGAACGTGGTGCGTGGTTCCTCTCCACCGAACACGACGACGAGGTTATCGATGCAACGCTGGATGCGGTGGCGCGCTCCCTGAAGGAGATCTGAGCGCAGCTCCGCCGATGTAATTTCTATACGGAAACAAAATGAGCCCGCTAAATCGCCGCGGATAAGGGGGCACGTCCGGCCGCACCGCTGGTACATCGGCCCCACGGCGCAACCGCGGGCAGTACCATGCCGCCACGCCACCAGCCCGGCGCCGAGGAATGTTCGATCCCGCACGCGAACGCATGGGTCTCCGGCGCGCGCAGAACCTCTACCGCGTCGCCAGGCTCAGGCATCGCCGCGAAAGCATCGCGCGGGCGGGTGATCGCGGTGATGACGGCACGCAGCGCGAGACGCCGTGGATGCCAGTGCGGCAGCGCCTCGGCTTCCGCTTGCATATGCCCGAGCAGGTCGACCAGCAGCGCATCCAGTATCAGGATAAAGCGCGCGACAAAGCGACGCGGCATGCTTCTTTTGCGAGAAGAGTGCAGGAAATAGCCGGCATCCCCGGGACGGCGGCGGCCGGTCGCAACGAAAAGAGGCCCGGGAGGGGGGGATCCCGAGCCTCTCACGTCAACCCGCGCGCCTGACGGCGGCGGGCGTGTCGTCCGTGCGGATCAGGCGGCGCGGCCGAACTTCTCCACCGCGCCAAACTTCTCCACCGCGCTGGTGACGCGCGCGGCGATCGGGGCGATGGCCTGCTCGGCGAGCTTCATCGAGGCGTCGGTGATTTTGCCGGTCTCGGTCATGGCGGCCTCGACTGAACTGCGCGCGAGGGTGGTCTGCAGCTCCATCGCGTCCTTCAGCGACTTCACGCCGGCCATCGCCTTGAAGGTGGCGACCGTCTGGTCCATCTGCGCCTGGGCGATGCCGGCGAAGCTCTTGCCGAAATCCTGCACGCCGGCGGTCCAGATCTGGCTCGACTTGACGACGGCTTCGACGTTGGCCTGGCCGAACGCGAAGAAGTCCTCGGCGGTTTTGAATGCCTTATCCATGGTGCTTTTGATCTCCGTTTGGGTTTGCTCGAAACCGGCAACTGCGCCGGTCATGCTGTCCTTGAGGGCGGCGACCGTGTGGTCGAACCCCTGTTTCGTCGCGACGACCGCCGCGGTGGCGATTTCAGGCACGATCTCGGTCTTCGTCTCGGTGGCGGTCTCGGTCGATTTCTTGCTGGCCATCATGCAATCTCCTTCGGTCCTGCCGATGCGCGCCCGGCGCGGTGTGCGGATACCGGCGGCGCGATCGGCGTGAATGTCATGCTGCGGTGCAGCAAGGCCTGTCTAATCGGCAGTTCGCAGCGGGTCAAGTGAAATTGTGCACTGCAACATAATGTTTTTGTGCACCTGCGAAGGCGCTCCTGGGGCAGCATCGACACCCGTCAAGCACGCCGTCCAACCCTTTCTAATCCTGACGTTTCCCTCCATTGGAGACTGGACATGCGGCGGCAACCCTCGCTAGAGTCCTCCGGCAACGACGTGGGGTTCGGCCGAGGATGCGGATTGGACGGGTCTTTCCGCTCCGCACTTCGTGCGGTCGGGCGCTGCTTTTGCTGTTCGGCCTGGCTTTCGCCTTCGCGATCCGGCCGGCGCATGCCCAGATCGGTTCGGCGCGCTACAGCTCGATCGTGATCGACGCCAAGACCGGGCAGGTGCATTCCGCGGTCAGCCCCGACGAGCTGCGCCATCCCGCCAGCCTCACCAAGATGATGACGCTCTATCTGGTCTTCGAGGCGCTGCGCGACCGGCGGATCACGCTGCAGCAGTATGTCCCGATCTCCCGCCATGCCGCCGCGATGCCACCAACCAAGCTCGACCTGGTGCCGGGCGCGCGCATCACCGTGCACGAGGCGATTCTCGGCCTCGTCACCAAATCCGCCAATGACGCGGCGGCGGCACTCGGCGAAATGCTGGGCGGCGAGGAGGGGCGCTTCGCCCAGATGATGACGCTGCGGGCCCGCGCGCTCGGCATGAGCCGCAGCACGTTCCGCAACGCCTCGGGCCTGCCCGACTCCAACCAGTGGACCACGGCGCGCGACATGGCGACCCTCGGGCGGCGCCTGGTGCATGATTTCCCCGAGGAATACCGCTATTTCGGCACCCCGAGTTTTCGCTTCCGCGGCCGCGTCATCAACACCCACGACCATATGCTGACCACCTACCAAGGCGCTGACGGCATCAAGACCGGCTACACCGAGGCCTCCGGCTTCAACCTCGTCACCTCGGCGGTGCGCGGCGGCATCCGCCTCGTCGGCGTGGTGCTCGGCGCCTCCCATGCTCCGGAGCGGGACCTGCATATGGCCGCGCTGCTCAACGCCGCCTATGAACGGCTCGACGTCGCGCCCGCCCCGCGTGTCGGCCGTGGCGGGTTGGTGGGTTCTGCCCAGGCCGCGATCCCGCCGCCCAGCCGGGTGCGGGCCGCGCGCTGGATCGCCCAGGTCGGCGCCTTCTCTACCGAGACGGCGGCGCGGGAGGCGGCCAATACCGCCCGACGGATCGGCGGCGCCGGCGAGGCGCGCGTGGAGGCGACCAGTTATCGCGGCAAACCGCTTTGGCGGGCGCAGCTGATCGGTCTTGGCGAGCACGAGGTGCAAGGGGTCTGCACCGCCCTGCGCCAGCAGCGACTGCCCTGCACCGCCATCCGGATCGAGCCGCAGCAGGTCGCCAGCCGCTAGCACTTGCACCGGGCGGTCCGGTTGCGCATTTTGCGGCACAGCAGGATGCGACGGTGCGGAGCCGTCGCCGATGGAGTTGAGATCTATGGACGGCGGCAGCGACTCGCGGCGGATCACCATCCACTCGTCAGCGGACTTCTCCCCGATGCGTGCGGCCGGCCGGCTCGCCGCGGCGACGCTGGACATGATCGGCGCCCATGTCCGCCCCGGCATCACCACTGGCGAGCTGGACCGCATCTGCCACGACTTCATGCGCGACCATAACGCAATTCCGGCGGCGCTGAATTATCGCGGCTATCCCAAGTCGGTGTGCATCTCCATCAACCACGTCGTCTGCCACGGCATCCCGGGCGATCGGCGGCTGGAGGAGGGCGACGTCCTCAATATCGACGTGACGCCCATCCTCGATGGCTGGTACGGCGATGCCAGCCGGATGTACTGCGCCGGCCCGCCCGCGACCAAGGCCCGCAACCTCATCGAGGTGACGCATGAGGCGATGATGCGCGGCATCGCGGCGGTGAAGCCTGGCAACACGTTCGGCGATATCGGGCACGCCATCCAGGCCTATGTCGAGGCCAACCGCTACACGGTGGTGCGCGATTTCTGCGGCCACGGGCTCGGCCGCGTGTTCCACGCGCCGCCCAACGTGCTGCATTTTGGCCGCAAGGGCGAAGGCCCGGTGCTGAAGCCCGGCATGTTCTTCACCATCGAGCCGATGGTGAACGCCGGCAAGCCCGACGTGAAAATCCTCGACGACGGCTGGACCGCGGTGACGCGGGATCGCAGCCTCTCCGCCCAGTTCGAGCACACCGTGGCGGTTACCGAGACGGGGGTGGAGATCTTCACCCTCTCGCCGACCGGGCTCGACAAGCCGCCCTACCCGGGCGAGTAGAAGCGATGGGGGAACCGCGCGTCACCGTCGAGAAGCTCCGCTTCAACGACACCGACATGCTCGGCCACATCAACAACACGATGTATTCGGTGGCGCTGGAAGCCGGGCGGATCGAACTGGTGCAGGAGGCCGGGTTGCTCGACATCGCGCGCGGGCAGGGCGTGGTGATCGCGCGGATCGAGCTCGATTTACTGCGCGAGATGAACTGGCCGGGCGAGGTGCGCTCCGAGACGGTGGTGAACAAGCTCGGCAACAAATCCTTCCAGCGCGGTTCCGCTCACCGAGGAGTGGCGGGCCGCACTCGACCGTTGGCTAGTGCCGGAGTTCTGAGCCTCACGCTGCCGCCTGCTTGAAGGTCCGCGTCCGCGCCGCCCCGATCCGGGTGGCGATCGTGGAGAGGCTGAATGCGTCGTCGTCGAGCGCCGCCAGTCGTAGTGCCAGCATCGAAGCCATATTGACCGCTGCCGGGCCGCCGGTGATGCTGCGGCCCGCGATATTGCCGACGGGGTCCAACGCGGCGGCGACCATCTCCGCCGGCAGGGTGAGCGTGATGCCGAAATGCGCTGCCGCCGCGGCTTCCAGCTCGGCCGCGGTGATGGAGGTCGCCGGACGTTCGGCGGCGATCGCGGCGGCCACCACGCTGGCAACCACATTATGCGCCATGCGGAAGGAGAGGCCGGTTTCGCGCACAATCACGTCGGCGAGCTCGGTGGCGGTGCCGTAGCCGATCTCGGCCATGTGGGCCATGCGGGCGGGGAACACGGTGAGCGCCGCCAACACGTCCTCCAGGAGCGCCATCGCCCTTGTGCTCACCAGCAGCGCCTCGATCACCGGCGCGTTGATCGCGGAGACACCGTCCGACACGTCCGCGAAGGCGGTGTTCTTGCTGGCCGAAAGTGCTGCGACGAGATGGCCGGTCACCATACCGGCGGCGGCCTTGATGTGCTCCAGCGCCGCGGGGTTTTTCTTCTGCGGCATGATGGAGCTGACCGAGCAGTGCTGGTCGCCCAGTTCGATGAAGCGGTATTCGAGCGTGCTCCAGGCCTGGAAATCGACGCAGATGCGCGAGAGGCTGGTCATCAGCACCGCCATGGCGGCGACCGTCTCATGCGCATCATCCCGGCTCGCCACCCCGTCATAGGCGACCTCGACCAACCCGTCGAAGCCGAGGGCGCCCGCGGTCATCACGCGATCGAGCGGGAAGGCGGTGGTGGCGAGTGCGCCGGAGCCGAGGGGGCTGAGGTTGGTGTGGCGCAGCGCGCCGCGCAGCCGGTCGGCATCGCGGGCCAGCACGTCGGCGAAGGCCAGCAGATAATAGCCGAGGGTGATGGGTTGGGCGTGTTGCCAATGGGTGTAGCCGGGCATCACCGTGCCGGCATGGGCGCGTGCGAGGGCGAGCACGCGGTGGCGTAGCGCGTTCAGCGTGGCCATCGCCGCCAGCAGCTTCTCGCGCTGGATCATCCGCGCCGTGGTGGTGTGAAGGTCGTTTCGGCTGCGCCCGGTATGCAGCCGCCCGCCGGTCTCGGGGCCGAGGGCGCGGGTGAGGTGGCGTTCGATGTAGGAGTAGAGATCCTCCTGCCGCCCATCGATGCCGAGCACGTCGGGCCCCGTTTCGTGCAGCGCCAGCAGGGCCTGGCGCAGGCGGGCGCTATCGGCGGCAGCGATGATGCCCTGGTGCTCAAGCATCAGGGCGTGGGCGAGGTGGGACCAGATCTCGATGGAAAACCCATGGGCGAGACCGCGGGCAAGATTAGGGGCGAAATAGGCCTCGATCAGCCGCTCCGCCGGCGGCAGCTTTACTCGCTCGCGGACGGAGACTTCCGGTTTCCCGCTCATGCCAGCCGCCCGCCATCGACCGGCAGCGCCACGCCGGTCATGTAGCTCGCCGCGTCGCTGGCGAGGAACAGCACGGCGGCCGCCACTTCCTCGGCCTGGCCGAAGCGGCCGAGCGGGTGGCGGGAGCGGTAGAGGGCGGCGCGGGCCGCCTGGGCCGCGTCGTCACCGGCGGAGGCGAAGGTCGCCTCCAGCATCGGCGTCTCGATCGAGCCGGGGCAGACGCAGTTGACGCGGATGCCCTCGGCGGCGTGGGAGAGCGCGAGGCTCTTGGTCATCATCACCACCGCGCCCTTGCTGGCGCTGTAGGCGCCGAGCACGGCGGAGCCGGCGATCCCGGCGGTGGAGGCGAAGGCGACGATGGAGGCGCCGGGCTTGCGCAGCTTCGGCATCGCGGCGCGCACGGCGAGATAGGTGCCGCGGACATTGACGGCGAAGACGCGGTCAAACTCGTCGGGCGGGCATTGATCGACCGGCACGGCCGGGCCGAGGATACCGGCAGCGGTGACCAAGATGTCGACCGGGGCGTCGATGTAGCCCCAGGCGCGCTCCACCTCGGTGGCGTTGGCGACGTCGCACAGCAGGGAGACCACCGAGACGCCTTCCGCCATGCGGGCGACCGTCTCGGCGAGCCCTGTCGGGTCGCGGTCGATCAGCACGACCTTTCGGGCACCCTCCGCCGCAAGGCCGAGCGCCACCGCCCGCCCGAGCCCGGAGCCCGCCCCCGTCACCACCGCCGTCTTGCCGTCGAAACGCATCGCATCCTCCCGTGTTGGTGCCATGGAACACCGTCAAACCCGCCGCGTCACGTGCGATTCACTTCGTGGGGTGCGCGGCCCGTGGCAGACTCGGGGCATGGTAAAGCGCCGCGCTGGATTTTCCGACCAACTCGGCCTGCTCGAGGCCGAAGCGCCCGAGACCGCCTCCTCCGTGGGGTCGGAGGGGCATCGCGGGCGGATGCGCGCCCGGCTGCTCAGCGCAGGGCCGGACGCCATCGCCGACTACGAGTTGCTGGAGATGGTGCTGTTCCTCGCCCTGCCACGGCGGGATACCAAGCCGATCGCCAAGGCGCTGATGGAGAAATTCGGCAGTTTCGCCAATACCATCGCCGCACCACTGAACGATCTGCGCGCCGTCGAGGGAGTGGGCGAGGCGGGGGCCGCCGCGCTGAAGACTGTGCAGGCCGCCGCACTCCGTCTGGCCCGCGCCGAGGTGATGGAGCGCCCGGTGCTCTCCAATTGGGACCGGCTGATGACCTACCTCAACGCCGTGATGGCGCGCGAGCGGGTGGAACAGTTCCGCGTGCTGTTCCTCGACACCCGCAACCGCCTGCTGGCCGACGAGGCGCAGGCGCGCGGCACGGTGAACCACACGCCAGTCTATCCGCGCGAGGTGGTGCGCCGGGCGCTCGAATTGCAGGCCACCGCCATCATCCTGGTGCACAACCACCCCAGCGGTGACCCGACCCCGTCGCGCGATGATATCGAGATGACCCGCGAGGTGGCGACCGCCGCGAAGGCGCTGTCGATCGTGCTGCATGACCACGTGATCGTCGGCAATGGCACCTGGCTGAGCTTCCGCCGCGAGGGGCTGCTGTAGCGGCGGCTCAGCCGGGGCTGATACCGGCGGTGGCGGCGAGGCGGATGACCTCGGCGAGATTGCGGCAGGCCAGCTTCTCCATCACGTTGGCGCGGTGGATCTCGACCGTGCGCGGGCTGATCCCGAGATCGAGTGCGATCACCTTGTTGGGCAGGCCCTCGACGAGGCGGCCGAGGACCTCGCGTTCGCGCGGCGTCAGCACCGCGACGCGTGCGGCCGCCTGCTCGATGGCGGCACGGCTTTGCCTGGCATCGCGGGCGCGGGCGATAGCGGTCTCGACGGCCCCGAGCATGGACTCCTCGGTATAGGGTTTCTCAACGAAATCGACTGCGCCCTCCTTCATCGCCTGCACCGCAAGCGCGACGTCGGCGTGCCCGGTGACCACCACAACAGGCAGCCCGGCATTCATCGCGCCGAGCCGGCGGAGCAAGGTTATGCCGTCGATCCCGGGCATGCGCACGTCGACCACGGCGCAGCCCGGTTCGGCGGAGGCGAGGCCGGCCAGGAACTGCTCGCCCGAAGCGTAGCTGCGCGTCGCGTGGCCGTGCGAGCGCAGCAGCAGGGCAAGCGAGCGCAGCACGGCCTCGTCGTCATCGATGATGTGGACCATTGGTGGCGTGATCATGCGGCGCTCTCGGCCTCCAGGGTGAGGGTGGGCAGGAGGATGGTGAACTGCGCCCCACCCCCCGTGTTGGTGTCATGCAGGAGCTGCCCGCCATGGCCGACGATGATGGTATGGCAAATCGCCAGCCCGATGCCGAGTCCATCGGACTTCGTGCTGACGAAGGGCTGGAACAGCCGCGCGGCGATCCCGGGCGGGATGCCGGGGCCGGTGTCGCTGATACGGATCACCGCCCGGCCGTCGCTGTCGCGGGTCGCCGCAAGCGTGATGCGGTCGTCTTGTGCCGCACCGCCCGGGCGGGCGGTGATGGCCTCGGCGGCGTTGCGGATGAGGTTGAGCAGCACTTGCTGCATCTGGGTCCTGTCGAGCATCGCGCGGCCGGCATCCGGGCCGACCGAGAGGGCGATCGGCACGCCGCGGTCCGCGCCGTCGGCGCGCGCCAACGCGCGGGCCTCCTCGATCACGTCGCGGACACTTTCCTCCTGCAGTTCGCCCTCGCCGCGGGCCACGAAATCGCGGAGCCGGCGGACGATGGCGCCGGCGCGCAGCACCTGCGCCTTGGCGTCCTCGATCGCCGCGCGGGCATGCGTGCGGGTCGGCGCGTCATCGGCGGCGCGGTCGAACAGGCGGAGGCTGGCGCTGAGGAAATTCGCGGCGGCGGCCAATGGCTGGTTGATCTCGTGGGCCAGGCCGCTCGTCATCGCCGCCATGCTCGACAGTCGGGTGGTGTGCAGCAACTCGGCCTGGAGCACCCGCAAGCGGGTCTCGCGCGCCCGTGCCTCGGTGACGTCGCGCGCCACCGTCACCACCCCGGCAATCGCCCCCGTCGCGTCGCGCCACGGTGTCTTGGTGAGCGCGAGTTGCCGTGTCACCCCGCCGATCTCGCGGGCGATCTCGAAGGAGCGTGTGGTGATCGCCGCGATGACCGCGGCGTCTTCGGCCAGCATGTCGGCGGCATCTTCCCCCGCGCCGGTAACGAGGTCGCGCCGGGCTGCCTGGTTCATCATCACGTATCCGCCGGCAAGGTCCTTCACCACGATGCCCTCGGTGACGCCGTTTATCACCGAGGTCAGCAGGCGCTGGGCGGTCCGGGCCTCGAGCATGGCGAGATGCTCGGACGTCGCCTGCCGGCGCAACGCCGACTCCGCTTCACGCACGCTGATGCGCAGATCCTCGAATTCGGTGACGGCCGATGCCGGCACGCTGGTGCGCTCCTCCCGCCGGCTTGCCACCCCACGCGCCCGCGTGGTCAGCCGTTCGAGCGGGAGGACGAAGCGCCGCGCGGCCGCGGTGGCGGCGGTGATGCCGAGCAGCAGCGAGCCGAACAGGGTGATCCCGCGTTCGCGCAGCGGCGCCAGCCAGCCATCCTCATAGCTGTCGCGCAATTCACAGATGGCGATGCTCCAGTGCCGTGCGCGTTCCGGCGACGCGGCGGCGCAGACCCGGCTGCGCCCGTCCTCCCAGTCGCCGAACCGCAGCGCGTCCTCCGGCTCGCCCACCGGTGCGATTGCAAGCCAGCTCGGCGCCATCCCACCTGCCGCCGGGGCACCGCGGCCAGCCGCGCCGATTATCGTCCCGCCGGGATCGAGCAGCATCGCGAGCACGTCGCGGCCTCGGTTCTGGTTGGCGAGGACCGTGGAGATCTGCGCCTCCGTGAGCCCCATTTCGAGCACCGCGACAGTCCGTTCGCCCTGGATCACAGGCTCGTAGACCGGCAGGCCGGGCACCAGCGGCGCCCCACGCTCGGACGGACGGCCGACGCCCGGGCGCCCCTGCGCGAAGACCTGGCGCAGCGCCTCCGGCGTCGTCGGGCGCGCCATTTCGTCGCGTTCGTGCACCACCATCACGTTGTTGAACGTCGCCTCTACGGTGCGCACCTTGGCATTGAATGCCGACCGATCGCCGCCTGGTTCAAGGGCCGAAGTGGTGGCCATCACGGAAAGTGCCGCAGTGATCACCTCGATTTCACGATCGAGCGCGACGGCCATGGTATCGGCGCGGCCGGTGAGCTGGTCGCGAAAATCCCGTCGTTCCTGCATCGCGTGCTGGGCAACAATAGCGCCGCTGATCAGGCCAAGGGGCAGTATCGCGATCAGCACCAGCAGCACCATATGCTGTTGCAGCCGATAAGTGTGGCGGGTTCGCGCGGCATCGGGCTCGGCCGTGAGGGGCGGTGGGTTGTCCGGCCTTCCGTCCATCGCGCTAGCGGGTGATCAGACCAGAGGCCTCGGCCAGCGCGCGGCCTTCTGCCATGCTGGCGCCGACCTGGAGCGCCACGTCGAGCGCCCGCCGCCCGGCGGCACCGTCCACCAGCACAGGGGCGCCATCGAGCACCGCGGCGGTGAAGGAGGCGTGTTCGGCGGCCAACGCGTCATGCTCCTCCCAGGTGACTTCCTCGAGCCGGCCGCCCTCGAGCATCGGCAACGGGACGCCGCGTTCGCGGCCGATCGCGGTGAGGCGGCGGGCGGCGAAATCGACGTTGAGGTAGCCCTCCTCGCCGAACAGCCGCATCCGTCGCTCGGCCTTCAGCGATACCCGGCTGGCTACAATGGAGGCGACGCAGCCATTGGCGAAGCGGATCCGGGCGTTGGCGATGTCCTCGTGGTCGCTGGCGACCGCCGCGCCGATGGCATCGACCGCGATCACCGGGCTGTCGACCAAGGAGAGCACCAGGTCGATGTCATGGATCATCAGATCGAGGATCACCGAGACATCGGTGCCGCGCGGCTTGAAGGGGGCAATGCGGACGCACTCGATATAGAACGGCCGCGTCATCCGCGCGCTGATCGCGGTGTGCTCGGCGGTGTAGCGCAGGAGATGGCCGACCTGGAGCACCAGGCCGCGCGCGGCGGCCAGGGCGATCATCGCGTCCGCCTCGGCCAGCGTCGCGGCGATCGGTTTCTCCACCAGGACATGCTTGCCGGCGCCAAGTGCGGTCATGGCGATGGCATGATGCGCGCCGGCGGGGGCGGCGATCACCACCGCCTCGGCGGCCGCGAGCAGCGCGTCGAGCGGCAGGGCCTGCGTCCCGGTCTCGGTAGCAACGGTCTCGGCGCGGGCGGTCTCGGCGTCGTGGATGCCGATCAGCTCCGCACGCGGCGCGGCAGCGACCTTCTGGGCGTGGAAGCGCCCGAAATGGCCGGCGCCGATGACGCCCACCCGAAGCTTGTGATCCATCTCATTCCCGGTCTGTGCGGTCTGGCTCCAGTGCTAGCAGTGCGAGGTTCGCGACGCCAGACTCCCGCCCGGATGACGCGGCGGGTTGCTTCGCCGGGAGCATGCCGCCATTGTGCGCCCCGCCTGTGGAGCCATTTGCTGCGTATGATGTACTTCTCCCGCCTGAAGACCGCGTTGATCCTCGGCGTCTGCCTGCTCGGGGTCTTGTTCTCGCTGCCCAATCTGATGCCGGCGCCCGCGCGTTTCCTGCCGTGGCGGGCGATCCATCTCGGGCTCGATCTGCGCGGCGGCTCCTATCTGCTGCTTGAGGTCGACATGGCCGCCGTCATCAAGGAGCGGCTGGACAGCCTGGCCGATTCCGCCCGCCAGGGGCTGCGTCGGGCCGGAGTGCCGCGCTTTGTGGTAACCCCGCAGGCAGCGCAGAAGCGGATCGTGGTGCGGCTCGATGACCAGACGAAGCAGGATTCGGCGCTCACCGCGCTGAAGGAATTGGCGAGCGTCGCGACCACCGGCGTGTCCAATCGGCCCGACCTCGAATTCGAGTCGACCCCCGGTCAGATCGTGGTGACATTGTCCGCCCCGGCGTTGATCGACCGCGCGACGGCCGCGGTGCAGCAGTCCATCGAGATCGTCCGCCGCCGCATCGACGAGACCGGCGTGGTCGATCCCATCATCACCCGGCAGGGCGAAAGCCGCATCGTGGTCCAGCTTCCCGGCGTCGAGGACCCCAATCGGATCAAGGAGCTGCTCGGCAAGACCGCGCGGATGACGTTCCGGCTGACCGACGAGACCGCCAATATCGCCGCCGCCGTGCCACCGCCGGGCGTCGACTTCCTGCCGCTCGAAGGCCCCCGCGGCGGCAAGGTCGCGGTGCGCCGGCGTATCGAGGTGGATGGCGCCAACCTCACCGATGCGCGCGCTGGACAAAGCCCGCAGACCGGCGAATGGGTGGTGAATTTCACCTTCGACAGCGTCGGCACCCGCCGTTTCGCCGAGGTCAGCCGCAACAATGTCGGCCACCCCTTCGCCATCGTGCTCGACGACAAGGTGATTTCGGCACCCAATATCCGCGAGCCGATCACCGGCGGGCGCGGCCAGATCAGCGGCAGCTTCACCGCCGCCAGCGCCACCGACCTCTCGGTGCTGCTGCGGGCCGGCGCACTCCCGGCGCCGTTGACCGTGGTGGAGGAGCGCAGCGTCGGCCCCGAACTCGGTGCCGACGCGATCCGCGCCGGGGCGCTCGCGCTGCTGGTCGGCTTCATCATGGTGATGGCCTACATGGCGTTTTTCTACGGCTTGTTCGGCTGGATGGCCAATGTCGCGCTGCTCGCGAACCTGGTGGTGATGGTTGGTGTCCTAAGCCTGCTCGAGGCGACGCTGACGCTGCCCGGCATGGCCGGCATCCTGCTCACGCTGGGCATGGCGGTGGATGCCAACATCCTCGTCAACGAGCGCATCCGCGAGGAGGTGCTGAACGGACGTACCCCGCTGAGCGCCATGGAGACTGGCTTCAAGCGCGCGTTCTCGACCATCATCGACAGCAACGCGACGGCCTTCCTCAGCCATGTGATGCTGTTCATCTTCGGCTCCGGCCCGGTGAAGGGCTTTGCGGTCACCATCACCGTCGGCATCGCCACCTCGCTGTTCACCGCCACCATGCTCGCCCGCCTGCTGATGGTGCGCTGGTATGCCGCCAATCGCCCCGCGGCGCTGCCGGTCTAGGATATTCCGATGTTCATCCGCCCGATGTTCCGCATCATTCGCGACGACACCAAGATCAACTTCATGCGCGGCCGCCATGCCGGCCTCATCGTGTCGGCCCTGCTGTCGATAGCCTCCGTCATCCTGTTTTTCACCCCCGGGCTGCACTATGGGATCGATTTCTCCGGCGGCATCGTGATGGAGATCCGCACCCCGGCGCCGGCGGACTTCGGCAAGATCCGCGCCGCCCTGGGCGAAGCCGGCATCCGCGAACCCGGCGTGCAGCGCTTCGGCGAGGATACCTCGGTGCTGGTGCGGCTGCCGACGCAGCCCACCGAGGCGGCGACCCAGGTAGTGGTCAACACGGTGCGTCGCGCCATCGAGACGGCGCAGCCCGGTGCGCGGGTGGTGCGCACGGATGCCGTCGGCGCCTCGGTCTCCTCCGAGCTGTTCCGCGACGGCATGCTGGCGCTCGGCGTCAGCATGCTGATGATCCTGTTCTATATCTGGTTCCGCTTCGAGTGGCAGTTCGCCGTCGGCGCGGTGGTGACGCTGATCCTCGACGTGACCAAGGCTATCGGCTTTCTCGCCCTCACCCGCGTCGAGTTCGATCTGGTGATGGTCGGCGCCATCCTCACCATCATCGGCTACTCCACCAACGACAAGGTGGTGGTGTATGACCGGATGCGCGAAAACCTCCGCAAGTACAAGACCATGCCGCTGCGCGAGTTGATCGACCTGTCGATCAACGAGACCCTGAACCGCACGCTGGGCACCTCGATGACGGTGTTTCTCGCGTCTCTGCCGCTGGCGCTGTTCGGCGGCTCGACGCTGGCGGGTTTCGCCTGGGTGATGCTGTTCGGCATCGTCGTCGGCACCTCGTCGTCGATCTTTATTGCAGCACCCATCCTGCTGTTGCTCGGCGAGAATCGCCTGCGGCGCGACATGGTGGCGCCGCAAGCCTGATCTCGGCGAATGAGGCGGGGGTGGGGGTCAGGCCGGCGGGATGCTGGCCAGCGCGCTGGCGATCCCCTTGTGCCAGGCGGTGGTGGTGCCGGTGGCGGGGCGCCAGACGATGTAGCCGCCGTCGCAGCAGCCGATGCCCCAGGCCGCCCATTTGGTGTCGGTCGCGTAGATCAGCATGAAATCGCCGAGTTCGGGTTCCTCGGGGCTCGCGCTGGTGTCGAAGGCGATCCTGGTATAGCCGACGGCCCGCTTGCCGGCATGCCATTCCATCGCCGCGATTCGGTCCGCCATCGTCAAGCGGTTGGGCACCTGCAGCGGCCGGACGAAGGGCAGAATGACGGCGGATTGGATGGCCCGGTGCGTGCTCATGCGGATGTCCCCTTTGCGTGCGGCAAGGGGTAACTCCGATGTGACGTCGCTTCCTGTGACCTACGTCACAGCTTGATGGACAATAACGATCACGCGCTAGCCGTCGAACGGGTCGCGGACCATGATCGTATCGTCGCGTTCGGGGCTGGTGGAGAGCAGTGTCACCGGCGTCTCCACCAGCTCTTCGATGCGGCGGACATACTTGATCGCCTGCGCCGGCAGTTCCGCCCAGGAGCGCGCGCCGCGGGTGGAGCCGGACCAGCCTTCGAAGGTCTCGTAGATCGGCCGCGCCTTGGCCTGGGCGCCGGGGGCGGCGGGCAGGCGGCGGAACATCTCGCCGTCGATGTCGTAGCCGACGCAGACCTTGAGCTCTGGCAGCCCGTCCAGCACGTCAAGCTTGGTCAGCGCGAGGCCCTGGATGCCGCCGACCATGGCGGCCTGGCGGACCAGGGTGGCGTCGAACCATCCGCAGCGGCGCGGCCGGCCGGTGACGGTGCCGAACTCGAAGCCACGCTCGCCCAGCAGCTTGCCGGTCTCATCCATCAGCTCGGAGGGGAACGGCCCAGAGCCGACGCGGGTGCAGTACGCCTTGGCGATGCCGAGCACGAAGCCGATCGAGGAGGGGCCGATGCCGGCGCCGGAAGCAGCGGTGGCGGCGACCGTGTTCGAGCTGGTGACGTAGGGGTAGGTGCCGTGATCGACGTCGAGCATCACCGCCTGGGCGCCCTCGAACAGGATGCGCTTGCCGGCCCGGCGTGCCTCGTCCAGCCGCTCCCATACCGGCTCGGCGTAGGGAAGAATCTGGGGCGCGAGGCCGAGCAGCAGGTCAAGCAGCGCCTGCTTCTCGAAAATCGGCGCACCCAACCCGGCCAACAGCGTGTTGTGGTGCAGCAGCAGCTCGTCGAGCTTGTCCGACAAGGTCTCGGGCTCGGCGAGGTCGGCCACACGGATGGCGCGCCGCGCCACCTTGTCCTCATAGGCCGGGCCGATGCCACGCCCGGTGGTGCCGATCTTGCGCTCGCCGCGGGCCGCCTCGCGGGCGCGGTCGATGGCGGCATGCAGCGGCAGGATGAGGATGGCGTTGTCGGCGAGCCGCAGCGTCTCGGGCGAGACGTTGAGCCCCTGGGCGCGCACGCGGGCGATCTCGGCCAGCAGCGCCTCGGGGTCCACCACCAGCCCGTTGCCGATGATGCCGAGCTTGCCGCGCACCAGTCCGGAGGGGAGCAAAGAGAGCTTGTAGGTCTGGTTGCCCACCACGAGCGTATGGCCGGCGTTATGGCCGCCCTGGAAGCGCACCACGATATCGGCACGGCTGGCCAGCCAGTCGACAATCTTACCCTTGCCCTCGTCGCCCCACTGGGCGCCGATCACGGCGACGTTGGTCATGAACCTACTCCGGTTGACGCGCGCGGCCGCCTGCGGGTCGGACACCGCCTCGAGGGCGCCGACAGTGGCCCAGCCTTCGCCGCGCAACTGCGCGGCGGCGGCGGGGTCAGTGCCTTCGGGGATGAACACGCGGGGCTTGGCGTGGCCCTTGGGGGCGGCGAGCAGGATCGCCTCGGGGTAGAGGGTCAGCCCGGTCGCCGGCTCCGCCTCGCCGCAGATGTAGCGGCCACCCCGGCCAAGTTCGAGCCGCCGGTCCGGCGCGTAGAACGTCATGCAGACGCCGGTGTGGTAGCGCAGGCCGCGGAATTCCACGGGGTCGATGGTCAGCTTCAGCCCCGGCGCGCGGGCACGGATGGCCGCTACCGTCGCGGCAAGCCGCTCGGCATGGGCGCGGGCGCCTGGGGTGAGGGCGGCGGCGTCCAGCGCCGCGAGCGCCCCCTCGGCGGGGCCGGCGGCTAGCAGCAGATCGGTCAACGTGCCAGCGAGCGAGCCGCCGCGCTCGGCGACGGCGGCAGCGTCCTTGCGGTCAAGCGCGCGGGCCAGGCGGGCGCGGGCCTCGCCGGTGATGCCGGTCTCCTCCAGCAGGGTGGGCACCAGCAGCGGCAGCGTGAGGTCGATCGAAATGCGGGTGAGGCCGACGGCGGCGAGAGCGGCGACGCCCACCAGCACGATCTCGGCATCGGCGGCCGGGCTGTCATGGCCGATCAGCTCGATGCCGGCCTGGGCGATCTGGCGGTCCGGCGCGGTCTGGCCGCCCTGGATGCGTAGGCACAGCCCCTCATAGGAGAGCCGCAGCGGGCGCGGCGCATGAGCGAGCCGGGTGGTGGCGATGCGGGCGATCTGCGGCGTGATGTCGGCGCGCACGCCCATCATGCGCCGCGTATCGGGGTCCATCAGGCGGAACGTCTGGTCGGACA
>JAPLOH010000288.1:0-6285 GCA_026400845.1 Alphaproteobacteria bacterium
GCAACGCCGCGGGGCGGGGGGATATGGCGGCGGCGCGGCGCTCGGCGGCGACCGGGCTTGGGCTTGCGCTGTTGAGCCAGTTCTGTGCGGCGGCGCTGATGCTGTCTCTGCCACGGGCGATCGCCGGGCTCTACACGGTGGACCCCGAGGTGGTCACCTTCGCCGCCGGGCTGCTGTTCCTCGCCGCGCTTTTCCAGCTTTCCGACGGCGCCCAGGTGACGGCGGCGGCCGCCTTGCGTGGGCTGAAGGACGCGGAGGTGCCGATGTACATCACCACTTTCGCCTATTGGGCGATCGGCATGCCGCTCGGCTGGTACCTCACCTTCACTATCGACTGGCGGGCGCCGGGAATGTGGTGGGGGCTGATCGTCGCGCTGTCGGTGGCCGCGGTGCTGCTGTGGGCGCGCTTCCTGCGGCTCACCGCGCGGCTGCGCTGAGGGTCAATGCTCGGTCTTGTGCATCCGATCGACCAGCGCCACGCCGAGGGTGGAGAGCACAAAAACCAGGTGAATGCCGCCGAGGGCAACGAGCCGCTCCATCGTCGCCTCCATCAAGTAGGCGCGCAGCAGGTGGATCGCCGAGATCATCACGATCGACAGCGAGACCTTGAGCTTCACGTTGCCGCTGTCGAGCTTGCCGAGCCACTCGGGCGTGGCGTCCTGGTTCTCCACCACGATGCGGGAGACGAAGCTTTCGTACGAGGAGATCGCCACCATCACCATGAGGTTGGCGATCAGCACGAGATCGAGCACCGAAAGCAGCAGCAGCATCATCTCCGCCTCGCCGCCCGAGGGCAGCAGCATGACGAAGTGCCACATCTCGCGGCCCACCATCACATAGATGCCCACCACCGAGACCAGCAGGGCAACATAAAGCGGTAGCAGGAACCATCTCGCCCACAGCAGCCCCGCCTCGATCCACTTCTCCATCGCCACCCCTCCACGCTGGCTGCCTTCTAGCATGCGACCAGCCGGGGAGCGACGGTTTGACCGGAGAATCAACGCACTGATAGAATCGACTGTATTCGCCCCCGGGGAGGCCGCACATGAGCTACGCCGATATCCTGATCCATGGCGGCCGCGTCTTCCGCGGCTTGCGCGAGGGGTTCGCCGAGGCGGTGGCGATCCACGGCAATCGCATCATCGCCGCCGGGAAGCATGACGCGGTGGCGGCTTTGGCCGGGGCGAAAACCCGGCGGATCAATCTAGATGGGCGGGTCGCGGTGCCGGCATTCAATGACAGCCACATGCACATGCTCTCGCTCGGCCTGTCGATGGCGCAGATCAGTCTGCGGGCCGAGGAGGTGCGCTCGCTCGACGCGCTGCTCGGCCGCGTTCGCACGGCCGCCAGCCGGGCCGCGAAGGGTGCCTGGGTGGTGGGCCGTGGTTATGACCACACCGCGCTCGATATCGGCCGCCACCCCACCGCCGACGAGTTGCAGGCTGCCGCCCCCGACAACCCCGTGTTCATCACCCGCGCCTGTGGCCATGTCGGCGTCGCCAACCGCTCGGCCTTCGCCGTCGCCGAAATCGGCCACAACACACCAGACCCCGACGGCGGTGCCTTCGATCGCGCCGGCGGCGTGCTCACCGGGTTGGTGAAGGAACGGGCAATGCGCCAGATCCGTGCGCATATCCCGGGGCCGACCGATGCCGATCTGGTCGACGCGATCGAGCGGGCCGGCAATCACATGACCGCCCAGGGCTTCACCGCGATGATGGACGCCAATGTCGGCATGAACGCCGGCTTTCGCGAGATCGGCGCCTATCGCGCCGCCCACGCCGATGGCCGCCTGCCGGTGCGGGCCTGGCTCTGCCTCGCCGGCAACCCCGAGGGCATCGCCGACGAAGCCTGGGATTCCGGCATCCGCCCGATGCAGGGTGACGACATGCTGCGCTTCGGCGCCATGAAAGTGTTCGCCGACGGTTCGGTGGGCGGGCGAACGGCGGCGGTCAGCGTGCCCTATGAGGGCGGCGGCGGGACGGGGATGTTCATGTTCCCGCCCGAGACGCTGAAGGGGCTGCTGATGAAATATCACCGCCAGGGCTGGCAGCTTGCCATCCACGCCATCGGCGATGCCGGCATCGAAGTCACCTTGCAGGGCATGGAGGAGGCCGACAGCGCCGACATGCCGGTGGCCGGTCGGCGCCATCGCATCGAGCACTGCGAGTTCATGGCCGATGGCCAGACCGCCCGCATGGCCGCGCGGGGGATCGAGGCGGTGCCGCAGGCGATCTTCCTCTACGAGTTCGGCGACAACTACATCGCCTCCATCGGTCGAGCCCGCGCGCATGGCTGCAACCCGATGCGGACCTGGTTCGCCGCCGGCATGAACCCCGCCGCCGGGTCGGACGCGCCGGTTTCCAGCACCGACCCGTTCCGCAACATCGCCACCATGATCCTCCGCCGCACCGATCGCGGAACGCTGATCGGCGCCTCGGAGGCGATCACGGTGGCCGAGGCGGTGCACAGCTACACCTGGTGCGGCGCCTATACCCAGTTCGCCGAGGAGCGCCGCGGGCGGATCATGCCGGGGCAGCTCGCCGATATCGCCATCCTCTCGCAGGACATCTTCGCCATCCCGCCGGAGCGCATCCCCGAGACCCGGGCCGACCTCACGTTGCGCGGCGGGCGGGCGGTGTTCGACCGCCATGGTGCGCTTGCATGAAGAGCGCCGATTCGCGTTCACCCGATTCGCGTTCACTCGATTCGCTCTGGCCCGACTCTTGCCTTAACGATTGCGGCATTGGCACCGGGGAGGCGGAGCGGGATCGTGGCGTTCGATGAAATGCGCGGCTTCGGCAAGGGCCGGCGGGTGCGTGAGCCATATCGCGGCGTCGCGTCGTGGCTGGAGGGCCATACCGGCGAGGCGTTGCATCGCAAGAGCCGCCAGGCGGAATCGATGTTCCGCCGTACTGGCATCACTTTCGCCGTCTACGGCGCGCAGGAGGCCTCCGAGCGGCTGATCCCGTTCGATATCGTGCCACGCATCATCAGCGCCGCAGAGTGGCGCAAGCTCGCCGCCGGCATCGAACAGCGGGTGCGGGCGCTCAACGCCTTCATGTATGACATCTACCACCGCCAGGAGATCCTGCGCGCCGGGCGGGTGCCGGTCGATCTGGTGATCCAGAACGCCGCTTTCGTGCCGGAGATGATGGGCGCCGAACCACCCCGCGGCATCTACTCGCACATCATGGGCATCGACATCGTGCGCACCGGGGAGAACGAATTTTCGGTGCTGGAGGACAATACGCGCACGCCCTCGGGGGTCTCCTACATGCTGGAGAACCGCGAGACGATGATGCACATGCTGCCGGACCTGTTTCGCGCCAACCGCGTCGCCCCCGTCGAGCGCTACCCCGAGGACCTCCGCGCGACGCTTGAAAGCGTGGCCCCCTCCAATCTCGACCGTGAACCGACGATCGTCGTGCTCACCCCCGGCCTGCACAACTCCGCCTATTTCGAGCACTCCTTCCTCGCTGACCGGATGGGCGTTGAACTGGTCGAAGGGCAGGACCTGGTGGTCACCGGCGGCCAGCTGATGATGAAAACCACCCAGGGGCTCAAACAGGTCGACGTCGTCTACCGCCGCATCGACGACGATTTCCTCGATCCGCTGGTCTTCAACCGCGACAGCATGCTCGGCGTGCCCGGCATTTTCGATCTCTACCGCGCCGGCCGGGTCACCATCGTCAACGCCCCGGGCACCGGCATCGCCGACGACAAGTCGATCTACAGCTACGTGCCCGACATCATCGAGTTCTACACCGGCCGCCCGCCGATCCTGCAGAACGTGCACACCTACAACTGCCGCAAGCCCGATGAACTCGCCTATGTGCTGGAGCACATGGCGGAGCTGGTGGTGAAGGAGACCCACGGCTCCGGCGGCTACGGCATGCTGGTCGGCCCCGCCTCGACCAAGGCGCAGGTCGAGGAATTCCGCGCCAAGGTGTCGGCCAACCCCAATGGCTATATCGCGCAGCCGACCTTGGCGCTCTCGACCTGCCCGACCCTCGGCGATGACGGGCTCTCGCCCCGCCACGTCGATCTGCGGCCCTTCGTGCTGCTCGGTGACCGCATGCGCCTCACGCCCGGCGGGCTCACCCGGGTGGCGTTGCGCAAGGGTTCGCTCGTGGTCAATTCGAGCCAGGGCGGCGGGACCAAGGACACCTGGGTGCTGGAAGAGTAGGGGAGGGAACCATGCTCGGCCGTACTGCCAATGACTTGTACTGGATGGCCCGTTACATGGAGCGGGCGGAGAATATCGCCCGGCTGCTGGAGGTCGGATATCGCCTGACCCTGCTGCCGCAGGACAGCGGCAATTCCGAATGGCGCGCCACCCTGCGCAGCGCCGGGTGCGAGGCCGGTTATCTCGCCCGCCATGCGCGGATCGAAACCGCCGAGGTGGTGAATTATCTGTTGCTCGACAAGGACAACGCATCGAGCGTGCTGTCCTGCCTCGCGACCGCCCGGCGCAACGCCCGCGCCCAACGCACGGCGATCACGCGGGACATGTGGGAGAGCCTCAACAGCGCCTTTCTCGATTTCCCCGCCCACGCCACCGCCTGCATCGCGGGCGGCGAACTGCCACAGCTGCTCGACTGGATCCGCGACCGCTCGGCGCTGTTCCGCGGCGCCATGCTCAACACCATCCTGCGCAACGACACGTTCTACTTCACCCAGCTCGGCACCTTCCTGGAGCGGGCGGACAACACGGCGCGGATTCTCGATGTCAAATACTACGTGCTGTTGCCGGAAAACGAACTCGCCGGCGGCGGGGTCGACACCACCCAGCTCTCGGCGATCCTGCGTTCGGTCTCGGCCCATCGCAGTTTCCGCTGGGTCTACCGTGATGCCTTCAAGCCCTGGCACATCGCGGACTTCCTCATCCTCAACCACGAAATGCCGCGCTCGCTGCGCTCCTGCTACGTCGAACTGGTGAACAGTCTCGCGGGTCTGGCCGCCTCCTATGGCGCGATGCCGCCTTGCGCGGCGACGGCGGAGGAGATCCTGCGGCGCCTCCAGGGCGGTGACATGAAGCGCATCCTGCAATCCGGGTTGCATGATTTCCTGGCGGATTTCATCGCCGGCAACAACCGACTGGCGAGCGAAATCGCCGGCGCCTACCACTTCAACGGCTGATCGGCGGTTCCGATGCGGATTTCGATCGAACACACCACCCGCTACCGCTACACCTCGGAGGCCTCCTACAGCATCCAGAGCCTGCGCCTGACGCCGTGCAGCTTCGAGGGGCAGCGGCTGATCGACTGGGCGATCGTGTCGCAGCCGGAGGGCCAGCTTACCGAGACGCGCGACGGGTTCGGCAATACGCTGCATCTGCTGACCGTCGAGGGACCGCATGTGATGGTGGAAATCACCGCGCGTGGCAGTGTCGAGGTGGAGGACCGCGCCGGCCTTGTGCTGGGCCTGGCCGAGACGGTGCCGCTGCGGGTCTTTCTTCGCCGCACCCCGCTCACCGCGCCCGATGCTGCGATCGCCGCGCTGGTGACGCCGATCCCGCCCGGCGGCACGGTGGCGTGGCTGCATGAGCTGATGGCGCGCATTCGCGCCCGGGTGGAATACCGAACCGACGTCACCGGTGCCGAGACCACGGCGGCCGAGGCACTCGCCTCCGGACAGGGGGTCTGCCAGGACCATGCCCATATTTTCATCGCCGCCGCCCGCGTCGGTGGCATTCCCGCCCGCTACGTGACGGGCTACTTGCTGATGGAGACCGGCCCGGTCGAGCCGGCCCATCACGCCTGGGCCGAGGCCTGGGTCGACGGGCTCGGCTGGATCGGCTTCGACGTCGCCAATCTGGTCTGCCCGACCGAACGCTACGTGCGGTTGGCGGCGGCGCTGGATGCAACCTATGCTGCGCCCATAAGGGGCTCGCGGCGCGGTGGCGGCGAGGAGACCTTGGAGGTTCATGTCCAGGTGCAGCAGCAGAGTCCGCAGCAATGACCTACGCCGTCGCCCTTCGCCTCGACCAGGGCATCGTCTTCGCCGCCGATACTCGCACCAACGCCGGCGTCGACAATATTTCGCGCTTCCGCAAACTCCACTACTGGAACAAGCTCGGCGACCGTTCGCTGGTGCTGCTGACGGCGGGGAACCTTGCGGTCACCCAATCGGTGGTGAGTGTGCTCAACGAGCAGATGGCGGCCGAACCGGACCCGGAGCGGCCAACCTTGTTTACCGTCGCCTCGATGTACCGCGCCGCCAGGCTGATCGGCTCGGCGGTGCGCGATACTCGCGACGTTGACGGCCCGGCGCTTGAGGCCA
>JAPLOH010000288.1:6346-33717 GCA_026400845.1 Alphaproteobacteria bacterium
CCGCCTCCTTCATTCTCGGCGGGCAAATCGGCAACGAGCCGCCGCGGCTGTTCCAGATCTATGCCGAGGGCAATTTCATCGAGGCGACCGACGACACGCCATATCTGCAAATCGGCGAGCACAAATACGGCAAGCCGATCCTCGACCGCGTCACCCAATCCTCCATGCGGCTCGGCGAGGCGGCGAAGCTGATCCTGCTCTCCTTCGATTCCACCATGCGCTCCAACCTCTCGGTGGGCATGCCGATCGACCTGCTGGTGTATGAGCGCGACACGCTGGAAATCAGCCAGATCCGCCGTATCGACAATGACGACGAGTATTTCCGCCGTCTCTCCAAAGCATGGTCCGACGCGTTGCGCGGATCGGTGGAGAAGATGGAGGAATTCCAGGTCTAGCCCGAAAGGCAAACCACAATGGCCGACCTCAAAATCACCCTCGCCTGCGCCGACTATGCCCGCGTCATGCCCCTCGCCACCGGCGCGGTGAAGCCCCAGGGTATCGACCTCACGATGGCGCTCGGCGACAGCGGCTCCTGGCCGAAGCGCGCCAATGCGCTGAGCCTTGCCGCCCGCTCGCCCGATGTGGATGGCGGCGAATGGTCCTGCGCGCAGCATCTCTACGCAGTCGATCGCGACGACCGGATGAATGTCGGGCTGCCGATCTTCCCGCTGCGCAACTTCACTGCGCGCGATATCTACGTGCGCAAGGGCGGCCCGATCCGCTCCATCGCCGATCTCAAGGGTGCCCGCGTCGGCTCCTACAGCTACACCGCCTCGGGCAGCATCTGGTACCGCCATCTCCTCCGCCATCTCGGCGCGCCGCCCGAGAGCTTCACCTGGTGGATCGGCAATATCGATGCCCCCTGGTCCGCCCCCTTTGACCAGAAACTCCCCGATGGTGTCTTCAACGCCCCCGCCGACCGTTCGCTCTCGACCATGCTGATCGACGGCGAGCTCGACGCCATCCTCTCGCCGCCACGCCCCGAGCGCTACCACCCCACGAATGGCCCGATCGCCCGGCTGTTCCCGGATTTCCGTCCGGTCGAGGAGGGGTATTTCGCCGCCACGCGCTGCTTCCCGCCGCAGCACCTCATCGTCGTCCGCCGCGCGCTGTTCGAGGCGAACCCCTGGATCGCCAAATCCCTCACCGACGCCTTCGCCGCCGCCGAGGCGATGTTCGTCGCCTCCATCCGCGGCTTCCCCTACGCCACCCCTTGGCTCGAGGAGGAACTGGAGAAAGCCGTCGCCGCCATGGGCATCGACTTCCACCCCGTCGGTTACGACGCCTGCGCCCATGAGATCGACGCCTTCGCGGCCGAAGCCCACCGCATGGGGTTCACCGCCCGCAAGCTCACCGCGATGGATTACTTCGCGGACTATCTCGCCACTTGACGTCTGCGGCCCCCGTGGCCGCAGAATTGATCGCCACACACGCGCCGTATCGATCCCGCCCGCAACGCCGGGCCCCGCCCTCCCCACTGGAGAACGATCCCATGCGCCGCCTGATCCCCGCCGTCCTGGCACTCGCCCTCAACGCCACCGTCGCCGATGCCCAGACACTGCGCATCGGCATGAACAACGACCCCGACATCCTCGATCCCACTTTGTCCCGCACCTTCGTCGGCACCAACGTGATGACCGGCATCTGCGACAAGCTGGTGGACCTCGATGCCGGGCTGAACATGGTGCCGCGCCTCGCCACCTCCTGGGAATATCCCGACAGCAAGACCATCATCCTGCGCCTGCGTTCCGGCGTGCTGTTCCACGACGGCGAGAAAATGGATGCCGCGGCGGTGAAATACACGCTGGATCGGCACCTCACCTTCCCCGGCAGCTTCCGCCGCAACGAGCTCGCCGCCGCCGACCGCATCGAGGTGGTCGATCCGTTGACCGTGCGCGTCGTGCTGAAACAGCCCAACGCCGCCTGGCTCGCGCAGTTGACCGACCGCTCCGGCATGATGATCTCGCCCAAAGCGGCCGAGGCCGCCGGCAAGGATTTCGGCCTTCGCCCGGTCTGCGCCGGCCCGTTCAAGTTCACCGAACGCGTGGCGCAGGACCACATCACGCTGGATCGCTTCGCCGACTATTGGGACAAGGGGAACATCCATTTCGACCGGGTGGTCTATCGCCCGATGACCGACAGCTCGGTGCGCCTCGCCAACCTCCAGGCCGGCGCCGTCGAAATCGCCGATATCGTGCCGACCGACGTCGATACGGTGGCCAAGAACCCCAAGCTCAAGCTCTCCACCGCCAGCAGCCTCGGCTACACCGGCCTCACCATCAACATCGGCAACAACCCGGCCGCCGATACCCCGCTCGGGCGCGACGCAAGGGTGCGCCAGGCGCTGTCGCTGTCGATCGACCGCGAGGCGGTGATCCAGGTGGTCTTCGCCGGCCAGTACACGCCCAACGCCCAGCCGGTCTCCCCCGCCCACCCCCTCCACGTCGCCACCCACAAGCCGCCGTCGCGCGATATCGCCCGCGCCCGCGCGCTGCTGGCAGAGGCCGGGGTGAAGACGCCCTACCCGGTGAAGCTGATGATCCCCAATTCGCCGCAGGGCGTGCAGGTCGGCGAGGTCGTGCAATCCATGGCCGCCGAGGCCGGCATCGCCATCCAGCCGGTGGTGATGGATTTCGGCACCACGCTGGCCGCCTCGCAGAAGGGCGATTACCAGGCCTTCTTCATCGGCTGGTCCGGCCTGCTCGACCCCGACAGCAACGTCTGGTCCTTCCTGCACAGCGGCGCCGCGCTCAACACGGCGCAATACGCCAACCCCAAGGTTGATTCCCTGCTCGACCAGGCCCGCGAAACCACCGATGTCGCCGCCCGCCGCGCGCTCTACGCTCAGGTTTGGGCGCAAGAGAGCCTGGACCTGCCGATCATCTACCTCTGGAGCCCCCGCTACATAATCGGCCACGTCGCCGGGCTGAAAGGCTTCCAAACCATGCCGGACGGCATCATGCGGCTCCAGGGCGTAAAACTCACTCCCTAACCAGTTAGAGAAGGATGACGGGGTCTCCCGGCCGCACCATGCCTTCCACCAGCACTGCGGCGTAGACCCCGGCGTTCCCCCCATGCGCCTTGGCGACCTGGCGAAGTATTGCCGGGTCCGCCTCCGCGGTATCAGGGTCGAGAGTGATCATCTTGCAGCGCGGATCGGCCTCCAACAGCATCGCCTCGGCCTTGTCGCCCAGGCGGATACGCCGCCCGATCAGCGCATCCTCGGCAAACCCGCCCCCGGCGAGATCGAGATACAAATTGGCGCGGAACCGCCGCGCATCCAGCGCCCGCCCGGTTTCGGCGGCAAGCTGCGCGATGGTGGCCAGCGAAATCAGCGATAACGGCCGGCAATCCGTCAGCCCTCGCTCGGAGCGCGGCAGCAGTGCGGCGCCAACCCGGGCGGCGAGGGCAGGGGAGTCGATGGCGAGCGTCTCGCCCTCCGGCGCTTCCGGCGCGTAAAGCGGCGTGATGCCAGGCCCGAGGCTTGCCGCGGCGGCGAGATCGGCCGGCGCAGCCATGGCCACAGGGTCGCGAAAACGCGGCCGCATCAGCAGCATCGCCGTCTGCTCACGCGCGGTCATGAACGGGAAACCGGTGTGGCCGCCTTGCTTGCGAAACGCATACACCCGGTCGCCATAGACCCCGGCGAAACCGAGAAACCCGGCCTTAACCGCCTCGCCGGCCATGGATTTCACCGGATAGCGCCAGACCTCGGCAACCCGCCCGATCTCCTGCATCTCAGCCCCCCTGCTGTTGTGCGAAACCGCCGCCCGCGCGAAGCTTTCGCCGCCGCGAGGAGGTACGCCGTGACCATCATGCAGTCTTTGCCCACGCCGTCCAGAATGTTCGACCGCGTGGCCGATTTCATCGCCACCACCGGTCCCGGCGATATCCCCGCGGACGTGCTGGAATTCGCCGCCCTCCTGGTGCTCGACCTCATCGGCGTCACCGCCGCCGCGAGCGGCATGCAGGCCGGGCGCATCGCTAGGGATCACGCGGCGATGCACTGGGCCGCCGGTCCGGGCGCCCCCGCGGCACGCCTGCTGTTCGACGGCCGAACCACCTCGCTCCCCGGCGCCGCCTTCGCCATGGCCACCCAGCTCGACAATCTCGACGCGCATGACGGCTGGCAGCCCTCCAAGGGCCACGCCGGCGCCGCACTCTTCCCCGCCCTCGTCGCGCTCGCCGATGCCGGCGCCGGACTCTCCGGCCGCGATGCGCTGGCGGCACTGGTCGTCGGCTACGAAACCGCCTATCGCGCCTCCGCCGCCCTGCACGCGACGACCGCGGATTACCACACCTCCGGCGCCTGGAACGCCCTCGGCTGCGTCGCCATCTTCGCCCGCCTGCGCGCGATGTCGCAGCCGATGCTGCGCGAGGCGCTGGGCATCGCCGAATATCACGCCCCGCGCAGCCAGATGATGCGCGAGATCGCCAACCCCTCGATGCTGCATGACGGCACCGCCTGGGGCGCCCCCACCGGCGTCGCCTCCGCCCTGCTGGCCGAGCAGGGCTTCACCGGCTCGCCGGCCGCTTTGGTCGAGTTCGACGACGCCGCCTTCGCCTGGGCCGATCTCGGTGAGACCTGGCTCACCACGGCGCAATATATCAAGAACTACCCGGTCTGCCGCTGGGCGCATGCCCCGATCGACGCCGCCCTCGCCCTGCGGGCCGCACACGGCCTCACCGCGGAAGATATCAGCGGCGTCGAGATCGACACCTTCGCCTATTCCGCCGCCCTCTACCAAGGCGTGCCGGAAACCTCGCCCGTTGCGCAATACGCACTCGCCTGGCCAGTCGCCGCTGCTTTGGCGCGCGGACGGGTGACGGTGGAGGAGGTGATGGAACCCGCCTTCGCCGACCCAGCGATCGGCCGCCTGGTCCACGCCACCACCGTGCGAGTCGATCCCATTGCCGAGGCCGCCTATCCCGCCGAACGACTCGGCCGCGTCGCCCTCACCCTTACCGATAACCGCCGGCTGGAAACTATGCTCCGCAGTGCATCCGGCGGCCCGGTGCCACGGGCGACCGCGAGCGAGATCATCGCCAAATACCGCGCCTTCGCCACCCCCGCTTTGGGCGCGGCACGCACGGCGGACATCGAGCAGGCGGTGCTCGGGCTGACGGGGGAGGGGAGCGATTTCAAGGCGCTGCTGGAACTGCTGGTCGGGGCGCCCTAGCGCAGCGCGTAAAACCGCATAGCCATCGCATGCCCGGCGATCACCGCGAGCAGGCAAAGCACCACTGAGGCCACCACGTTCCACACCGCCCCCTGCCAATCGCCGGCGCGCAGCAGGTCCCAGCTTTGCAGGCTGAAGGCGGAGAAGGTGGTAAATCCGCCGCAGAAACCCGCCATCATCAGCGCCCGCATGTTGTCGGAGGCGGGCAGGGGGCCTTGCGGCAACGTCACGGTGGCGATGAAGCCGATGATGCAGCTGCCAACCACGTTGATCAGCAGCGTGCCCCAAGGAAAATCAGTGCCCCACATCCGCGCGGCGGCTACGCCGGTCCAATAGCGCGCCATACTGCCGATCGCGCCGCCGAGGGCGATCCATAGGGATGTGATCATCTTGCCTCCTGCACGAGCGTTACCAGCGCCGCGCTGATCCGTCGAGATCCCGGTTGACGGCGGCCGCCAAGATTGGCATTTATCTGACATGTTAGAAATCGCCAAGCGGGAGTCGCATGGATGATGCCCTGAGCGCCAGCCCTCTGGCCGATCGCGCGGCCATGCTGCTGCGCGCCGATATCCTCGCCTGCCGCCTCGCCCCCGGTGCCACGCTGAGCGAAATCGCGCTCGCTGCCCGCACCGGCCTCGGCCGCGCCCCCATCCGCGCCGCACTCTCCCGCCTCGCCGATGAGGGCCTGGTGCGCGCGCTGCCCCGCCGCGGCTGGGTGGTGAGTGTGGTCACGCTGCGTGATATCCATGAGGTGTTCGAACTGCGGTTGATCCTCGAAGGCGAGGCCGCACGACGCGCCGCCCAAGCGGTGCGCAGCGGGGCGGGCAACGCCGGCGGCCTTGCCCGGCTCGAGGCGATCGTCCAGCAGGGCTATGACCCCGCCGACCTCGACAGCACCCTGGCCTTCCTCGCCGCCAACCGGGATTTCCACGTCGCCATCGCTGAACTCGCGGGCAACCAGCGCCTGGCCCGCCAAGTCGGCCGCCTGCTCGATGAATCCTCGCGCATGCTGGTGCTCAGCCTCGCCCGGCGCGACCGCACCCGCGAAATGGCGCATGAGCATCAGGCGCTGCTGACCGCACTCTCCGAAGGCGACGGGCCGGAAGCGGCCGCCATCATGTGCGAACAAGTCGCCGCCAGCCGCGCCATGGTGCTCGCCGCCCTTACCGGCCCGACCTCCCCCCTCGTCGTCTCGGAGTCCTTATGATCACCACCGCGCCGCTCCGCCGCCTGCTCAACGACATCGCCACCGCCGCCGCATCGCCCCGCAGCGAGCGCGAACGCCACATGGCCGCGGCGATCGCGCCGCATCTGGGCGATCCCGACCTCTTGCGCGGGTTAGATTGTCCCTGCTGCCCCGACCGCTACACGCGGCATCTCCTGCACAATGACCCTCTAGCCGGTTATGCGGCCGTGATCATCGCCTGGGCGCCCGGCCAGATGTCCCCCGTGCATGGCCACCACACCTGGTGCGCCTTCGGGGTGCAGCAGGGCTGGCTGGCCGAGACCTTCTTCCGGCCCGAAGGCGACTGCGCCCGCCCGACCACCTGCATCCCCCGCCGCCCCGGTGACGTCGCCCACGCTGCCGCTGATCCGGCCGCCATCCACCGCCTCGCCAATCTCGGCACCGAGACGGCGCTGTCGCTCCACGTCTACGGCGTCAGCTATGACCGCTTCGGCCAGGGCGTGAACCGGGTCTGGGCCAATTAGCGCGCGATGACCGGAGGCGGCACGTCGGAGGTCTGAATCGCCCGCCCGAGTTCAACTGGTGTGATAGACCGGCGCCTGACCGTAAACCGGCGTCGGAATGCCCTCGAACCGCGCCTTCAACTGCAAGGCGACATAGCGCGAGTAGTGGCGGGACTGCGCGAGATTGCCGCCGTGGAACCATAGCCCGTCCTGCGCGGTGGGCTTCCACATGTTGCGCAGCTCGCCCTCCCACGGCCCCGGGTCCTTCTGGGTGTCGGAGCCGAGGCCCCAGCAAATGCCGACTTTGTCCGCCACCTCCTGCGATATCAACGCCGCCGCCCAGCCGTTCATCGAGCCATAGCCGGTGGCGTAGACGATGAGGTCGGCCGGGAGTTCCTCACCATTGGTGAGGATGACGGATTTTTCTTTGATTTCAGCGATGTTGACGCCGCTGCGCAGACCAACAGAGCCGTTGGCGACCAGTTCCGAGCCGCCGACATCGATATAGTAGCCCGAGCCGCGCCGGGCATATTTCAACGACAAGCCGCTCTCGTCATCGCCGAAATCGAGCTTGAAGCCCGCCTTGGTCAGCCGGTCATAGAACTCGGCATCGTCCTGGCGGATCTTGTCCCACACCGGCTTCTGCGCGGCGGGCAGCAGGGCGTAGGGCAGGGAGGCGACGATGAGGTCGGCGTCATCGACGTTTATCCCCTTGCGCAAGGCCGCCTCGGAATACAGCCCGGCATCGCCATTGCGCCGCAGCGTCGAGGCGCGGCCGACCAGGGTGGAGGAGCGCTGGATCATGGTGACGTTGGCGCCGTGCTCCCACAGGTCCACCGCGATGTCATGCGCCGAGTTGTTGGCGCCGACAACGATGCAGTTGCGCCCCTCATACCCCTTCCCGCCGGGATGGGCGCTGGAATGGTGCTGCTTCCCAGTGAAACGCTCCATCCCCTTGATATCAGGCATTTCCGGCACGCCGGACATGCCGGTGGCCAGCACCACATGGGCCGGGCGAAGCACGATCTCACGCCCCTCGCGCTCCACCGTCACCACCCAATTGCCGGCGGCCTCGTCGTAGCGGGCGCTCTTGCAGCTTGTGGAGGACCAGTAGTCGAGCTCCATGAGGCGGACATACATCTCAAGCCAATCGCCCATCTTGTCCTTGGGCGTATAGACCGGCCAATGCTCGGGGAATTGCATGTAGGGCAAGTGGTCGTACCACACGGGGTCATGCAGGCAGAGCGATTTGTAGCGCTTGCGCCAGGCATCGCCCGGCCGCTCATGCGCGTCGACCACCAGCGCGGGCACGCCGATCCGCTTGAGCCTGGCGCCGAGGCCGATGCCGCCCTGCCCACCGCCAATCACCAGGCAAAAAGGCTGCTCGGTGAGGCCCATGGATGCCTCGGCGGCCTGCCGGCGTTCCAGCCAGGTCTGCCGACCGCCCTTGAGCGCGCCATGGACGACGCCCTCCTCGCGGGTCGGGCCCTGGTGTTCCTCGAAGCCCTTCAACTCGCGCATGGCGGTGAACAGCGTCCAGCCCTTGCCGTCTTTGAGGCGAACTTGCCCACGGCCGCGCGAGATCGCGGTTTCGAAGGTGAACCACGCCATCAGCGCGCCGCCCTCCTCGTTGGCCACACCATCGAGCCGGAAGGCGCCGGGCTGCACCCGGGGAAGGGTCTCGGCCAGCATCGCCGCAATGGCGCCGGGGCCCTCCATAGTCTTGATGTTCCAGGTGAAGGCGACGAGATCGCGCCAGTAGCTCTCTTCACCGAACAAGGCAGCGGCACCGGGCGCATCGCCGGTGGCGAGGGTTGCCTCCAGTGCCGATAGCCAGTCCTGGACGATCCGGTTCGAGTCGTGCGTCATCGCGTCGCCATCCCATTCAGCCATTCGGCAGCAGTGTTCCGGCCAAAGCGGCCTAGCGCAAGAGGATGCGCAAGAGGATGGGGCGACGCGGTGGCGCCGAGCGCCTATGCTGGCGGTTCGATGAGGGAGGGAAAGCTCATGATGTTCACTGATCAGGTTGCCTTGGTCACCGGCGGATCGCGCGGAATCGGCCGCGCCACCGCGCTGGCCTTCGCCGAGAACGGCGCCGATATCGCGTTCTGCCATTTGGGCGACGATGAAAAGGCGACGGAGACGGCCAATGAGATTAAGGCTTTCGGACGGCGGGTTTTCGTTGCCAGCTTAGATGTATCTGACATTTCAGTGGCACGTCAATTCGCGGAGGATGTCGAAGCGGCGCTCGGGCCGGTCTCCATCCTGTTCAACAACGCCGGCGCCAATATCCGCAAACCCTTCGAGGAGGTCACCGAGGAGGACTACGACAGCATTCTCGACGTGCACCTGAAGGGTATGTTCTTCATGGCGCAGACCGTCTATCGCGGCATGCTCGCGCGCGGATCAGGCTGCATCATCAATGTCGCGAGCCAGCTCGGCATCAAAGGCGGCCCGAATATCGCGGCCTACTGCGCCGCCAAGGCGGGTATCGCCGGGTTCACCCGCGCACTCGCCTGGGAAGCCGCGCCACGCGGCATCCGCGTCAACGCCATCGCGCCTGGCCCGATCGACACGGATCTGGTGCGCCGCAACCCCGTTGAATGGCAGGAAGCCTTCAAAGCGCGGCTGCCGTCCGGGCGTTTCGGCACCCCCGAGGAGATCGCCGCCACCGCGCTACTGCTCGCCGGGCCGCATGGCGGCTACTATGTCGGCGCGACCTTGTCGCCCAACGGCGGCGACGTGATGTACTGATACCCCCTTCCCGACGCGGCGACATGCGCTAAACCGGCCTGCATGGAAGCAACCAAGACCGTCGCGCGCCAATGGCTGCGGGCGCAGACCCGGATGTCGCGCCGCGGCACCGCCGTGGTCGTCGCATGCAGCGTCGCCGGTGCCGTCGCGTGCTCGGCGCAGCATTGGCGGGGCGCGGACTGCCCTACGCGGCGCTCGGCGGCTTTCTCGCGGCGGCGCTCGTCCAGGCCGGTTGCGCGATCCTCGTCGAGCGCTTTGCGTTTGACGCCGGGGCGGCCGCCCGGCGCCGACTGCGCGGCGATGCCATGGCGCGACTGCTCGCTGCAGGGCCGGCGATGCTGCGCGGCGCCCATTCCGGCGCGCTCGCCGCCGTCGTCATCGATCGCATCGAGGCGGTCGACGGGTTGTTCGCCCGCTGGCTCCCGGCAGCGGTCGTGGCGTTCGTGGTGCCTGTGGCGGTGGCCGCCGTTGCGCTGGCGCTCGATCCGATCGCCGGGTTGATACTGATCGGCGCCGGGCTGCTGGTGCCGGCCGCGATGGCGCTGTCCGGCCTCGGCGCAGCGGCGGCGGCGCGCGGACAATTCGCCGCGATGGCGCGGTTGCAGACGCGGTTTCTCGACCGGGTCAGCGGCATTGCCACCATCGTGCTGGCGGGCCGTGCGGAGGCCGAGGCGCAGGCGCTGGCCCGCGCGGCCGACGAATTGCGGCGGCGGACCATGCGGGTGCTGCGCGTCGCCTTCCTCTCCTCGGCGGGGCTCGACTGCGCGGCGGCGATCGCGCTGATCGCGATTGCGGTGCGTTACGGCGGCCAGTACGCCGCCGGTACGCTGGCGTCCCTCCCCGTCGCGCTGTTCATGGTGCTGGCCACGCCACAGTTTTTCGCGCCCTTGCGCGCCTTCGCCGCCGCCTATCAGGAGCGCATGCACGCCATCGCCGCCGCCGAGGCGCTGGTCGATCTGCCCGCGCTGCCGCCCGAAACGCCGCCGCTCGAGGTCCGCACGGTCTCCGCCCACGGCATCACCATCGATTTCCGCGACGTCTCGCTGAGCTGGGACGCCACCCGGGGCAAGGCGCTGGACGGCGTGACCTTCCGCATCCCGGCCGGGCAGGTGGTGATCCTCGCTGGACCCTCTGGGTCGGGGAAGACCAGCATTATCGAGATCCTGCTCGGCTTCGTACGCCCGGATGCCGGCCGGGTGACCTTCAACGGCGCCGATATCGCGACCCTGGTGCCCCAGGCGCTCGCGCGGCTGACCGCCTGGGTCGGCCAGCGGCCGGTGCTGTTCGCCGCCTCGATTGCCGAGAACATTCGTTTTGCCAAGCCAGAGGCCAGCGATGACGAGGTGGAAACCGCAGCGGAGGCGGCGCGGGTGGTTGATTTCGCAATCCTGCTGCCACAGGGGCTCGATACGGTGATCGGCGAGGGCGGCTATGGGCTGTCCGGCGGCCAGGCGCAGCGGATCGCCATTGCCCGGGCCTTCCTCAAGGACGCGCCGATCCTGCTGCTCGACGAGCCGACCGCGCATCTCGATCCGGTGACGGAGGCCGACGTGCTCGACAGTCTCAAGCGGCTCTGCCTCGGGCGGACCACGCTGCTGGCGAGCCACGCGACGGCGGCGCATGCGTTCAGTGCGCGCCGGGTGGATCTGCGCGGTGGCCGGGTCGTCGGCACGCGGGGGACGGCATGACGGCATTGCGGCGGATTTTCGGCCTGTGGCGGGGGCGTTGGCTGGCGCTCGGTTTCGGTCTGCTGGTCTCGCTCGCGGCGCTGCTGGTGGCGACCGCGATGATGACACTGTCCGGCGCCATGGTGGTTTCCACCGGCGCGATGGTGGCGGCGCCGCCGCTGATGCGCTTGCTCGGGCCGGCGCGGGTGGTGCTGCGCTATTTCGAGCGGCTCGCGACCCATGACGCGATGTTCCGCGCGCTGGCCGACGTGCGGGTGTGGTTTTTCCGCGGGCTGGCGCGTGGGGCGGCGGGCGGTATTGGCTATCGCCGCTCCGCCGATTTGTTGGCGCGGCTGGTCAATGACGTCGACGCGCTCGACGGGGTGTATCTGCGCATCCTCATCCCCCTCGCCCATGCCGCGATCCTGCTGCCGGTGCTGCTGTGGCAGATCGGGCGGGGCAATATCCTCCTGGCACTGGTCGCCGCGGCGCTGTTTGCCGTCGCGGCCTTTTATCTGCCGTACCGTGCCGCCCTGGTCGCACGATCGGCGGGGATGCGGCTGGGCATCACGATCAGCGCGCTGCGCGTGGCGGTGTTCGACACGCTCCATGGCCTGCGCGAGGTGCGGGCCTTCGCCGCCGAAGGGCGAATGCTGGCATTGATCCAGTCGCGCGAGGCGGCGCTGTTCGCGGCCCAGCACGAGGTGTCCGGCCGGGCGGCGGTGGCGCAGGCGGGGGCGCTGCTGTGCGGCCAGGCGATGATGCTGGCGGTGATCGTGACCGTGTCGTTCGATCCTGCCATCGCGGTGGCGGCGTTCCTGGCGGTGGCGGCGTTCGAGCCGATCGCCGGGCTGGCTCGCGCCGGGGTGCTGGCGGGCCACGCCGCGGCCTCGGCCGAGCGGGTGATCGCGGCGGCCGAGACGCCGGGCGCGGGGCCCGACCCGGCGACCCCGGTTACCCTGCCACGCGGCAGCGCGCTGCGCTTCGAGGGGGTGCAGTTCCGCTGGCAGGCCGACCGGCCGGATGTGTTCGATGGGATGACGCTCGACGTGCCGTCGGGCAGCCGGGTGGCGCTGCTCGGCCCTTCCGGAAGCGGCAAATCGACGCTGGCAGCGCTCGCGCTGCGGCTCGCCGCCCCGCAATCCGGGCGTATCCTGCTCGGGGGCACCGATATCGCGACACTGGCGGCGGGCGATCTGCGCCAGCGGATCACCTATCTCTCGCAGGCCACCCATTTGTTCGACGACACCATCCGCGCCAACCTGCTGCTCGCCCGGCCGGAGGCGGCGGAGGAGGACCTATGGGCGGCGCTGGAGGCGGCACGGATCGCCGACACGGTGCACAGCCTGCCCGACGGGCTCGAGACCTGGGTCGGCGAGGCCGGCGCGCGGTTCTCGGGCGGCCAGGGCCGCCGGCTTGCGCTGGCACGAACGCTGCTCTCCGCCGCCCCCATCCTCATCCTCGACGAGCCATGCGCCGGCCTCGATGCGGATACCGAGCGCGCGTTTCTGCAAACCCTCAACGAGACTGCGGTCGGCCGCACGGTGATCCTGATCGCCCACCGCCTCACCGGCGTCGAGCGGTTCGACCGGATCTGGCGGCTCTCCGAGGGGCGCGCAGCCGCGGCGGCGGGGTGAAAGCGGTGGTGAGCGCTCTCTCCGGTTGACCTGTTTGCCGATTCAGTGTCTTGAGAAATGGTGTGGCTTTTGCCGGTCGCGCTCAGTAACACGAGTAGGGGAGGGGCACCGCGTGCGAAGTCTGTTGTCTGCAAGCCATTGGATCGACCGGTTCAACCAGTTCATCGGCAAGATCTGCGACTGGCTCGTGCTGCTGGCTTGCGTCGTCAGCGCCGCCAACGCGATGGTGCGCTATGCCTATGACATCAGCTCCAATTCCTGGCTCGAACTGCAGTGGTACATGTTCGCGGTCATCGTCATGATGGGCGCCTCCTACACGCTGAAGCGCAACGAGCACGTCCGCGTCGACATTTGGTACATGACGCTGAGCGAGCGTGGCCAGGTGCTGGTCGACGTGATCGGGACGATCGTGTTCCTCATCCCCGCCTGCCTGCTGTTGGCCTGGCTGAGCTGGCCGTTCTTCATGCAGTCCTTCAACGTGCAGGAACACTCCTCCAACGCCGGCGGTTTGCTGCGTTGGCCGATCAAATTCGTTATTCCCGCCGGATTTATCTGCGTCGCACTGCAGGGCGTTTCTGAACTGATCAAGCGCATCGGGCATCTGCGCGGGATGCAGACCGATGTGATGACGCATTACGAGAGGCCTGTGCAATGATACCGCTGGAGTGGATGCCGCCGCTGATGTTCGGCGGCCTCGTGGTCTTCATGCTCTATGGCTTCCCGGTCGCCTTTTCGCTGGCCGCCGTCGGGCTCTCTTTCGGTTTTCTATCGATCGCGCTCGATTTCTTCACCTTCTCCTTCCTCCAGGCGATTCCGGGCCGCATCTTCGGCTCGATCCTGGCCAATGATCTGCTGCTGGCGATCCCGTTCTTTACCTTCATGGGCGCCATCTTGGAGAAATGCGGCCTCGCCGAGGACATGCTGGAGTCGATGGGCCAGCTATTCGGACCCGTGCGGGGCGGGCTCGGCTATTCCGTCATCATCGTCGGCTTCATTCTCGGCGCCATCACGGGCACCGTTGCCGCCCAGGTGATCGCGATGGCGATGATCACCATGCCGGTGATGATGCGCTACAAGTACAATATTCGCTATGCGACCGGCGTGCTTGCAGCCTCCGGCACAATCACACAGCTCGTTCCCCCTTCGTTGGTCCTCGTCGTGCTGGCCGACCAGCTCGGCCGCTCGGTCGGCGACATGTATCTTGGCGCCTGGGGCCCCTCGCTGGTGCAGATTGCGCTCTTCGCCGGCTACACGTTCTACCTGTCGGTTTTCTACCCCGACCACGTGCCCCCGGTGCCGCGCACGCTTTCGGGCTGGCCGCTGATCGTCAAATGCACCTGGGGCATCGTTCCGGCTGCCGTGCTTATCTTCCTGGTGCTCGGCACCATCATGATGGGGCTGGCGACCCCCACCGAGGCGGGCGCCATGGGCGCCATTGGTGCGATCGTGCTGGCGGTGGTGCGCAACGCTCCGCTGACGAAGTTCGACAAGTCGATGTTCGCCGCCGGCATCGTGGCGAGCCTAGCCGGTTCGGTGATCGGGATCTTCGCGTTCAAATCGCTCCTGTTCCGCGCCGCCTTCACGGTGATGTTCGCCTCCGTGATCTGGCTGTGCTGGCGCGCCTGGAACGTGAAGGATCTGCGCGAGCTCATCGTGCAGGCGTTCCAGGCGACGATGCGGATCACCTCGATGGTCGCCTTCATTGTGGTCGGCGCCACCTGCTTCTCGATCACCTTCGCTGGCGTTGACGGCAATCTCTGGGTCGAGCACCTGATGACCGGCCTGCCCGGCGGGGTCTGGGGCTTCCTGGTTGTCGTCAATATTTTCATCTTCTTCCTGGCGTTTTTCCTCGATTTCTTCGAGATTGCCTTCATCATCGTGCCGATGCTGGCGCCTGTCGCGCAAAAGCTGCTCGCCCCCGTCGTGGGCGCCGATGCGGCGCTGATCTGGTTCGGCGTCATTCTCTGCGTGAACATGCAGACCTCGTTCATGCACCCGCCCTTCGGGTTCGCACTGTTCTATCTGCGCAGTGTGGTGCCGAAGGAGGTAAAGAGCTCCGACATCTACTGGGGCGCGATCCCGTGGGTTCTGCTGCAACTCGTTATGGTCGGGCTTGTCATCGCCTTCCCGATCATGGTCACCGGACTGCTCGATCCCGAACGCGATCCCGACGTGAGCAAGGTCAAGATCGAAGCGCCGATGATCGAAGACGACGACCCGCCGCCGCCTAGTTTCGCGCCGGTGAATAAGCCTTGAGGGCACAGCACAAAGGGGCAGGAAGCGCTTCTTTTTGAAAAAAGAAGCAAAAACTTTTATCCGTTTGCTCCGTTGTCTCCTTGAAGAGAGCGGAGCTAGTTGCCAAAAGTTTTTTGGTTCTTTTTTTCAAAAAAGAACCCCTTGCTTCCTCCGGCGCAGCCTGGGCCGCGCCGGAGGAGGCGAACTCAGCGGTTGGCCGCCGACATCGAGTAGTTGAACGCGTCGAAGGTGTTTTCCGCATGACGGAACCACAGGTTCTGGTCGGTGCGGAACGGGCGCAGGCTGTCGTAGAGCTTCTTGAAGGCCGGATTCTTCGCCGAGACTTCGTCGTAGTAGCTGTAGGCGGCGTCGAAGCAGGCTTGCAGCACCGGGCGGGGGAAGGGTTTCAGCGTCGTCCCCGCGGCCACCAGGCGCTTCAGCGCGGCTGGGTTGACCGCATCGTATTTCGGCACCATCCACGAGGTTACCAGACCGGCGGCGACCTCGATCATCTTCTGGTAGGTCTTGGGGAGCGCGTCGTACGCCTTCTGGCCGACATAGAGCGAGCCGACCGAAGCGCCCTCCCACCAGCCCGGATAGTAGTAGTACTTGGCGACCTTCTGGAAACCGAGCTTCTCGTCGTCATAGGGGCCAACCCATTCGGCGGCGTCGATGGTGCCTTTTTCGAGGGCGGGATAGATGTCCGGCGCGCCGATCTGCTGGGGCACGACGCCGAGCTTGATCAGGATTTCGCCGGCGAAGCCGCCGACGCGGAACTTAAGGCCCTTGAGATCCTCTGCGGTGTTGATCTCCTTGCGGAACCAGCCGCCCATCTGCGCCCCGGTGCCGCCGAAGATGAAACTCCGGAACCCGTAAGGCTTGTAGAACTCGTTCATCAGATCATGCCCGCCGCCATGGGACAGCCACGCGACGTATTGGCGCTGGTTCATGGTGAAGGGCAGGCCGGTCTCGAAGACGAAGCTCGGGTCCTTGCCGAAGTAGTAGTAGGCGGCGGTCTGGCCGCATTCGACGGTGCCGTTCTGCACCGCGTCCGCCACCTGCAGCGCGGGGACGATCTCGCCGGCGGCGAACGTGCGGATCTGGAACTTGTTGTCGGTCATCTCGGCGATGGCCTTGGCGAACAACTCGGTGCCGCCGTACAACGTATCGAATCCGGCGCGTTTTACCAGTTTCCGTCGTTCCATTCCCGGTTCTCCCTGTTGATTGCCCCGCTGACCGCTCTACACACCGCCCTCCGCGCGGGCAGCGGGTTGGCGAACATGCATGGAATAGCCATCCGGCATGCCAGAGTGCAAGCAATCACTGCATCGCCCCTGCAAACCCAGGCAAACGAAGTCAGGAGGCTGCCCGTGCCGCCGCATCGCGTCGGCGGGCGCGGCGGTTGAGCAGGATGCCGACGCCGATGACCAAGGCGGCGAGCGGCGTGCGCAGCGCATCTTCAAGTGTGGCCGGCGCGAGCCCGGTCCAGCGGGCAACAGCCTCGTCGCTGCCGATCATCTCGCCGGCGATCCAGCCGAGCAGGCCCGCGCCGGCGTAGACCAGGCCGGGGAAGCGCAGGAGGGCGCCGAGGATGATCTGGCTGCCGGCGACGATCATCGGCACCGAGATCGCGAGCCCCAAGACGATCAGCGTCACATCGCCCCTCGCCACCGCGCCGATCGCCATAGCATTGTCGAGCGACATCACGGTATCGGCCACCGCGATCGTCATCACCGCGCCCCAGATATCCGGCTTGGCCTTGGTATCGGCCGGGCCATTGGCGGGCAGCAGGAGTTGGATACCGATCCACAGCAGGCCGAGCCCGCCGAGCATCCGCAGATAGGGTATCGCCAGCAGGTAGGTGATGATGGCGCAGAACAGGATGCGCAGCAGCGTGGCGGCGATGCTGCCGAGCAGCACCGTGAGGCGGCGCTGAGCCGGAGGCAGCATCCGGCTCGCCATGGCGATCACGACGGCATTGTCGCCCGACAGCAGAAGATTGAGCCCGGTGATCTCGGCCAGCGCCAACCAGAAGGCGCCTTGTGTCATATCCGTGTCGCCGAATGCCCCGAGCATCGTCGCATTGTCCTGTTCAGTGATGCCAGGCGGCGCGCTGGAGGTCCGGGCGGGAATCGAACCCACATACGCGGATTTGCAGTCCGCTGCATCACCACTCTGCCACCGGACCTCACGGCGATCCCGGCTTATCGTCTCCCGCGCGCCCCGCGGTCAAGCCTTGGCGCGGCTTGCGGCGGCGCATATCAGCGCGGCACCGGTGGCGCAGCGGCAGCGGGCGGCACGCGGTTCACTCTTTGCGAACGGTACACCCGCATCCTATAATGCCGTCTCTGCCAGCCGGTCCGGATCAATTGCATGCACGCCAACGTTTTCCCCGCCGCCCGCACGATGATGGTCGACAGCCAGGTTCGTCCGAACAAGGTGAACGACCGCCGCATCATCGATGCGATGCGGGCGATCCCGCGCGAGCGCTTCGTGCCGGCAAACGCCGTGGCACTGGCCTATGCGGACGAAGATGTGCCGCTGGGGCGCGGCCGGGTGCTGCTGGAGCCGATGGTGATCGCCCGCCTCGTGCAGGCCGCTGCGGTGGTGCCGGGCGAGACTGTGCTAGTTGTCGCATCCGGCACCGGCTACGGCGCCGCACTGATGGCCGCCTGTGGCGGGACCGTCACAGCCGTTGAGGACGACAAGGCGCTGATTTCCATTGCCCGCACGGCTGTTTCCGGCCATTCCGTTACCCTTGTGGAAGGCCCATTGGTCGAGGGCTGGGCGAGCGGCGGGCCCTATGACGTGGTGCTGCTGGACGGTGCGGCGGACCACATCCCCGACGCGCTGGCCGCCCAGGTCAAGCCCAGCGGGGGCCGGTTCATCGGCATCCTGTCGACCGATGGGCGCACGGCGCAGGCGGTGACCGGCGTGCGGGTCGGCGCCGGGCTGTCGCTCCGGGCGCTGTTTGATTGCGCGACCCCGGTCATGCCCGGTTTTCGCCGCGCCGCCGGCTTCGTGTTCTGAGTGGGGCCGCGCGATGATCGCGCCAGCGATGCCATTGATCCATGGCGCAGCGCAGCAAGCTGTGGCACATCTCGCTCCATGAACTTCGATACCAGGACGGGATTCGGGCAGATGAAGCAACGCGGCAGCAGGTCCGGGAGGTTTGTGAAGATCGGCGCGGCTCTAGCGCTGACGATCCAGACGGTGCTCACACCGGTGGCCTTGGCGCAGGGCCCCGCGGCGCCGGCTCCCGCCGCAGCGAAGCCGCCAGTGACACAACCGGCGCCCGGCGGCCCGCGGACTTTGGCCGACGCCCTCGCGCTCGCCTATTCCACCAACCCGACTCTGCTGGCTCAGCGCGCCAATGTGCGTGCCGTGGATGAAAACGTCCCGGCCGCGCTGGCCGGTTGGCGGCCGACGATCACCGTCAGTTCCAACGCCGGCTTCGCAACCGATAATCGTATCACCCACACGACTCTTCCGGCGCGCACGTCGCGGCAGATGGTCCATCGTGGCCTGAACGGCGAGACCATCACCGCGACCCAGCAGCTTTACAGCGGCGGTGCCACCAAGGCGGCCACCAACCGTGCCGAAAACCAGGTCATGGCCGAGCGTGGCCGCTTGCTGGCACAGGAGCAGGCGACGCTGCTCGCCAGTGTGCAGGCCTATGTCGGCGTCATCCAGACCACCCAGTTGCTGGCGTTGAACGTGAACAACGAGCAGGTGCTGTCCCGTCAGCTTCAGGCGACCAATGACCGCTTCCGGGTCGGCGAGCTTACGCGCACCGACGTCGCCCAGGCCGAAGCCGCGCTGGCCGGCGCGGCGGCGACACGGCAGACCGCCGAGGGCAACCTGCAGACCGCGCGCGCCACGTTCCGTGACAGCGTCGGCGCATTGCCGGGCAATCTCATCGAGCCGCAGCCGCTGAAGCTGCCGATCCGTACCCTGGAACAGGCCCAGGCGCAGGCTCGGACCAATAACCCGACCGTGGTCGCGGCGCTGTTCGACGACGCCGCGGCGAAAGACAGTTTCGACGCGCAATTTGCGCGCCTGATGCCGACCTTGAACCTCCAGGCGTCGTACGGCCGCAACGAGGACACGACGACCAAGAATCTCCAGGCCAACACAGGCCAGATACTCGCGATCCTGTCGCTCCCGCTGTATCAGGGCGGCGTCGAGTACGCCGCCATCCGGCAGGCAAGGCAGGCCCAGTTGACGTCGCGGCAGAAGCTTGAAGCCGCACGTGGAACGGCGGTGCAGCAGCTCGCTGCCGCCTGGTCCACCCACGGCGCCGCCAAGGCTGCGATCGAAAGCACCCGCCAACAGGTCCGCGCCAACGAAATCGCGCTCGAGGGGGTCCAGCGCGAGGCACTCGTCGGCAGCCGCACCACGCTCGACGTGCTGAACGCCGAACAGGCGCTTCTGACCTCACGCACCAATCTCGTGCAAAACCTCGCGAATCTGGTCACCGCCTCCTACCAGGTGGCGTCCGGCATCGGGCGGTTGAACGCGCGCGATCTTGCGCTCAACGTGCCGTTGTACGACGAGACTGCCTACTACAAAGCCGTGCGCAATCGCCTGGTCGGCACCAGCGACTACGCGACCGACCAGCCGGCACGCTGAGGACACAGGAATGAGCGGCACCCCGCCCCCCCAACAACCCGCCGCCGCCGACCCTTCGATGGAGGACATTCTGGCCTCCATCCGCCGCATTCTGAGCGAGGACGAGCCCGCGGCCGGTGCGCCGGCCGTGGCAGGGAGTCCGAGCGAGGACGTGGTCGCCCTCGATGCATCGATGATGGTGGAGGAACCGCCGGCCCCCGCCACCCCAATGGCAACTCCAGTCACGCCTATACCCGTGATGCCTGCTCCAGTGGCGGCCCCACCCGCGGCGCCAATCGTCAGACCGACGGCAAGCGCCTCCGCCGGCCTGCTGGCGCCGGAGACCGAGGCCGCGGTGGCCTCATCCATGGGTGGGCTCCTGCGCACTTTGATCGCCGAGCGCGAGCAAGTGGCGGTCTATCGCGGCGGACCGACGCTGGAGGACCTCGTTCGCGAGGAAGTCCGCGCATTGCTCAAGCACTGGCTCGATACCAACCTGCAGCCCATCGTCGAGCGCCAGGTACGGGCCGAGATCGAGCGCGTGGTAAACCGCGCCCTCTAACCCCCGATCCGTTCCGCATTCGGCTTGCCCGGGTGCAACCCCCGAGCGAGTATCCCCATGCTGAACAAGACCTATACCCCCGGTGAGATCGAGACCGCCCTCTATGAGGGCTGGGAATCCGCCGGCGCCTTCGCCGCCAAGCCCGACAGCAACGCGGCGCCCTACACCATCATGATCCCGCCGCCGAACGTCACCGGCAGCCTGCACATGGGCCACGCGCTCACCTTCACCATCCAGGACACGCTGATCCGCTGGCGGCGGATGAGTGGCCGCGATGCGCTGTGGCAGCCCGGCACGGACCATGCGGGCATCGCCACCCAGATGGTGGTCGAGCGCCTGCTGGCCGAGGAAGGCACTACGCGCCAAGCCCTCGGCCGCGAGAAATTCCTCGAACGCGTCTGGCAGTGGAAGGGTGAATCGGGCGGCACCATCACCCGTCAACTCCGTCGCCTCGGCGCCTCGCTCGACTGGCCGCGCGAACGCTTCACCATGGATGACGGCCTCTCTGCCGCCGTGCGCGAAGTCTTCGTCACCCTCTACAAGCAGGGCCTGATCTACCGCGATCGCCGCCTGGTGAACTGGGACCCGAAATTCCAGTCCGCCATCTCCGACCTCGAGGTGGAGAACCAGGAAGTCCGCGGCAATCTCTGGCACATCACCTACCCGATCGATGGCGAAGAAGGTCGGTTCATCACGGTGGCCACCACCCGCCCCGAGACCATGCTCGGCGATACCGCGGTGGCTGTGCACCCCGAGGATGAGCGCTACAAAGACCTCGTTGGCAAATTCGCCATCCTCCCGATTGTCGGCCGCCGCATCCCCATCGTCGCCGACGAATACTCCGACCCCGAGAAGGGCACCGGTGCGGTGAAGATCACCCCGGCGCATGATTTCAACGATTTCGCGGTCGGCAAGCGGCACACCCTGCCGATGCCCTCGGTGCTCGATCGCGAGGCCAAGGTTACCCTCGCCGAAATCGAAGACGCGATCACCGACATCCCCGGCCTCGCCGAAACCACCTTCCTTCGCACCCTCGAGGGCCTCGATCGCGGCATGGCCCGCAAAGCCATCGTCGCCGAGCTCGAACGCCTCGGCCGCCTCGACAAGATCGAGCCGCACATCCATCAGGTCCCGCATGGTGACCGCTCGGGCGTGCCGATCGAACCGCTGTTGACGGTACAGTGGTACGCCAACGCCCACGAACTGGCGCAGCCCGCCATCAAGGCGGTCGAAGAGGGCCGCACCAAATTCGTGCCCCAGCAATGGGAGAACACCTTCTTCGCCTGGATGCGCGACATTCAGCCCTGGTGCATCTCCCGCCAGCTTTGGTGGGGCCACCGCATCCCCGCCTGGTATGGCCCCGATGGCCATGTCTTCGTCGAGAAGACCGAGGAGGAGGCCCAGGCCGCTGCCACCGCCCATTACGGCACCGAGACCGCCATCATCAGGGATGATGACGTGCTCGACACCTGGTTCTCCTCCGCCCTCTGGCCCTTCTCCACCCTGGGCTGGCCCGAGCAGACCAAGGAGCTTGCCCGCTACTACCCCGGTGACGTGCTGGTCACCGGCTTCGACATCATCTTCTTCTGGGTCGCCCGGATGATGATGATGGGCATCCACTTCATGGGCGACGTGCCCTTCAAGGAAGTGCACATCCACGGCCTGGTCCGCGACGAGAAGGGCCAGAAGATGAGCAAATCGAAGGGCAACGTGATCGACCCGCTGGACCTCATCGACCGTTACGGCGCCGACGCCCTGCGCTTCACCATCTGCGCCCTCACCGGCCCGGGGCGGGATGTGAAGCTCGGCGCCGCCCGCGTCGAATCCTATCGCAGCTTCGTCACCAAGTTGTGGAACGCCTCCCGCTTCTGCGAAATGAACGCCATCGCGCCGGACCCCGATTTTACCCCGGACCAGGCCACTCTGCCGCTCACCCGCTGGATCCTCGCCGCGCTGAACGACACCATTGTCGAGGCCGGCGTCGCCCTCGAAGCCTACCGCTTCAACGACTACGCCGGCGCCTGCTACCGCTTCACCTGGAATTTGTTCTGCGACTGGTTCCTCGAATTCGCCAAGCCCGCCCTCGCCAGCGCCGGCCCCGAGGCCACCGAGGTCAAGCGCACTGCCGCCTTCGTGCTCGGCCGCATCCTTCGCCTGCTCCATCCCGCCATGCCCTACGTGACGGAAGAGCTGTGGAACCGGTTCGGCTACGGCGCGCCCAACACCCTCATAGCCACCGCCTGGCCGCAAGCCGAGCCGGTGCCGGGAGCGGAGGCCGCCCGCGCCGAGCTTGATTGGGTGGTCCGCCTGATTTCCGAGGTTCGTACGGTGCGCGCCGAAATGAATGTCGCCCCCTCGCAACTCGGCGCCATACTCCTGAAGGATGCCAGCCCCGAAAGCCTCGCCCGCGGCGAGCGCTGGTTCGAGGCGATCGGCCGCATGGCCCGCGCCAGCAGCTTCGGCCCGCTCGATAGCGACGTGCCGCAAGGCTCCGCCCAGGCGGTGATCGGCGAGGCCACCATCGTACTGCCGCTTGGGGGCTTGATCGACCTCGGCGCCGAGCGCGTGCGCCTGCAGAAGGAGCGCGGCAAGATCGCTGGGGAGGCGGAGAAGATGGCGAAGAAACTGGGCAACGCCGATTTCATTGCCCGCGCGCCGGAGGATATCGTGGAGGAAAACCGCGAACGCCTCGCCACCATGCAGGCCGAAATCGCCCGCCTGGATGCTGCCCTCTCCCGCATCGCCACTGCGTAGCGGGGGAAGGCGGACAGCCAACCGGATAAAAGTCTTTTTGCTTCTTTTTCTTCGGAAAAAGAAGGCCTTACCTTGCTCTCACCACATCGGGTCGATTGCGGTGACGATGCCCTCCGCGGCCTCGATCACCTCGCCCGCATCCAGCGTCAAGTCCTCGCGGAACCGCCCGGCGAGGATCTGTACGCCGGTACGGAGGTTACCGTGGGAACCCACCGGCACGGCCAGTCCGGGCAGGCCGAGGAAGGGGGCGACGAAGCTGACGCGGATGGAGTCGAGCATCAGGCGCTGGCCTTCGAGCGTAAGGTCCTGATCCTGTGGCGGGGGCAGGTGGCCGAGGGTGGGCATGATCACCAGGGGCGTGTCCTGGAAGAAGCATTGCCAGCGGTAGAGCAGGTAGTCCCGCGCGGCGAGGGTGTCGAGCACGATGGTGGGGTCGTTGCTGGGCGGGCAGAGTTCCAGCCAGTGGCGCATGGAGGTGATGCCGCCCTCGTCGCCGTATTTTTCCATGTTGGGGCCAAGCTGGCGAAACACGTCGTTGGAGCCGAGGATGTTCCACATGTCGGGAATCTGCTCGATATCCGGCGGCAAGACTTCCTCGACGATGTAGCCGGCGGCTTCCAGGTGCTTGCCGGCGGTGCGCACGGCTTCGGCCTGAGCGGGGTGGGTGTAGCCGCCCGGCATTTCCGGCACCAGGGCGACGCGGATGGGGCGCTTGGGGGGCGGGCCGATCAGCGGCGCGTCGGCCCAGCGCGTGTCCCGCGGGTCCCCCTTGGCCATCACCTCCAGCGCCAGGCGCGCATCGCGCACCGTGCGGGTGTGGGGCCCCTGGGTGGACATCAATTGCCCACCGATCGCGCGTCCGGCGGTGGCCATCGGGGAGAAGGCGGGAATGCGCCCGTGGCCGACGCGCAGGCCGACGACGCCGTTGCAATAGGCGGGAATGCGCACGGAGCCGCCAATGTCATTGCCGTGATGGATCGGACCCATGCCGGCCGCCGTCGCCGCGCCGGCGCCACCGGAGGAGCCGCCCGGGGAGACGCCCTTGTCGCGCGGGTTCAGCGTCTTGCCGTGCAGCGCGTTGTCGGAGAACGCGCGCATGGAGAACGCGGGCGCGTTGGAGCGGCCGACGATGATGGCGCCGGCCTTGCGCAGATTGGCCACCACGGGGGCGTCCTCAGTGGCGATGAAATCCTTCATCCCCACCACGCCCTGGTCGGTCGGGTGGCCCTTCTGGTCGGTGTTGATTTTGGTGGTGACGGGCACGCCGTGCAGCGGGCCGAGCGCCTCGCCGCGGGCGCGGGCGGCATCGGCGGCATCGGCCACCGTCAGCGCCTCGGCATCGAAGCGACGGACGATGGCGTTGAGCTTGGTGTTCACCTGGTCCATGCGGGCGAGCACGGATTGGGTGGCCTCGCGGGCGGAGGCGCGGCCGGTGCGGATGAGGTGCGCGAGGTCGGTCGCGTCGAGCTGCCAGAGTTCCATTGTGTCAGTTCCATTCGTTCAGTCCCGCTTCATGTTCGAGACGAGGGCACAGCCGTCGAGCACCCCGGTGAGATCCTGATTGCGGGCCATCGGCGCGACGTTCGGGCCGATCGGGTAACGTGCGAAAGCGCGAAGCGGCGGGCGATGCGCATGTTGGCCTGCGAACGGTCTTTCGTTAGGCTAGGTGCGTGCGGTAGGGGGCGTCAACCGCGGATGCGGGTTATTTCGCGAGGGCGGCCAGCACGAACTCCCTCAGCACGGTCCGCGGCACCAGCCCCTGATCCGGCCGGTTATAGTTGCCGCAGAGGATCGCCAGCACGATGCCGAGGCGGGGGACGACGATCAGGCGTTGGCCGCCATTGCCGAAGGCGCCGTGCCACGGTGCGCCGCCTGACGAGGCGTTGTAGAGATACCACTGCCAGCCATAGTCGATCTCGGCGTCGATCGAGGTCTTGCGGCTCAGTGCCTCGCCGAGCCAGTCGGCAGGGATGATTTGCTGTCCCTCGGCGCGGCCGCCGTCCAGCACGCATTGGCCGATGCGGGCGAGGTCGACCGGGCGCAGGCGCAGACCGGAGGCGGCGGCGGCCTCGCCATTGGTGGAGGCGACCCATTCGGTGTCGGTGATGCCGAGCGGCGCGAACAGGGCCGTGCGGGCGAAATCGTGCAGCGGCATGCCGGTGCCGCGAGAAATCAGGTGCCCGAGCAGCGCGGTATTGCCGCCGCTATAGGTCCAGCGCTCGCCCGGCGGAGTGACGATGGGGCGGGAGAGGATGTAGCGACATCGATCAGCGGCCATTTCCATGGCGATTTCGCTGTTGTTGGGGTCGGTGTAGGGCAGGTTCTCGTTCCATTCGAGTCCAAGCGTCATGCTGAGGGCATGCCCCACCGTGAGGCGGCGGCGGGCGGGATCGGCCGCGAGATCGGCGAGCCCTGGGAAATTGTCGAGCAGCGGGGAGGCGGGCAGCGGCACTTTGCCGGCGGCGAGCGCGATGCCGTAAAGCAGGCCGACGATGGATTTCGAGACTGAGCGCAAATCATGCCGCGTGGCGGCATTGTGGGCGACGCAGCCGAGCGGGTGGCCCCAGCGTTCGTCCTCGCCGGCGTAGTAGAGCTGCATCACCATCGCGCCATGGCGGGCGAGCACCACGGCATGCAGGCCGGGCAGGCGCCCCGCCGCCATCGCCGCATCGAGGCGCTCGGCGAGATCGGGCGCGAAGCCGACGCTTTCGGGCGTCGCATCCGCCCATCCGGTGGTCAACATTGCAAGGGCTCCTGTGAGGGCGCGGCGGCGCGGGATCATGATTTGACGGGGATGAAGATGTCGACATCGCCGTGCCCGGTGCCTGGGTCGAACCGCGCATCGTAGCGTTCGAAATCGGGCGCATCGGCGACCTCCAGGCCGGAGGCGGGCAAGGCGTTGTTCCAAATCGAGTAGACGGTGGCGCGTAGTCCGGCGATGTGGCCGCTATGAGTGAACACGGCGTAGCGGCGGGCCGGCAGGCGGATGCGGGCGAGATCGGCGGGCAGGCGATTGAAGTCGGAGACCTCGACGCCGGCGATGTATTCGAAACTCCCGGCCCCATCGGCATTGCAGCAGACGCCGTAGGTCCATTGGGCAGGGATGCCGGTATTGGTCTCGAACCGGTAGCGCTCGCCGATACCGGCGATCAGCATGAGCGGCGCCTCCTCGAGGCGTGGCGCGGAGACGGGGACGTTGAGGTTCTGGTCCATCGTGATTATCTCCATGGCGGGTAGCCCGGCCAGGCTGGCGCGGGCGCGCAGGGCCTCGGGGGAGAGGCCGAACTGGTCGCGGAAGGCACGGGTGAAGGCCTCGTGCGAGCCGTAGCCGGCATCGAGTGCGACTCCAAGGATGTCCCGCGCGCCGGCTGCAAGGCGGCGCGCCGCCTCGGTAAGCCGCCGCCCGCGGGCATAGCGGATCAGCGAAACGCCGGTCGCCGCCCCGAAAGCGCGTGAGAGGTGGAAGCGCGACACCCCGCTGCGCGCGGCGATCTCGGCCAGCGTGATCTCGCGGTCGAGCGCGGCCTCGACAACCCACAGGGCAATGGCGACGGGTGACATGGCCGCCTTATCGCCCGTCCCGCCGCGCCGCGCTTGATTGGAATTGCGCCCGGACGTTTCTGACGGAAGCGTAATCCAATGGACTATTGAATCTCACGCAGCTGCCCGGCAGGCTGACTCCACCATGAAACTGATCATCCAGCGTTTCCCCGCCGACGACGAGATCCGCATGACGGCCGATGGCCGCTTCATCGATCCGCCACCGACGCCTATCGCCACGAAGATCTTCCGGATGGCGCTGCTGGTCGCGGTGGCCAGCGCCGCACTCGGGTTCGCCGTGCTCGCGATCTGGTTCACTCTGATGCTGATCCCTCTCGCCCTGGCCGCTGGCGCGGTGGCCTGGGCCGCCTGGCGCTGGCGGATGTGGAAGATGTCGCGCGGCTACTGAGGGCGTCGGACCGCCGCATGCGTCGTCCATGCCGGGGCAACGCTCTGCTGAGAGCCAGGGTAACGGGTGAACGAAGAGAAGCTGTTCGGGTAAATAATATGGTTTGGAAAACGTCTACCCTAGACTTTTCGCTCTTCGCGGAGAGCGAGAAGTCGGCGGAAAAATAGCTGTTTACCCCTTATAGCAATGCTTACTGATCAGAACCCGTGCGCCCAATCGCGCAGTCCGATGGACATGATGCGCCACGGTTGGGCTTCGAGTTTGTTCCATGCATCGCAGCAGTGATCGATGAGATCGTCGGTGTCGAGAAAGATGCGGTTGGACAGCCAGTTG
>JAPLOH010000132.1 GCA_026400845.1 Alphaproteobacteria bacterium
CTATTTCTATTGGTCGCTGCACGCGATGGAGCAGGTTCTGGCGGCACATGGTTTGCGCGTTGCCCGGGTCGATCGCCTCACCACCCATGGCGGCAGTCTGCGCGTAACGGCGTGCGCCGCGCCGACCGGCGAGGCGGGCGAGCGCGACGCAGTACGGGCCGCGGAAGCGGCGGCACTGCTGGACCGTCCGGAAGGTTATGCCGGGTTCCGTGCCCAGGTCAGCGCGCTACTGGTCGCGCTTCGCGAGCATCTTCACGCGAGGGGGGAACGCCGCATCGCCGCCTATGGCGCGGCCGCCAAAGGTAACACGCTGCTCAACGCCGCGGGCATAACCGCCGCCGACATCACCATGGTCGCCGATCGCAACCCGGCAAAACAGGGCCGCCTGCTCCCCGGCAGCCGCATCCGTGTGGTCGGCGTCGCCGAGTTGTCGGCTTATCAGCCTGACGAGATTGTCATCCTGCCATGGAACATCGCACCCGAGATCGCCGCCGAACTCGGCCCGCTCACCGCGCGCGGCACGCGCCTGCTGACCGCGATCCCCGCATTGCGGGCGATCGCATGATCTTTGAACCTACGGCCATTGAGGGCGTTATCGTCGTACGCCCGGTCCCTCGATCCGACCCGCGGGGCGATTTCGCGCGGCTGTGGTGCGAGAGTAGCTTCGCGGCGGCGGGGTACCGGTTCCGGCCGACCCAGATCAGCACCTCGCGCAATCGTGCACGCCATACGCTACGTGGCCTGCACTGGCAGGCCGCCCCGCACGGCGAGACCAAGCTGGTCCGTGCCGCATCCGGCAGAATACACGACGTCGCGGTGGACATGCGGCCGGGCTCGCCGACCTGGCTTCAGAGCTACGCGGTCGAGCTCGACTCCACTGCGCGGAACGCCCTGCTGATCCCTCCCGGCTGTGCCCATGGGTATCTCACCCTCACCGAGGATGCGGAAGTGATCTACCTGATCGATGCCCCCCACGTCCCATCGGCCGCCAGCGGCGCCTGCCACGACGATCCGGCCCTCGGCATCGTCTGGCCGGCGCGTCCCGCGCTCATCTCCGAGCGCGACCAAGCGTGGCCGCCGCTATGACGTGGCTCGTGTTCCAATCAGGACGCCAAGCGATTATCGTCAAGCAGCAGGGCGCGCGCCGTCAGCTGACCGAACCCGCCGGCGCGCGCAACCGCGACGAGACCGCCGATCGCGGTGCCCGCGAGATAAAGCGACAGCATCACCTGCACCGGCGCCGTCGCGTCGCTGATATGGGCGAGATAGAGTGGATACGCGAGGCCGAGCGTGACACACGCCAGCATTCCGCGATCGCGGAAGTGCGCGGGCAGCAGCAAACCGGCAATCGATGTCGCAGTCATGGTGCTGAGTGCCATGCTCACGGCATAGATCAACGCGGCGTGGCTCCCATCGGGCTGGAAGACCGAGACCACCCCGAGCATCACAACGAGATAGAACAGCAGCGCCGCGGCCGCGGCCGAGAGGCTGCGCAACCCGTCCTGCACCGGCCTCGCGGCCAGCAACGCAACCACAAACGCATACACGAACGCCACTAGCCACACCGGAGTCCATGCCAATCGTGTCATTCAATCTGCCTTCCCGTTGCCGGTCGCACCGCGTGAGCACGATGTCCGACGGTTCGCACACCAATGGCGGCGCGCGAGCGGCATTAGACAAAGATCCTTGTTAACAGAGCGTTTAGCGCGAAAATTGAGTCCGGTCGTGAACCAGCGCGCTCTTTGAGAGCGTGCGAGTCGCTCGTTTAGCGTCGCATTGGATCATTTTTGGGATGATTTGTAAGAATTTACCAAAAAATTAAGTCCGTTTGTCGTTTTCTGTTGCACAACCCCACTTCCTTGGCTAAATTATGAGGGCTAGGAGTGGTGGCAGCGTGGAAGCGCATCGCCGCTGACTCGTGAAACTTGGGTCGAGGGTTATTCGGATGAAGCGTGTTCTTCTCGCAGCCGTCTTCGCGGTCATTGCGGTGGGCCAAGCCCAGGCGTTCACCTGCGATCCGGGGGGCGATCTTCCTGGCGGCACGTTGTACACAACCGCGGGACTTTCGGGCCAGTTGGTGAATGGATCGGGTGTAGGGATCACCGTAGACCTCTTCGATCACAGTGGCATCGGCGGTATCGTATCGGGGAACGCGATCCCGTTTTGTCTCGTGAACCCGGCGAACACCTTGGCCGATCGCCAGATTTTCATTTACGAGGAGAATCCGATTCAGTTCGGCGTCAACCCGGTTGCGAGCTACCAGGTACTGATTGATGGCATCGATGTGTCAGCGAGCTTCACCTACACTGCCGACCCGTTTGTTGCCCTCCAGAACACCGGCGTCACCGCATCCGCTGACGTGAAGTTGACCACTGGGTTCCATACCTTGTCGATCATCAACCTGGTTCAACAGCACGCGCTGGCGAACGGAACCGGGACCTTCAGCGGCAACGGCTTCAGCAATGTGCCGGTTGCAGCGAACTACAGTCTTGGGGCCGACCTCAACGTGTCCATACAAGGCATCAATAACATCCCACTGCCGGAGCCGGCGAGCATGGTGATGTTCGGTGTTGCTCTGGCTGGGCTTGCGGCCACCCGTCGTCGCCGGCGCATTTGATCTGACGCTTCGGCGGGCGGGAAATCGGGCAGTACAGCGGCTCCAGGCGTCGGTCAGGCCGACCTGTCGTTCACTCTTTCGGTGGCGTCGGCAGGATCGAACTGGTCCGCGCAGGATAGGCCGCATAGCCCGGGTTCATTTTCAACAGCGGCCGCTCCAGTAGCGCCGCGCCCATCGGGCCCATGATGAGGTAGCTCAGCAGCGCGAGCGGCCCGATATCGAGCGCGATGAGGAAGTTGCCCCATTCCACCAGCATCTCGCCGAAATAGGCAGCTGGGAATAGCGCCGGTCCTCTGCGGCTCCCGATACACCAACCGAGTCGCAGCCCCCATGCGCGAGAGCTTTTTCGCCACTCTCGAATGCGAACTGCTGGAACGCCGCCGCTTCGCCTCCCAGGCTGAGGCCAGGATGGCCTGCTTCAGCTTAATCGAGGGCTGGTACAATGCGGTCCGGCTGCCTTCATCCCTGGGCTATCGCTCGCCAATGGCATACGAAGCGGCCAAGGACACCGTCACAACGGAAACGTAATTACCCGAGTCCCCCGACACTCCACCAAAACGGGGCAGCTTCACGTCGAGCGAGCCGTTGCGGTGAGTACGCCCGGCGCTTTCGGCGTTGCAAGTCGAACCCGGGGTGGGGATCACAAGCCCGTGCAACCGGGTGCCTCTGCCCTCCGTGTCAGCTTGCAGTCAGCTTCACCGCCTAGATGATCCGCAACCGGCTTCGACCGGCTTTCATTCTGGTGGGAAAATCTCATGGCGAGCGTTCTTTCGGCGATCGGTGCAAGCGGCATTTAGGCCGCGGGGGCCAGCGTGCTCTCGACATCGACTGGTGGCATAGGCCCGTTCGAGGTCTCGGCGACGCCCGGCTTCAGCGCCAGCAGCGCGGCCGCCCCGGCAATCGATCAGGGTTGGACGCTCACCAAGGGCGTCGACACGATCGATGGTGGCACCGGGCATGACAGCTTCCTCGCCCGAGCCCAGACCCTCGGCCTCGGCGATCACATCGACGGCGGGATTGGCCTCTCCAACAGCCTCACGTTGGTCGGCGGCGGCGCCTTCAACCTCACGCTGCCGACAGTGCTGAGCAACATCAACTCCCTCACTGCCGTCGAGGGCATCGGCGTCGCCGTCCCGGCGATCACGCTCCGTGCGGGGCTCGACTCCGACGTGACGCTCACCTCCTCGCCGTCGGGTGCCGGGGCCACCGCCTTGGTCGTCGGCGCGGCGAACCACGCGACCATCACCCTCGGCAACGGCTCCGACACCGTCTACCTCGGCGCCGGCGAGAAGCTCATCACCGGCGGCGGCAACAACACCATCCATATCGACGCCAGCAGCGCCGGCGACCGCATCTCTGCCGGCAGCGGCAACAACACGCTGCTGGTCGATGGCGGCGGCAATGTCACCCTCGGGCGCGCCATCACCGGCATCACGACGGTAACGCTGAGTGCCGCGACCACTCTCAAGCTCAACGGCATGAGCTTCGTCACCGCGCTGGGCAGCGCCGGCATCGACAGCATCACCGCCGGCGGCGCGAACCAGACGCTGACCGGCGGCCTTGGGGCAGACACGCTGGTCGGCAGTTCCGCCGGCTTCGACACCTTCGGCGACACCGCTGGCGGCCTCAGTGGCGACATGATCCGCCACTTCGTCGCCACCGACCGGATCGACATCACCGACATCGCCTATGCCGGCGCGCACCTCACGGTGGCGGCGGCTGGGGCGAACACGAAGGTGACGCTAGCCGGCGGCGGCATGTCCTCGAGCTTCCTGCTCCAGGGCGCCTTCTCCGTCGCGGGCTTCGGCATTGCCAGCGATGGGCATTCCGGCACCTACATCACCCACAGCTGAAACAGGCTTCTGCTGCCTGGAACCATGGTCTAGGCTCTCCCCTATTCGTCCGGGGGAGAGCCACCATGAAGCGCCGTGACCTGCTGAAATCTGCCGCTGCTGCCGCCATCGCCGCGCCCGCTGTCGCCCAGCCCGCGAAAACCGCGACGCTGCGGTTCGTGCCGCAAGCCAATCTGACACTACTTGACCCGATCCTGACCACCGCGATCGTCACCTGCAACCACGCCTACCATGTGTTCGACACCCTGTATTCGGCCGGCGCGGACGGCGTGCCGAAGCCGCAGATGGCCTCGGGCGCGGATGTCTCGGCGGATGGACGCACCTGGCGCATCAGCCTGCGCGACGGGCTGAAATTCCATGACGGCTCGCCGGTGCTGGCACGCGATGCGGCGGCCTCGATCGCACGTTGGGCCAAAAAGGAGCCGTTTGGCCAGCTGCTCGACAAGGCGGTCGATAGCTACGGCAGCGCGGATGACAAAACCGTCGAGATCAAGCTCAAGAAGCCCTTCCCACTGCTGCTGTCGGCGATCGGCAAGCCCGACAGCTCGCTGCCTTTCGTGATGCCGGAGCGGCTCGCGCAGACCGACCCCAACAAGCAGGTGACGGAGATGATGGGCTCCGGGCCCTACAAATTCGTCACCAACGAGTTCGTTACCGGCAGCCGTGTGGTCTACGAGAAGAACGACGCCTATGTGCCGCGCAGGGAGGCTCCGGAATGGGGAACCGGCGCCAAGATCGCCCATTTTCCCCGGATCGAGTGGCGCATCATCCCCGACGCCGCCACCGCCGCCGCCGCCCTGCAGAACGGCGAGGTCGATTGGTGGGAGCAACCGCTGTCGGATCTGCTGCCCACCCTGGTGCGCAATCGCGACATCACGGTCGCCATCGACAACCCGCAGGGGCGGCTCTCCTTCGTACGGCTCAACCACCTCCAGGCGCCGTTCAACGACGTGCGCATGCGCCGCGCGCTGCGCATGGCGATCAACCAGGAGGACTACATGCGCGCCACCTTCGGCGACGACCAGTCGCTGTGGCGCCTCTGCCGCTCCACCTTCCCCTGCGCCACCCCCTACGAGACCGAACTCCCCGCCGCCATGCCCGGCGATATCGAGGCGGCGAAGAAGCTGCTGCGCGAGGCCGGTTATTCTGGCCAGAAGGTGGTGGTGATCAACCCGACCGATTTCGCGGTGATCCATCCGCTGGGCGTGGTGACGGCCGACACTATGAAGAAGATCGGCATGAACGTGGAGTTGGTGGAGACCGATTGGGGCACCGTGATCCAGCGCCGCGCCAGCCGCGAGCCGGTGGAGAAGGGCGGCTGGAGCGCCTTCCACACCTACGGCCCGGCCTCGGCCTACATCAATCCGGCGACCTCGGGCATCATTCGCGGCCAGGGCGGCGCCGGCTGGTTCGGCTGGTGGGAGAGCGGCAAGGCCGAGCAGCTGGTGCAGGATTGGCTCGACGCCCCGGACCCCGCGCGCCAGAAGGTACTGGCGCAGGAGCTGGCGACGCTCGCCATGGACGAGCTGCCCTTCATCCCCGTCGGCCAGTGGTTCGGCAAAACCGCCTACCGCAAGTCGATCACCGGGGTGATGCAGGGGGCCGCGCCGTATCCGCCGCATCGTGGCGGCGGACGCATAGGGAGCGGAACATGAAACTCGGCCTCACCATCGGTACCGGCGGGAACACGCCGCGGATCGACATGGATCTCATCCTCGAGGCCGAGCGCCTCGGCTATGACGCGGTGTGGTCCGGCGAGGCCTATGGCACCGACGCGGTCACCCCGATCACCTGGGTGTTGGCCCGCACCACCAAGATCAAGGCCGGCACCGGCATCATGCAGATGTCCGCCCGCACGCCGACCTGCGTGGCGATGACCGCGCTGACGCTCCAGGGCCTGTCGGGCAACCGCTTCCTCTGCGGCATCGGCCCCTCCGGCCCGCAGGTGATCGAGGGGTGGCACGGCCAGCCCTACGGCAAGCCGCTGGCCCGCACGCGGGAATACATCTCCATCATCCGCAAGGTGATCGCGCGCGAGCAGCCGCTGACTCACCAGGGCGAGCACTACCAGATCCCCTATGCCGGCCCCGGCGCCTCCGGGCTCGGCAAGCCGCTGAAGAGCATCGTGCACGGCCAGCCCGGCATGAAGTTCTACACCGCCTCGATCATGCCCGCCGGCCTGCGCCTGGCCGGCGAGATTGCCGACGGCAATATCCCGATCTTCATGTCCCCCGAGGGCGCGGACGCGATCGTGAAGCCGACGCTGGAGGGCATGGCCAAGGGGGCCAAGTCCGACCTTTCGGCCTTCGACATCGCGCCGCACGTGAAGGTCCGCGTCGGCGATCTCGATGCCTGCCGCGATGCGATTCGCCCGGAATTGGCGCTCTACATCGGCGGCATGGGCGCGCGCGGGAAGAACTTCTACACCGACTACGCCATCCGCCTCGGCTTCGAGGAGGCAGCGCTGAAAATTCAGGACCTCTACCTCGCCGGCGACAAGAAGGGCGCCGCCGCCCTGGTGCCGGACGCGCTGATCGACCAGATCTCGCTGATCGGCTCGCCCGACCGCATCAAGGGGCGCCTGGCGGACTGGAAGGCCATTGCCAAAGAAAACAAGGTCGGCACCCTGGTGCTGACCGGCGCCACCATGGAAGCGCTGCGCGTTGTCGCCGAAGGAGCCCTGTAATGTCGCGTGATGCCACCGCCTGGACGCGGATTACCGCCGCCAGCACCGCCGTATTCTCCAAGGACGGAGGCACTATCTATCACCTTCGCGGCGTCGGCCTGCCCCAGGTCTGGGCGATGGACGCCGATGGCAACAACTCCCGCCAATTGAGCTTTCATGACGAGAAGGTCGCCTTCCTGCGCCGCTCGCCGACCGATGAGCGGCTGATCTGGGGCATCGACGCCGGCGGCGATGAGCGCCAGCAGTTCTGGCTGCTGGAGCCCGGCGCCGCCCCGCGCGCGCTGACCGACAGCCCCGCGGTGATCAATGATTTCGGCGCCTGGTCGCCCGATGGCGCCCGCATCGCGCTCGCCCGCAATGACCGCGACGAGCGCTATCACGACGTCTGCCTGCTCGATCTCGCCTCGGGCGGCATCGTCCGCCTGTTCGAGGGGCCGGGCATCGTCGCCGTCACCAACTGGAAAAGCGACGGGTCCACGCTGGTGGTGCTGGAGGACCATTCCTCCATCGACCAGCGACTCTGGCTGCTCGATGCCGCCACCGGCGCCGCCACCCGCATCCCCAACTCCAGCGAAGCCCGCTATTCCGGCACCCGCTTCACGCCCGACGGCGGCCTGATGACCATCACCGACCTGGGCTCGGACTGGATGCGCCTGTGCCAGATCGATCCAACAACCGGCGAAGTCCGTGAAGTCTTCGCTCCGGACGGCCGCGAAGTCGAAGCCTGGTCGCTGTCGCCCGACGGCAAGCTGCTTGCCACCATCGAGAACGATCGCGGCTACGCGGTGCTCCGTGTCGGCGCTCTCGGCAGCGAGCGCGCCGAGGTCACCGGCCTGCCCGCCGGCATCGTGACCGAGCTCGCCTGGGCGCCCGATTCCGCCCGCCTCGCCTTCACCGCGCAAAGCCCCACCGTCCCGCCCGGTCTGTGGCTGTGGGCGAACGGCACCGCACGGCCGCTCATGTTGCCGGACCCCTTCGCCGGCAGCGACGTCGCGTCCGGCGAGCCGATACCCTTCAACATCGTGGAATGGACCAGCTTCGACGGCGCGAAAATCCAGGGCTGGTACGCCCTCCCGCGCACGCCCAAACCCGCCTCCGGCTACCCCTGCGTCGTCTGGGTGCATGGCGGCCCGGCCTCGCAGACCCGCGCCAATTTCCGCACCGACATGCAGATGCTGCTCGACCAGGGTTTCGCGGTGATGATGCCCAATATCCGCGGCAGCACCGGCTACGGCCGCGATTTCCTCCTCGCCGACGAGGTCGAAAAACGGCCCGACGTGATGGAGGACCTCGCCGCCGGCCGCGCCTGGCTCGCCGATCGCCTTGAAATCGATGCCGAACGCATCGGCATCATGGGCCAGTCCTACGGCGGCTGGATCGTGCTCGCCGCCGTCACCCTGCAACCCGATCTCTGGAAAGCCGCCGTCAACTACTACGGCATCGCCGATTTCGTGACGCTGCTCGAACGCACCGGCCCCTGGCGCCGAGACCATCGCGCCCGCGAATACGGTTTTCCGGACTCCGACGCCGAGTTGTTCCAGCGCATCTCGCCGATCCATCACGTCGGCAACGTCACCGCGCCCTTGCTGGTCCTGCACGGCGACCGCGACCCAAGGGTGCCGATGCACGAAAGCGACCAGTTCGTCGACGCCATGGAACAACGGCAGAAACGCGTGCGCTACGAGAAGTTCACCTACGCCGGCCACGGCTTCATCCGCCCCGATCACCGGCTGCGCGTCTACGCCGCCGTGGCCGGGCATTTCGCCGATCATTTGTGAGCCGATCCGTCGACATCATTCTGCTCGATGGTGTCGGCAGTGCCGGCAAGACGTCCATCGCCCGCGCCTTGCAGGCGATCACCCGCGAGGTCTTCCTGCACGTCCAGATGGACACCTTCCTCGACATGATGCCGCCGGCGTGCATCGGTCACCCCGACGGCTTCATCTTCGAGACCCTGCCGACCATCCCGCCGGAGGTCGCCATCCGCACCGGCCCGTCCGGGCATCGCGCGATGGCGGGCATGCGCCATGCCGTCAGGGCGCTGGCCGACCAGGGCAACCACCTGATCGTCGATGACGTGCTGACCACTCCCGACCAGCATGCGAGCTACGCCACGCTACTCTCCGACCATCGACTGCATCGCGTCGCCGTCCGCGCGCCGCTCGATGTGCTGGAGGCCCGCGAAGCCGGCCGCGGCGATCGTCTCATCGGCCTCGCCCGCTGGCAATTTCCCCGCGTTCACCAAGGCGCCAATTATGATCTGAGTGTGGACACCTCCGAGGCAACCCCCGAGGAGTGTGCCCGAACGATCCGCACGGCGTTCGGCATATGAGTGCATAAAGCAAACGGATGAAAGGTCTTTTCGTTCGTTTTTAAAGAAGAGCCCCTTCCAACTACCGTCCGCTACCCGGCGGCACCACAGCGGACTCGTAGTCAAGATTGGCCGCCATCGTGCCGCGCATCCGCTCCCGCAGACCTGCCGGCAGTCGCTGGTAGAGGCCGCGGATGCCGGGATGGCGCGCCATAGGGCCCAACGCCAGGGTATGCCAGGCGAGCTTGGCGCGGCCGAGCAAAGAAAGCGGCACGAGATGGTCCACCACCTCGAGCGTTCCGGTCGCCCATTGTTCCTTGTAGGCGGTATCGCCGGGCAGGAAATCAAGCGTCGACAGACCGCGCGCGAAGCACCAGCGTACCAGGTGCTCCAGCAGCAGCCGCGACGGCGATATCGCCTGGTAGGCGGGATTGAAGGCGAAGCTCTGGAAGACGAACCGCCCAGCCATCACGTAGCCGAAGCCGACCGAAACGATGTCGGCGCCATCACCGGAGACGAGCCGACCGACCAGCAGCCCATCGCGCGCCATCGCATCCAGCGTGGTGCCGCGGACGAAATCGCGGTACTCGGGCGAGCCAAACGCACGGGTGGAGATTCCGCGCCGGGCCATCCAGGCGAGCTTCGCGGTGAAAAACCAGTCGAGCCATGCCTCGGCCTCGGCAGTGCTGCCTGCCGCCTCGAAGCGCACCCCGCCCGGCAGTTCCGCCGCCCGGCGCCACTGCCGACGTTGGTCGGCGACCAGACGTTTCGGCCGTGCCGCCCAGTAGGCGTCAAAATCCGCGAAGTCGGCAATGTCGATCAGCCAGGTTCGTCGCTGCACCCGGTAGGCGTGCGCGGCCTGGCGTCGCAGCAGCCCGGCAAGCCGGGCATCGGCGCGCACGTCCGGCAGGATGAGGCAGTTGGCACCCGCCATCCCGATTGCGACCCGCCAGGCGGCGTCGAGCCAGGCGTCGGGCGCATCATCGGCCACGATGATATCGCGATATTCGGTTTGTCCGCAGGAGAGGAAGGAGACATGATCGCCATCGCGGACCAGCGGCCAGATCAGCACCGGCACGCCTTTCCGACGCCCGACGATCACCCGCAGTTCGTGGCCCAGCGCGCGGACAGTGCTGTCCCAGGCCTGCCATTGCCAGTCGAAGCGCTGATGCAGCTGGGCGTCAGCCATGCCGTTCACCAGCGCCTGCCACCAGGGCGCAAGGGCGAGCAGCCCAGCCTCGTCACGCACCACATCGAACGTCGGCGTCCACCCGGCGCGCGGCTCCGCCTGCGCCATCGTTGCTCGCGCCGGCGGCGACAACCCGGCGAACCCCTGGAATGCAAGCGGCTTGATCTGCATGGACGAACATGTCGGCGAGCTGCGCTTGGAATGCGTTAACGCGGGCGCGGAGGCGACGAGTTAAGAGGCGGCGCGGGGGATCACCAGCGCGTCTTCAACACCCCCGGCGGATGCTCGCGCCGCCAGTGCCGCGCGATCTCGGCGCGCGTGGTGGTCCAGACGCCGTCGTGCTTGGCGACGTGATCGAGAAAGCGCATCAGCCCCGCCGTGCGCCCGGGCCGGCCGGCGAGGCGGCCGTGCAGGCCCACGCTCATCATCCGCGGCATCCCCGCCACCCCCTCGGCATAGAGCACGTCGAACGTGTCACGCAGGTAGATGAAGAACTGCTCGGCATCGCCGAACCCGTTGGAGACCGCGAATTTCATGTCGTTCACTTCGAGCGTGTAGGGCACGAACAACTCGGGTTTGCCCGCGATATCGGCCCAGAACGGCAGGTCATCGGCGTAGTTGTCGGCGAAGTAGAGCATGCCGCCGATTTCGCTCAGCAGCCGGTAGGTGCGGGCGGTGGAGCGGTTGTACCAGCCCAGCGCCTTCTGGCCGCACAGTTCCTCGTGCAGCCGCAGGGTCTCGATGATCTCGGCCCGCTCACCCGCCTCATCCTCGGGCGGATTGACGTTCCAGCGCATGCCATGGGTGGCGATTTCCCAGCCCGCCTCGCGCATCGCCGCCACCGCCTCGGGGTTGCGGCCCATCGCCATCGTCACCCCGTAGACGGTGATGGGGATGTTCCGCGAGGTGAACAGCCGCCACAGCCGCCAGAAGCCGACCCGGCTGCCATATTCCCACAGGCTCTCCGCCGTCAGCCCGCGCTCGCCGATCACGGGGGTGGTGATGTGCTCGGTGAGGAAGCTCTCGCTGCGGTCATCCCCATGCAGCACAGATTTCTCGCCACCCTCCTCGTAGTTGATGACGATCTGCAGCGCGAGCTTCGCCCCACCGGGCCAGCGCGGATCGGGCGGATTGCGGCCATAGCCGACGACGTCGCGGGGATAGAAGGAGGTCGCGGGATCGAAAGGGTTGCTCATGGCCGGGCTCCTCAATGGATCATCCATTTGACTGCCGATCGTCCCCCGATGCCACCCCCTTGCCGCGCGCCCCGGCCGGGCGGAACATCGCCGCAAAACCAATGGGAGGACATCATGGCCGACGACATCCTGCTGATCGACACCCCCGCCGAGGGTATTCGCCGCCTAACGCTCAACCGGCCGGAAAAGCGCAATGCCCTCAACAACGCCCTGCGCGGCGCGATCCTCGACGCGCTGGTGGCGGCCGATCGCGATCCGGATGTGAAGGTGATGATCGTCCGCGGCGCCGGGCCGAGCTTCTCCTCGGGGTATGATCTCTCCGCCAACAACGCGGTCGACCAGCCCTACCACACCGCCGGCGGGCCTGGGCAATGGGCGCGCCATGTGGTGGATGGCTGGATGCGCATCTGGGATCTCGCCAAGCCCGTGATCGCCCAGGTGCACGGCCATTGCCTCGCCGGCGGCAGCGAGCTCGCCACCTGCTGTGACCTCGTCTACGTCGCCGAGGATGCCAATATCGGCTACCCCCCGGTGCGCCTGATGTCGCCGCCCGACAACCAGTTCCACCCCTGGCTGATGGGCATGCGCAACGCGATGGAGATGATGCTGACCGGTGATGGAATCACCGGCACCGAGGCGGTGGCGAAGGGCTTCGCCAACCGTGCCTTCCCCGCCGCCGCCCTGGAGGCGGAGGTGCTGAAGGTCGCCGCCCGCATCGCGATGATCCCGACCGAGTTGGCGCAGATCAACAAGCGCAGCGTGCATCGCGCGATGGAGGCAATGGGGCTGCGCGCCGCCATCCGCGCCGGCACCGAGTTGCAGGCGCTGGCCTTCACCACCAAGGCGAGCCTCGATTATCGCGCCCAGTTCAAGCGCGACGGCGGCAGCGTGCGCGCCCAGCTGAGCGCGCGGGACAAGCCGTTCGGCGACTACCGTGAGGGCGAGCGGTAGGGCTCCGGCACCTCATCGCCCTCGGCCCAGTGTAGCTGCACCCGCTCGACGCTGACGGTCTCGGCCATGCGGATGACGTTCACCGTGCCGGCGAGGTCGGGCGAGCCCGAGTAGTAGGCGGGCACGCTGCCGTCGCCGACGGGGGTCGGCCGGTCCCAGTGGCCGAGGGCGATGTAGTCCGCCCCGGTCGCCGCGATCGCCGCGTCGCTCAGCAGCCAGGAGCGGTGGGACTGGTCGCGCCACTCCTCGTCCGGCACGTAATGGCCATGCGCCATCACCACCTGGCGGCGGGCACGGCGGGGATGCGAATCGAGCAGCGGGTGCATGTCATCGAAGCTGCGATGGGCCTTGCCGCGGATTTCGAGATCGAGGTGATCGAACACGATCGCCTGATCATGGGTGAGGCCGAGAATGCCGACATGCGCGAGGTCCGGCAGGCCGGCGCGGCGGAAAATGCAGTTGGCGAGCAGCGGGTCATGATTGCCCGGCAGCATCACCACCGGAATCCGGCTGGCCGCCATGAGTTCGCCGGTGCGCTCCAGCACGGGCCTGGAGACGCGCGGATTGTCGAAGGTATCGCCGGCGAGCAGCACGAGATCGGCGCCCAGCGCCTCGGCGGTACGCAGAATGGCCGCCAGCCCGGTATTGCCGTTGCCCGGCCCCTTGCCGGCGCCGTCATCGATATGGACGTCCGAACTATGCACCAGCACGATCGGCCGCGCCCCCTCTTCAGCAGTCATGCCCATTTCCGCTCCATTTTCGGCCGCGATGCTTCCTGAGTTCACCGGCTTCGGCAAGCGCGGGTTTGGCAGAGCGGCTTCCCTTCGGGCAGAGTGGGCGCAAACCAGGGACGGGACGCACCAATGTTTCTCAACGCCTTCGCCGAGGGTTCCGCACCGCTCGACATGACGCAGTCCGCGGAGTTCGCCAGCCTGCTGCAAAGTGCCGGCGATCTCGGCATCCCGCATGCCGCCGCCACGCCCTACGCCTCCCGCAACATCGTGCTGCGCCATCAGCGCTTCCACTTCCTCGAATGGGGTGACCCTTCGGCCCCGCCGATCGTGCTGCTGCATGGCGGCCATCAATCCGCCCATTCCTGGGACCTCGTGAGCCTTAGCCTCGCACGCCGCTACCACGTGCTGGCGCTCGATCAGCGCGGCCATGGCGACAGCGAATGGGCGCGCGACGTCGACTACTCCAACCACACCATGTCGCTCGACGCCGAGGCCTTCATCGCCGCGATGGGGATCGCCAAGCCGGTGCTGATCGGCCACTCCATGGGCGGGCGCAACGCGATGCTGCTGGCCCATCGGGCGCAGGCGATGCTGCGTGCGCTGGTGGTGGTGGATATCGGGCCGGAGATTTCCGAGAAGGGCCGCCACTCGATCGCCGGGTTTGTGCGCGAGAACGAGGAGTTCGACGATCTCGAAGTCTTCATCGGCAATGTGCAGAAATACGACCCCTACCGCAGCCGCGCCCATATCGAGCGCACGGTGAAATACAACATGCTGCAACGCCCCGATGGCAAATACATCAGCAAGTGCGACCCGGCCCCCCGCCGCCTCGGCCTGCTCGCCGGGCGGCGATTGCAGGACAATCTGACGCTCGCCGATCTCGCCACCCTCGATCTGCCGGCGCTCATCGTGCGCGGCGAAACCTCCACCATCCTGGAGCCCGACGCCGCCGAACGCTTCCGCGACGCACTGCCGAAGGGTTCGCTGGTGACGGTGCCGAAGTCCGGCCACGGGGTGCCCTCACAGAACACGCTCGGCTTTCTCGCGGCACTCGAAGCCTATCTCGATACGCTGTGAAGGACGACGCGATGCCATTGCCCCGCCGCCTCGACGACCCCTTCCACCCCGTGCTCCCCGCCCGCGCCAGCGGCATGCTGGACCGCCCCGGCGGCCACACGATCTACTGGGATGACGCCGGATCGCCCGCCGCCATGCCGGTGATTTTCTGCCATGGCGGCCCTGGTGGCGCGAGCGCCCCCGCCCGCAGGCGCTTCTACGATCCCGCCCTGTTCCGCGTCATCCAGTTCGACCAGCGCGGCTGCGGCCGCTCGATGCCGGTCGGGCGGCTCGAGGGCAACAGCCTCCAGGCGAGCATTGCCGACATGGAGGCGATCCGCGAGATGCTGGGCATCGAGCGCTGGATCGTCGCCGGCGGCTCCTGGGGCAGCGTCGTGGCGGTGGCCTATGCCGAGGCGCATCCCGAGCGCTGCCTCGGCCTCAACCTCACCTGCACCTGGCTGGTGCGCCAGACCGACATCGACTGGTGGTTTCAGGGCGTGCGCACCATGTTCCCCGAACTCTGGGAGAGCTTCGCCAGCCTGGTTCCCCCGGAGCAGCGCCACGATCTGCGCGGCGCCTATGCACGCATGATCCTCGACGCCCCGCCCGAGATCGCCACTCCGGCCGCCCGCCAACTCCACGCCTACGAACAGGGGTTCATGCAGTTCGCCACCGGGCTCGACGAGCCGGACCCCGAGCGCGGCGCCCGCTACGGCCGCATCTTCGCCCATTACGCCCGGCACGATTTCTTCGTCGCCGATACCGAGCTGCTCGATCGTGCGGACCGCATCGCCCATCTGCCGGTCGAGATGGTGGTCGGCCGCTATGATTGCTGCTGCCCGCCGACCAACTCCTACGATCTCGCCCAGCGCCTCCCCCTCGCCAACCTCGTGGTGGTCCCGGGCGGCGGGCATTTCTCCACCGAACCAGCGATGGCCCAGGCGGTGGCCCTGGCGCCCGGCCGACTGCATGCGCGCATCCTCGCCGGCTAGCCCCGGCGATTGCGCTGCATCAATGCGGCACCCCGCAGTTCCTGCACGTATCGGGCGGCTGAACACATGGGAGGCCCCCGATGTCGATGACGCACTATATGGAATTGCTGGCAACCAACCAGCCCTGGAACCTGCTGCTCTTCATGGCGATCCCTGTCATTCTCGCCGAAACCGTCGCCATTACTGAACTCGCCATCCTGTTCAACCGCCAGACCGCCGGAGTGGTCCGGCTGCTGAACCGTTGGGCCGGGCTGGTCGGCGGCTTCTATTTCGCGGCCGTGTTCGCCTACCTGCTGATCACCGCCGCCATCCCGTTGACACTCGGCGGCGGCTGGCGCGGCCCGGCCGATGTCATCGCGGTCGGCTTCTATCTCCTCGGGATCATCCCCCTCGGCGGCCTCGCTTTGGTCGAACTCGGCCTGCTCGGCAACAGCCGTGACGCCGAGGGGCGGCTCAAGCTGCACGCCACCCTGGTCGGCATCTTCCTCGTCACCGCGCACGTCGCGATGATCGCCGGGATGCTGAACCCCGAGGTGCTCGGAGGCTCAGCCCATCCCAGCCACGCCTGAACCGCGGACGCGGCCGCCGCCCTAACCGAGCGGCGGCCGGCGGGATGCCACCCCCATCGCCTGCTCCAGCGCCAACCCCACGGTCAGCGCCGCCGCCTCGTCGAACAGCGGGGCGAGGATGGAGATGGCGTGGGGCACCGTGTGCAACGCCCCCGCCTTCTCCTGCACCACCGCGTTGAGGAAGGCCGGCATTTCGCGGGTGCGCAACTGCGCGAAGCCGGTGCGCACGGCGAGTCCGGGATGGCCGGTCATGTTGCCGATGATGGTCATCTTCCCCGTCACGATCGGCGCCACCATCACGTCGACGCGGCCGAACACCGCGTCCATCTCGCGCATCGTCTGGCGGCGCAGACGATCGAGCTGGATATGATCGACGGCGGACATGAAGCGCGCCTTGCGGAAACTGTTGGGCCAGGCGCCGGGGTCCTGCCGCTTCAGCATGTCGTCGCCGCCGTCGAGCGTGAGGTCCTCGAAGGCGGCCGCCCCCTCGGCGAACAGCAGGTTCTGCAGCGCCTCGTAGGGCAGGTTCGCAAGCTCGATCGGCACCGGGGTGACGCCGATTTCCAGCAGCGCGTCCAACACCGCGACGTCGAGCGGGTCGGTGAACTCGGACGCGATGTAGCCGGCGCGCATGCCCTTGGCCGGGCGGGCGGCATCCCAGCCGAAGGGGGCATCGATGCTGCCTTCGTCCGCCGCGTCGAACCCGTTGATCGCCGAGAGCACCAGGGCAATATCGCCAACCGAGCGGGTGATCGGGCCGAGCTTGTCGAGCGACCAGCACAGCGCCATCGCCCCGGCCCGCGACACGCGGCCGAACGTCGGGCGCAGGCCGACGGTGCCGCAGCGGGCGGAGGGGGCGACGATGGAGCCGAGCGTTTCCGAACCGATGGCGAACGCCGCCAAGCCCGCCGCGGTGGCCGAGGCGGAGCCGGCGCTCGAACCGCGCGAGCCTTCCTCGGTGTTCCAGGGATTGCGGGTCGTGCCGCCGTACCAGATGTCGCCGAACGCCAGCGCGCCAAGCGTCGCCTTGCCGAGCAGCACCGCTCCGGCGGCGGCGAGGCGGGTGACGATGGTGGCATCCTCCTCGGGCACGCGGTCGGCATAGGGCTCCGCACCCCATCCGGTGGTGATGCCGGCGGTATCGATGAGGTCCTTGGCGGCGTAGGGGATGCCGTGCAGCGGGCCGAGCCAGGTTCCCGCGGCGAGCAGCGCGTCGGCACGGGCGGCCTGGGCGAGTGCCAGATCGGCGGTGACGGTGGCGAAGGCGTTCACCGCCGGGCCGATGCGGGCGATGCGTTCGAGATAGATGCCGGTCAGCCGCCGCGAGCTCAACTGCCCCGCCGCGATCCAGGCAGCGAGGTGGCGCACCGGGGCGAAGGCGATATCGGCATCATCGGCCGGCAGCGCCGGCGCGGCGAGCGGCACGTTCATCGCCGACTGCGCCGGCATGGTGAAGCCACGCAGCCGGGGGTCGAACAAATGCGCCGGCGGCAGGGCGTTGGGCCGGCGTACCGCCCGGCTTGCCTCGGCAAAGGCGATCTGCTGGCCGAGGTTGTCGCGCATCTGGGTGCGCTCGGATTGGCTGTAGGCGATGCCGAGCAGCCGCTCCGCGGCCGCGATCGTCACTTCGTCGATGGGATTTTCGCTCATGCGGCGAGCCTATTCCGCTTGGCACCATGGCGACAAGCCATGCACGGCGTTGCATGATGCCGCCAATGAACCGGCCGGAGAAGAAGAACGCGCTGAGCGGCGAACTCTCCTGGGGCATCGTCGAGGCGGTCGACGCGGCCATTCTCGACGACAACATCTGGGTCGTCGCGCTGACCGGCAGCGGCGACAGTTTCTGCGCCGGGCTCGATCTCACGCCCGGGCCGCGCTACACGCCGCTCTCGCCGCAGGCCTCGCAGCTCGACGATATCGGCTGGGTCGGCCAGATCCTGCTGGCAATCCGCAAGCGCTGCGACAAGCCGGTGGTGGCCGGGGTGAACGGGGTGGCGGTCGGTGCCGGGCTCGGCCTCGCGATGGCGGCCGATGTGCGGATCGTCGGGCGCTCGGCGCGGCTGATGGCCGGCTATACCCGCATCGGCGGCTCGCCTGATGCCGGGCTCACCATCACCCTGCCGCAGGCGATGGGCTACGAGAAGGCGATGCGCTTCATGATGGAGAACCGCACCGTGATGGGCGAGGAGGCGGTGGCGATCGGCATGGCCGGCGAGATGGTCGAGGACGACCAGGTGACCGCGCGGCTGGCCGATTACTGCCAGCAGCTTTGCGCCTGGTCGCCGATCACGCTGCGCCTGCTCAAGCGCGGCATGGTCGCCTCGATGGCCAGCACCGACATGGAACAGCAGCTGCGCTACGAGGTCGCCAACATCCATCGTGCCTTCGCGAGCGAAGACGGCAAGGAAGCCCGCGCCGCTTTCCTGCAGAAGCGCAAGCCCGTGTTCACCGGCCGCTGAGGAGATCCGCACATGAAAATCGGCGTCTTCGCCACCTTCATGTCCCCCCTCGCCACCCCCGCGATGATCCGCGATTTCGGCCGCGCCGCCGAGGACGGCGGGCTCGATTCGATCTGGATGGGCGAGCACGTGATGCTGTTCGACAAGAACACCTACGGCTACCCGAGTTCCAAGGACGGCCGCATCCCCGTGCCCGCCGGTGGCGGCATGCTGGACGTGGTGGCGACCTTCGGCTTCCTCGCTGCTTCCACCACACGGCTGCGCCTCGGCACCGGCGTCGCCCTCGTCCCCCAGCGCAATCCGATCTACACCGCCAAGGAGATGACCACGCTCGACTGGTTGAGTGACGGGCGGATCGATTTCGGCATCGGCGTCGGCTGGAACAAGGAGGAGGTCGAAGCCACTGGCTACGCCTGGGAGGATCGCGGCGAGCGCTGCGACGAGTTCCTCACCGCGATGCGCCGGCTGTGGACCGAGCCGGTGGTGGATTTCAAGGGCAAGTGGCTCAACTTCGAAACCGCGCGGATGGACCCCAAGCCGGTCCAGAAACCCCATCTGCCCATCATCGTCGGCGGCTACGCCCCCCCTGCCCTGCGCCGCGCGGTGGAATTCGGCGCCGGCTGGTACGGCTTCAGCCGCGACCCGGCGGGGGTGAAAGCCATGCTCGCCAAGCTCGACGCCGCCTTCGCCAAGGCCGGCCGCACCCGCCCCGCCGATTTCCGCATCATCATCACGCCGCCCGGCGACATGGCGGTGGACGCCATGCAGGCCTATGCCGAGGTGGGGGTGCATGAGATCGTGCCCAATCTCGGCAGCCAACGGGCGGAGCGGATCGGGCCGCGCCTCGCGGAAATCGCGGCGCTGAAACGGGCGCTGGGCTGAGAGGGTTGCGGGCGCGCGCCAGCGCCCGCGCATCGCCGCCTGGCGATGCCGGTTGGTGCAGGCGCACAGCGGCGCGGCCATAGGCGGCCCGCGCCCACGCGGGCACAGGCGGGGTTCCGCCACGCAATAGGGGCGCGACACCCAGGGCGGCAGCAAACGCCCGGCGCGCCACGGCGCGGGCACGGCGATCCATTCCACCGCCGGCTCCAGCGTCCAATCCTCCGGCTGGTCCGCCCAGGCGCCGGATGCGGTATCCGCACGCCGCACCGATATCGCCACCCACACACCCGCCGCACCGGAACCGGCCGCACCGGAACCGGCCGCGCGCGGCTGCGCCCTGGCCAGCCCGAGCAGGGCGGCCAGCAGCGCGAACAGCAGCTCGCCAATGGCGAGGATGCCGGGCGCGACGTCCGGGCGAGGGGCAGGCGGTCGGGTCATGCGGTGATAGTCATCCTTGTTATCTCTTATTGTAATATAAATAACTTTTCCAGGAATGCAAGCGAAATTTCCTCGCCGCGACATTTTTTCTTTTTTTGCGGCCGTCAGCCCCGCTGCGCCGGGGGGTGCCAGTTCAGCCAGTCCGCGATCCCGTCGCCCATCACCAACTCCAGGTCCCGCCCGGCGAGCCAGGGGAGTTCCTCGGTGAACAGCGTCACGCATTGGCGGTAGCTGCACTCCATGCGGGTGATGTCGGTGCCCCAGAAGAAGCGGTCGGGGCCGTAGGCGTCGAAGATGCGGTGCAGCACGTCATGCAGGTTGCGGAACGGGTAGGGCTGGGTGGAGTAGCCGGGCGCGCCGGTGGCCTTGATGGCGACGTTGGGAAGCTTGGCCAGGGCCAGGAGGGTGTCGAGATCGGCAAACGCCGCCTCGTCCTGCTTGAGGCGGATGAGGCCGCAATGGTCGATGATCAGCTTGAGGCCGGGGTGACGCTCGGCGATGTCGCGGAATTGAGCCAGGAACGGGCCGGCGAGCAGGGCGACGGGCACCCCGGCGCGTTCGGCCTCGGGCCAGATCCAGTCCATCGCGCCGCTGTCGAGCAGCGCCCGGGCGGCGGGATGCAGCGGCGCCCAGCGCAGGCCGAGCATGCCGGGCTGGGTGAGCCAGGCGTCGATCAGCCCGCGGCTCTCCGGCTTTTCCGGCGGGAAGGAGCCGAGAATGGCGAAGCGCTCGGGGTGGGCGCGCTGGGCGGCGGCGGCAACGGCGTCGCAATCGCGGTCCCAGCCCGGGGGATGGATGATCGCGGCGTCGATCCCGGCGGCGTCCATTTCGGCCAGCAGTTCGTGGCCGCTGAAGGATGACACCGGGCGGTGGTTCACGCTCGGCGTGCCGGCTGACCAGATATGGACCTGGGCGTCGATGATGCGCATGGTGTCTCCTGGGGAAGCGGCGAAGCCAAACGCGTAAAAAGTTTTTGCTTCTTTTTTCAAAAAGAAGCGCTTCCTTCCTTCACCTCAGTCGAACAGCGTCGCGAGACGCTGCTTGATCTGGTCGGCGATGTAGAGCGCCAGCGCCTGTATGGTGGAGGTCGGGTTGACGCCGCCGGAGGTGGTGAACAGCGAGCCATCGACGATGAAGAGGTTCTTCACGTCATGCGTGCGGCCCCAGGAATTCACGACGGAGCGCGAGGGGTCGTCGCCCATGCGGGCGGTGCCGAGCAGATGCCAGCCGCCGAACAGGATCGGGCGATCGACGCCGATGTCCCGCGCGCCGGCGGCCTGGAGGATTTCGCTGGCCCGCGCGATGGCGTGGTTCAGCATGCGATGGCTGTTTTCGCTGATCGTGTAGTCGATCTTCGGCGCCGGGATGCCGTTGCTGTCGCGGATTTTGGGGTCGAGGGTGACGCGGTTATGGGCTTCCGGCAGATCCTCGCAGATCGCCGCCATCTGGATGCGGCGGTGCAGCAGGCGCCGGTATTCGTCGTGATGGTGGGTGCCCCAGGGCAGGCGGCCATAGGCGGAGGAGGAGATCGCCTCGCTGATAGGGCCGATGCCGCGGCCGAACTGGTAGGAATAGCCGCGCACGAAGCCGCGGGAGGGATCGGTTTCGTAGAACTCGTGGCTCCACAGGCTGAGCGGCGGCGCGCGATTGCCGTCGAGCGGTTCGTCGACGTAGCCGTAGATGCTGGCGTAGGGGTGGAACATCAGGTTCCGCCCGACCTGGCCGGATGAATTGGCGAGCCCGTCGGGGAAGCGTGATGTGGCGGAATTCAGCAGCAGGCGCGGGGTGCCGATGCCGTTGCAGGCGAGGATTACCACTTCGGCGGGCTGGAACTGCTCGACCCCGTCGGCGTCGAAATAGACCACCCCGGTGGCCATGCCGTCGGGGCCCGATTCGATGCGGCTGACCCGGCAATGGGTGCGGAGTTCGACGCCGGCGCGGATGGCGTGCGGCCAGTAGGTGATGTCGGTGCTGGCCTTGGCGCCTTGCGCGCAGCCGAAGGTGCAGTGGCCGAGATTGATGCAGGGGGCGCGGCCGTCATATTCGGTGGTGGTCAGCGTGGTGTCGGAGGGCCACCAGTGCCAGCCCAGCGTGTTCATCGCCTTGGCGAAACGGGTGCCGGACTTGCCGAGCCCGAGCGGCGGCATCGGCGGCGTGTGGGCGGGATAGGCCGGATCGCCGCCGAGGCCGGAGACGCCCATCATGCGGTCGTTCTCGGCGAAGAAGGGTTCCAGCGTGGCGTAGTCCACCGGCCAGTCATCGGCCACCCCGTCGAGCGACTTCACCTTGAAGTCGGAGGGGTGCAGGCGGGGATAATGCGCGGCGTAGAGGATGGTGCTGCCGCCGACGCCGTTGAAGTTCAGCACCTTGATCGGCGAGTTGTCGTCGTTGACCGGGTAGTCGGTCGGGCGGTTGCGCCGGTTGGGCGAGGGGTGGAAATCGGCGAACTGGCGCGCCTCCCAGTCCCGCCCGTTGGTCGGGTAGTCCGACTGCTTCATCCAGCCGCCTTGTTCCAGGCAGACGATGCGCATCTTGGTGTCGGCGAGGCTCCAGGCGGCCGCGGCGCCGGAGGCACCGGAGCCGACGATCAGGACGTCTACCTTGTCGAGCATCGTCGCGTTTCCTCTAGTGTTTGATCAGGGGAGGAAGGACTTCTTTTTGTGAACAAAAAGAAGGGCTTGCCTTGTGCCTCACGAAGGCACTTGCCGCCAGAACGGCTTGCGCGCCTTCACCGGATCGAGCAGCGACCAGTCGCCCTGCTCCAGCACATGGCCCTTGGGGAAGGGCGCGCGGGGTTCGAGGCCGAGCGAGATCATCACCCGGTCATCGCGATAGTAGCACAGCAGCACCACGCGGGTGAGCACGGCCATTTGCGGCCCGCCATCGGCCTGCAGGCGGGTGGCGAGTTTGTCGCGCCCGGCGGCATCGAGGGCGGCGACGGAGCCGCCGACCTTGGCGCCGGCCTGGGCCAAGGCGGCGCGGACGTCATCGCGGTCACGGCCGAGGGATTTGAGGATATCGGCGAAGATCATATCGTCATCCGCGCCGGGCACCTTGTACGTGGCGGATGCGGGGACGATCATGCCGGCGAGGGCGCGGAGGTCGTCGGTCTCAGCCTGGGTGAGCATCATGTCGGTCATGCTGTGCCTCAATCGAACAAGGTGGAAAGGCGCTGTTTCATCTGGTCGGCGATGTAGAGCGCGAGGGCCTGGATGGTGGAGGTGGGGTTCACGCCGCCGGAGGTGACGAAAATCGAGCCATCGACGATGAAGAGGTTCTTCACGTCATGGCTGCGGCCCCATTCGTTGACGACCGAGCGCGCGGGGTCGGTCCCCATGCGGGCGGTGCCGAGCAGATGCCAGCCGGCATAGGGCAGCGGGCTGGTGGGCGTGATGTCGCGCGCACCGGCGGCCTGCAGGAT
>JAPLOH010000047.1 GCA_026400845.1 Alphaproteobacteria bacterium
CTGCATGCTCTACGAACTTATCCCCAACATGCCGGAGCACAGGCTCGCCCCTCTCATGACAGCCTTCGCCAAGGCCATGTCACAGGCCAGCCAATTTAATGGACTGTTTGCAAAATCGAAATGAGGGGATGGTTGAGGGTTGCTACAGGTTTTCTGCTCCTATCGGAGCCCAGCAAAATAGGGAGGCCCATGCGATGTCCAAGCAGTGGAGTATCGTGAGCGCAATAATCCTAGTCTGCGCCGTTGTCACAACGCCCGTCTTCCTCTCTGCCGAAGCCCGCGCGGGTACAACGCTTGATACCATCCGGGCCCGCGGCGCCGTCGTCTGCGGTATCGCCAACAACCAACCCGCTATGTCGATGCCCGACAGTCAGGGCCGCTGGACCGGCTTTCACGTCGAAATCTGCCGTGCGTTTGCTGTTGCCATCTTCAATGATCCTGACAGAGTTCGTTTCGTCCCGGTCACCGCACAGCAGCGTTTCACTGCATTGCAGAGTGGCGAGATCGACGTGCTTGAAGGCCCCAATGCGCTCACGCTCACGCGAGACGCTACTATCGGTCTGACCACCCCGGTCACGGTTTTCTATACCGGTCAGGGTTTCCTCGTGAACAAACGTCTGAATGTCAGATCTGCCCGTGATTTGAACGGCGCAACTATCTGCGCCATCCAGGGTAGCGAAATTGAGCGCAACGTACAGGACTATGTGAACAAAGCTGGCCTCAAAATGGAGACCATCGCTTTCGACACAAACCCGACCATGCTTTCAGCCTTCTACTCCGGTCGCTGCGACGCAGTCAGCAACGACATGGTAAGCCTTTCGGCCAACCTAGTCGGCCAACCCAACAAGTCTGATTTTGTTTTGCTACCGGATCTCATCGCGAAGGAGCCGCACGGGCCCATGGTCCGCGTCGACGACCCACAATGGATCGCATTAGTGCGCTGGACAGTCTTCGCCCTAATCCAGGCCGAAGAGATGGGGTTGACCAAGGCCAATGTGGCTGCGGTGCGCACGAGCACGCAGGATCCGAAAATCAGGCGTTTCCTCGGCGTCATCGACAATCCCGGCCGCGGCTTCGGCGTTGCCGATAGCTTCGCATTTGACATCATCCGTCACATTGGCAGCTACGGGGAGTTGTTTGACCGCTTCCCAGGCAAGGCATTGGGCATGGATCGCGGCCCTAATCGCCTGTGGACCGATGGGGGTCTCTTGATCAGCAATCTCTGGCAATAGGATACCCCCCCGAACACCGGTGAAACTTGGTCGCGTCGGGATGATCACGGCACCTCTCGTGTGGGGTGAACAAGCCGCTGTGGGACGAACTGTTCTACGCCGAGACACAGGCGATCATCGATCTCCAAAGAATGGACGAGCGGCTGGGCATCCCGCTGGCGCCAAACTATGGCGAGCCATGAGCGATGCCGTCGTCGCACTCGCGCCGGCCCTCGCGGACAGCGCCGGAGAGGATCGACTCCTGAATGTGCTGGCGGGCAAGGCCGGATTTGCTCAGTGGGGTATGCGGCTTAGTCGGGTCAGCCTTTGGTCGCGCCATCGGCCAAACCTTGGATCAGCCATTTCTGCACCAGCAGCGCGAAGATGACCACCGGGATCACCGTCATGGTGCCGACGGCAGTGAGGGCGCCCCAGTTGGCGCCGTTCACCGTGTCGCCGGCGATGCCGGAGATGACCACGGGCACGGTGGAGGCGGCGCGGTTGGTGAGCACCAGGGCGAAGAGCAGTTCCTCCCAGGCCAGAATGATGCTGAAGATCAGGGTGGAGAGCAGGCCGGGCAGCGAGATGGGCACGATGATGCGGAAGAAGGCGCCGAAGCGAGTGCAGCCGTCGATCTTGGCGGCTTCTTCCAGTTCCTCCGGAAGCGCCTTGAAGAAGCCGCGCATCAGCCACATCACGTAGGGGATGAGGAAGGTGCAGTAGGCCAGGATCAGGGTTATGTGCTTGTCCAGCAGGCCCATGGCGCGGGCCACGAGGAACATCGGCACGGCGAGGGCGATGGGGGGGACGCCGCGGGAGAGCAGGATCAGCACGCCGATGGTGGTGGCGCCGCGCAGCTTTACCCGCGCCAGGGCGTAGCCGGCCATGGCGCCTGCGACGATGGAGATCACACCGGCGCCACCGGCCACGATCAGCGTGTTCAGCATCCGCTCTGGCAGGTCGTTGTTGGTCAGATAGGCGACATACGTATCCAGCGTTGGCGCGAAGATGATCTTTGGCGGCGTAGTGAAGATGTCGCGCTGCTGCTTGATGGAGGTGATCAGCATCCAGGCGATGGGCAGCAGGAAGAGCACGCAGGCGACCACGCCGGACCAGATGCGGAACTGGCGAAGGATGGCGGCACGGCGGCGGTGAGTGCCGGATCGGGTGGTGGTGGCGCTCAATGCCGTTCCTCCAACATCTTCGTGCCGCGCAGGAAGATGCCGGTCAGCACCATGGTGACGACCAGGATGATCAGCGACATGGCGGCTGATTCGGCGAATTTCAGCGAGCGGAAGGCTTCCTCGTAGATGAACAGGTTCACCACCGTGGTGGCGCGGCCGGGCCCACCATGAGTCGCGGCTAGTGCAATGTCGAACATCTTCACCGCGCCAAGCCAGCGCACCACGAAGGTGGCGGCGATCATCGGCACCAGCAGGGGCAGGGTGATGCGCCACAGCATGGTCCACCAGTTGGCGCCGTCGATCTCGGCGGCCTCGAACACGTCACGAGGCAGGGTGAGCAGGGCGGCCGAGGCGATGAGGGTGACGAACGGGGTCCAGCGCCAGGTGTCGATCAGGATGACCGTGGTCATGGCCCAGTAGGGGTCGCCCAGCCAGTCGATCGGGCCGAGGCCAACGGTGCCGATGACGTAGTTGGCGATGCCCCAAAGCGGGTCCAGCAGCATGCGCCAGATACCGCCGGCGATGACGGGAGCCACCACCATCGGGATAATGAAAGCGGCGCGGACGATGCCGCGGCCCTTCCAGCTGGCGTTGATCAGGAAGGCGATGGCGAAGCCGAGGAACATTTGTAGCGGGAGGGCGAAGACCAGGTAGATGCCGGTCACGGAAAGCGAATCCCAGAAGCGGTCGTCTTCCAGCGCGGTAAGGTAGTTGTCCCAGCCGACCCACTCGTCTGGGGTGAAGGTTCCGAGGTTGATCTCAGCGAAGCTGATATAGACCGTGTAGCCAACCGGGAAGGCTAGGGTAGCGAACAGCAACAGCGCCGCTGGGGTCATGAAACCCCAGCGCGCGCACAGGTCGGTGAAGCGGGAGGCACGGCGGCCGGTGGACCGCCGGCTCCCTCCGCGTTTTCCGTCTGCAGAGATCGACATTTACCGAAATTACAGGCGCAGCCGCTCGATCTTGCTCGCAGCACTGGCCAGCGCCTCGGCCACCTTCACGTCGCCGTTGAAGGCGCGCGCGGTTTCGTCGGCCAGGATGGTTTGCGCCTGGTCGGACTTGGCCGAGCGGGGGCGCCACATGCGGCCGGCGGCGGCGATCTCGTAGGAGTGCTGCAGCGTCTTGAACACCGGCGCCTGCCAGGCTTCGGCGGGTGGACGGCTCAGGGTGGACTTGCGGGCCGGGAAGGCGCCGACGACGCTGGAGTGAAAGTACTCGCCCTCCTTGGAGGACAGCCATTGCAGCATGGCCCAGGCGGCCTGTTGGTTCGGACTTTTGCGCGAGACGCAGCCGTTCCAGATGCCGCGATGGGTGCCGGAGCGCATGATGCCGGGGGAGTTGCTGCCGACCGGCATCACCATGATGCCGACCTCGTTGGGCTTCAGCGTGGTGGCGCCGGGGTCGACGGCGGTGCCTTTGTAGACGCTGCCCCATTGGAACATGTTGGCCACTTGGCCCTGGCGGAAGGCCTGCAGCGATTCGGTGAAGCCGTGCGCCTTGGCGCCCGGGGGGGCCCATTGCAGCAGGTCGATATGGGTTTGCAGCGCCTTGACGCCGGTTGGGTTGTTGAAGCCGGGCTTGCCCTGGGCGTCGATCAGCTCGGCGCCGTGGGCGTTCAGGATGGCCTGCCAGATGGTGGGGGTGAGCGAGTCGCGGGTGAAGTAGGTGGCGATCGCCCAGGCATTGACTCCGCCGGTGCCCTTGACGTCCTGGACCAGTTTCGGCGCCTGAGCGATGAATTCCCGCCAGGTCTGGTTGATGTCCGGCTCGGGCAGGCCGGCCTTCTGGTAATGTGTCTTGTTGTAGAAGCGCAGCAGCATGTTGCAGCGCAGCGGCACGCCGTACTGACCGCCCTTCCACTCGCTGGCGGCCAGGGGCGCTGGGTTGAAATCATCCCAGTCGTAGTCTGCGGCGGTCCAGGTCTTGGCGTCTTTCTTCAGTTCGAGCAGCTGCTTGGTCTCGGCGACTTGGGGCACCCAGGGATCATCGATGGCATAGAGGTCGTAGGTCGGCTTGTCGCCGGTGATGTCGAGCATGATCTTGGCGAGCTGCTCGTTGTACGGCAGGCCGTCGATCTGGACCTTGATGTGCGGGAACTTCTTGTTGAACTCAGGCACCATCACATTCTGCCACGGCACCGAGAAGGCTGAGTTGGCGATCATGCGCAGCTGGATCGGCTTTTCGGCGGTGCCGAATCCGCCGCCCTGCTGGGCTTCGGCGCGGTTGATGACGGCTGCCGGCATGGCGGCCAGGCTGGCGAGCACGGCGCGGCGGCCCACGCTGCGCGGTTTGCGGATGGAGTCGGTCATGGCGGTCTCTCCCTAGTGGCCACCGCGTCCAGAGCCCCACCGATTGGCGGTTACCGCCCGGGGCACTTACCCGTGGTCGGGTGCAACATTCTATAGAACTTGCGTGCGGGTCCAGAGGGCGCGCGCGTATGCCGGACCTGCGCGGATGATTTTTCAGCCCTCAATTCACGGCAGCGCAGAAGTTCGGTTGGGCCGCCTGCCCCGGCGATCAGTTGCGCTGCCTCCCCGGAAAATTGTTTGCGCGTTCGCTTATCGTCCAAAGTGATGCCTCCCTCAGTGGGTTGCGGTCGCGCCGGTCGAGCATCAGGCGGCCCTCGGCAGTGCCGAAGGTGCCTCGTACCCCGTATGGCGTCGATTGACGCCCAGCTATGACCAGCGATGTCCGTCCCACGCGCCGCGCTTCGATCCTAGTGAGTTTCGTCACCGATCCTGTTGAGACCCTCGGTACGCCGGAAGGTCGGCAGCCCGACGCCCATGGCCGCATGATCCATGGCCACCGCAAACGACACCCAAGTTTCCACCACGTTGACGGGCGCGACCCTGGCACCAGTCGGCTCGGTGCTGCCTGGGACGCCGCGGCAGGCGCGGACAACGGCCGATCCAGCGCTGCTGAAAGCACTGGCGCGGGCGTTTCGGTGGCGGCGGTTGATGGAGGACGGGCGCTACGCCTCGGTCAGCGATATCGCTCGGGCGGAGAAGATCGACTGGATCTATTCCGGCGAAAAGCCTCCAATCAATCCCGCAAACGAGGTCAGCCCTTGGCATTGCGTGCGTTCGGTCGGCGTTCATACTCCTGCTTTGGGCTGCGGAAACCTGCTTCGCCTTTTTCATCGGCTTGGTGGTAGAAGCTAAGCGGCGACCCCGGGGAAGCGAGAACAGGAATGACGGACAAGGCCTCGGCGATGAAACCGGCCGACTGGAGCGATCGTTCCTACTACCTCGCGATGCCCGATGGTGTGCGCCTCGCCGTGAGCCTGTATTTTCCGGGCCACGCGCCACCGGCTGTCCCGTCACCCACCCTGCTGGTGCTGACCCGCTACGGCCGCGCCGCGTTCCGCCGGTCGGGCGATCCGCGTGGCCTCGACCCGTGGCTGGAGGCCGGCTTCGTGGTTTCCATCGTTGATGTCCGCGGAACAACCGCCTCGTTTGGGGCGCGGGACAGTGAGATCGGGCCAGACGAGCAGCGCGACGCCGAGACGGTCATCGCGCACCTCGCCGTGCAGAACTGGTCGGACGGCAAGGTCGTCCTGACCGGTGTGTCCTACACCGCCGACACGGCGGACATGGCGACGACCCGCGATGCGCCGGCACTGGTGGCTGCGATCCCGCGCCAGACCGACTTCGATTTCTGGGAGCTGTTCTGGCCCGGCGGCATTGCCAATGAGTCGATGTTCCTGGACTGGTCGGCCGGGGTCTATGAGATCGACTTCGGCCGTCCGCGCACCCAGCTTGGCGCGGTGGTGATCGCCGGCCAGGCCGGGGCGGACGTACGACAGCGCGCGGAGGACGCCGCGAAGCTATTCCCGACGCTGCAACCAGTGGACGAGGATCCGAATGGCGCGCAGCTCCGCGACGCCCTGACGAACCGCGAGGCGGACCGCCGGCACTGGTCCGCCGCCGACTATGCCGCCGCCGACTTCCGCGACGACAAAGGCCGCAATGGCCACGGTTTCTTCGACGCCGGCACCGGGGCGCACCTCGCGGCGGTGCGGCGGCAAGGCAAGCCGGTGCAGTACTGGGGCTCCTGGGTCGATGCCAACACCGCCGAGGGGGCGCTGAACCGGTATCGCGCGACCCCCGACGTTCCCAGTGTCGTCATCATCACGCCCAACGATCACGGCGGTGGATTTGGGGCCGATCCCTTTTATCCGGAGCGGTTGGATCCGATTCCTGCGGTGGCGGAGCAGAACCTCTGGCACCTAGCCTTCGCCCGCGATGTCCTGGCGGGACGCACGCCACCGCGCGTCATCCGCTACTACGTGCTTGGCGCCGCCGAGTTTCGGGAAACGACGGTATGGCCGCCTTGCGGCGTCGAGGACGTGCAGTTCCTGCTCGACCAGGCCGGACAGCTGACGCGCCGGCAGCCCGAGGCGGGTGTCGACACGTATCGCGTCGACGCCTCCGCCAGCACCGGCAAGCAGAACCGCTGGTACCAGTTCACCCGGCCCGCCTACGGCGACCGGCGGGAGGCGGATCGCAAGCTCCTCACCTACGACACACCCCCGATGGCGGAGGATACCGAGCTGGTGGGCTGGCCGGTGGTTACGTTGCGCATGCAGACGGCGACCGACGACCCCGCGGTGTTCGCCTACATCGAGGATGTCGCCCCCGATGGGCGGGTGACCTACGTCACCGAGGGACAGCTCCGCGCCGTCCATCGCCGCCCCGCGGACCCTGCGACGCTACCCTACGACCCGGGGCCGGTGCCGCATTCGTTCAACCGGGCCGACGCGCTGGCCGTCGTCCCCGGCGAGGTCTTCACCAGCGGCCATCGCATCCGACTGGCGATCGCCGGCGCCGACCGCGATACCTTCCGCCCCCTGTCGAATGACCAAGCCGAACAGTTCGATGTCCATCGCGGCGGCCTTGAACCCAGTGGTGTCAAGCTTCCGTTGCGGGCATGGCGGTGACCGACCCGGCCAAGCGTCAACGTCTTCAGTGACCGTGAGATCGGGTCGCTCTACCCCACCCTGGCCATCGCCCCGCTCACGTTGCTGCGGACGAACATATCGTGCATGGCGAGCACAGCGCGCCCCTGTTCGCCGGTGAAGATCATCTGCGGTTCGCGGCCGACCAGCACGTCGAGGTGGTGCAGGGTGGAGAGGCGGAAGCTGTTGCCCCAGTCGGCCTCGATGTTGTGGAAGCTGCGCACCTCGCCGTCCCGATAGAGGGTCAGCACGGGCTCGTCCAGCAGCCGGTCGGAGCAGCGGGTGACCTGCAATATCCCCTCCTCGCCCTGGATCTCGAAGCGTTCGTTGTCGGGGTAGTAGTCGGTGCGGAGGGTCATCCGCGGCGCGGCTGAGACGTCCCACATGCCATGCAGAGGGGCTATGCCGTCGCGCGGCGCGTGCCGCCACATCAGGCTCGATGGCGCGTCGATCCGCCGGCCGCTTGGCAGTAGTGTCTCATCGAATCGGGCGAAGCCGTCCACCACGTCACCGAACAACCACAGGGCGACGGCCATCATATGGTGGCCGTGGTCGAACACCATTGGTCCCACCCCGGTTTGCACCGCCAGCGCCTGGCGCCAGGCGTTGCTCTCCAGCGGCACGTGCCAGGCCCCACTGGCATCGCCTAGCACCACCTTCATGCGGAAATGCACCGGCCTGCCGATCGCGCCCGCGTCCAGCAACTGCTTCATACGCACGAGCGGTGGATAGAATACGAAGTTCTCAAATAGCTTGAGCCGGCGTCCGGTTTCCTTCGCGGCAGCGATCATGCCGTCGCATTCGTCCAGCGACATGGCCATGGGTTTCTGCACTGATACGTCGGCACCCGCGCGGAGGGCGGCGATGACCATTGGGGCGTGAAGCGGGTGAGGGGTAAGAATGTCGATGAAATCGAGGTCGTGCTTGAGGAACGCCTCGAAGCTGTCGGTCACGAAGGCCTCCGGAAACTCCTTGGCACGCTGCGCCCGCCAGGCGGGCGAGGTATCGCACAGCGCTACCACCTCGGCTTCGGAGTGACCGATATAGCCACGCACGTTGAGGTCGAAGATGCGGCCCAGGCCGGCGATACCGATGCGACGCTTTTGTGCCATTGAGGCTCCTCCGTTTGCCGAAGGCTGGCCGAGGTGGCGTCACGCCGCAAGCCCCCAACTTGCGTGACCGCATCTCCACCGGGACGACTAGACCGCGCTCGAACGTCACCGTCGTTCTCCCCGTCCTCTCGGCCGCGGTTGCGCCCATCAACGGACGCGCGTGTTCAGCGAACTACAGTCACATTACCTGTTCGCTGACCGGTTCGGCCGTCCTGGCAAGGGCAACGACAAGGGCAAGGTGGAAGGTCTGGTCGGGTTGATCCGGCGGAACTTCCTGGTGCCGCTGCCGCATGCGGCCGACTTCGCCGCGCTGAACGAGCGGTTGCTGGTGGATAGCCGCCGCCTTGGCGATCGGTTGCGCGGCCACACGGAGACGATCGGCGCGCGGCTGGCTCGGGACCAGGCGCGCTTCCACGATCTGCCGCCGACGCCCTACGACGCGTGCGAGAAACAGCCGGGCCGGGTGAGTTCGCTGTCCCTGGCGCGCTACCGCGGGACGGACTATCCGCGCGGCATGGTCCCCCTTGCCGGACGGGAGGATCGATGACTGTGCGGCGGCCCTGCCGTCGGCATGGGGTGGTGCGGCGAGCCAAGCGGCGGCCGACGCGATCCGCCCTATCGAGGACGCACGAGACCATATCGATTGCTGCCTGGAAGAGGTACGGAGGGTCCTGACATGACCGAACAGCGCCCATACACTTTCGCCGTGCTGCGCTACGTCCGCGATCCGCGGGCAGGTGAGATGCTGAATGTCCGCGTAGTGCTGCACGTGGCGGCCGAACATCGCCTGCTGGTCAAAACGCGCAGCACCTTCGGGCGGGTCAAGGATGCCTTCCCGGACCTGGATGGCGACGCATTCAAGAGCGCCATGCGCGCTGTCGAGCGCGGGATCGGTGCCGTCGCGAAGGAATTGGCGGCGACGGCACTGCTCGCCGGCGACTTGGACGCCGCCAAGCTTGGCCGCGCGGCCGCGCCGAAGACGGCGATCGCTCGCTCAGTTGGACTTCGCCCAGTTGCTGGCGACGCTAAATTCAGTGCCTAGCGCTGTCCGCCCGACCGAACGCTTTACGCACTCGGAGTTGGCCATCCCACGCTATATAAAAGCGATTTCAATCGGTTGAGCCCTTGGGTGTAAATCGCCCACCCCCCAAGGTCCGGAGAGAATCCGCTCTCTGGAGCGCAAAACCGCCGTTCATTCCACACCTGCACACCACAAGGTATCGCGGCAAAACCGCAGGAGTCCTGCGCTTTTCACCGTGGGTCCCCGAAGGGGAGACTATGTTTGGGAAGGTCGACTGGAGCAGCGGTCGGAGCCAGAGGCTAACCTTCTCTGGGGCTTGCCAGCGGGTCTGCTAGCGTGGCCTGAGGCAGCTATTATAGATTATTAAAATATCTCAATGGTTTGGATGGATGACGTCGCTAGAGCGGTTTCACATTGACTGGATGTATCCTCCGTTTTGGAGGTAGTTGGCGCACTCGTCTGGTGTGATGGCGTCTGCGATCTGCGCGACGACGCGCCAGAGGGCGTCGACCGTTCGGATCGCTTTGGCGCGGAGGACTGCCTTGAGTTTGGCGAACACTTGTTCGATGGGGTTGAGATCGGGACTGTAGGCCGGCAAGTAGAGGAGTTGTGCGCTGGCCGCCTCGATGGCCTCTCTGACACCGGTAACCTTGTGCGAGCCGAGATTGTCCATGATCACCATATCGCCGGGGCGCAAGGTGGGAACCAGCACCTGCTCGACGTAAGCGAGGAACAAATCGCCGTTGATCGCTCCTTCGAGCACATAGGGCGCGGTCAGGCCATCCGTGCGCAGCGCAGCGATGAAGGTCGACGTCTTCCAATGTCCATAAGGCACGGCGGCGACCAGGCGCTGGCCGCGCGGGGCACGCCCGCGTAGCCGCGTCATGTTCGTCTTCACCCAGGTTTCATCAATGAAGACCAGCCGGCCAGGCGTCAGGTTCGGCTGCCGAGAGCGCCACTGTGCCCGCGCCGCGGCGATATCGGCACGGTCCTGCTCGGCCGCCCGGAGGGACTTTTTTTGAACGTCAGGCCCAGCCGGACCAGGGTGTTGTGCATCAACCCCTCGCTGGCGGTGACATCGTGCGTCTCACGCAGCCAGCGCCGCAGTTCGGCAATCGTTATGTCCGGCCGCGCCGCGACTTCGGCCGCGATTGCCGCGTGAAACGCGCTCAGCTTGCGCGTCCGATGGCTCCGCTGCGGCCGCGCCGAGGTCTCCCCCGTGGCTCGGCGCCGGCTCAGAACCTTCGACACATAGGAAATACTGACACGCAGAAGCGTTGCGATCTGCCCGACCCCCGCACCCTCATCGGCAGCCGCCAGAACCCGAGTTCGCAGATCCTGCGAATAGGCCTTCCCACGTTCCCAAAGCATACAAGCCTCCGGTCCATTCTTGCCGGAGGCCTGTGAATCACATCTCCAACCCGCGCCGGAAGACCTTTCCGAGATTCAGGTCAACCTGAGTGCGCTCTAGCCCCGAAGCCAATCGCGTGCCTGAAGGCGCAGGCCGTCGACACAGAGCAGGGTGAGGTTTGGCCGCAAAGCCGACACTCCCTCTTGGGGGTCATTCCGATGGATGCCGCAGGCCGTTGATCAGCGCGGTAGCAAAGCGCTCGAAGCCGGTGTCGAGTGGGCGGCTGACGCCATCTTCCCAACGTAGAATGAAGGCACGACCGGACAGCGCTTCGGAATGACGCGCGATGGCGGGGTAACGCCCGTCGGTGAGCATGGCGACATGGGCGTGCTGCGCCGCGCGCCAGGCCGCGGTGTCGTCATCGGGCGCGCGGGCGAACTCCAACGTGACGAAGCCGACCATGCCGGCGATTACCGCGTTATAGGCGTCGGCCAGCGCGGGGCCGGAGTAGCCGGCCCGCTCCAACGCCCAGACGACGCCTTCAACGAGGTCCGCCTGCACCCCGGCATTGGATACCAGCCGGGCCCCTAGCAGCGGGGCGGCATTGGGGTGGCGGCCGATCGCTGCGCGGTAGCGCCGGAACAGATCCATCAGCCAATCCGTCCAAGCGATCGTCGGATCGAGTTGGGGTGTGATGCCATCGATCACCCGGGCTGCGACCTCAGCCAGCAGACCATTCCGTCCCCCAGGAACGTGCCAGTAGATCGCTGTCGGAAACACACCAAGGTCTCGCGCCACCTCGCGCAGACTGAACGCTTCCAGCCCCACCCGGTCCAGGCAAGCGAGCGCGGCATCGGCGACGTGCCGCGGCGTCAGGTCCCCGCGACGGGATTTGGCCTTCGGGTTTGCGTCCGCCATGAGCGTTCCTGTACACTAGACAATTGTGGCGTGACTGCACTACCGTCACGGCCATCACCGAAGTGGGCCATCCCGATGCACCAGGTCAATGCCGCCGCGAGGGTTTCATGACCCGACTCTCCCGCGAGGCCATGTGCGGCCGCGCCCATGGCGTGCTGGGGCCGATCGAACCCGCTGACCTTGGCCCGACGCTGATGCACGAGCACCTGTTGTGGGACATCCGCACTCCGGGAATGCGGGCTGACCCGGACCAGGGACCGGAGATCACGTTGTGCAACTGCTTCGCCATCAACTATGCCCGAAAGCGCAAGGTGCCCGGCAACTACCGCCTGGCCTGCGGGACGACCGCGACGGATGAACTGAAGCTTCTTGCCGCCGCCGGCGGGCGGACGGTGGTGGAACTGTCCTCGGGCGGGCTCGACCCGCGGCCGAACGGGCTGGTGGCGCTGGCGCGCGATGCCGGCGTGAACGTCATCATGGGCTGCGGCCACTATGTCGACGAGTACCAGCCGGCGGCGAACCGGGCGCGCCCGGTCGAGAGCTTTGCCGCCGAGATGGTGGATCAGGTCCAGGTCGGTGCGTGGAACACCGATGTTCGCGCCGGCATTATCGGCGAGATCGGGTGCCAGGCGCCGTGGACAGACACCGAGAAGCGGGTGATGGCAGGCGCGATCCTCGCCATGCAGGAGACCGGGGCGGCGCTGAACGTCCATCCGGGCCGTGACCCCGACCAGCCCCAGGAGGTCGCCGATTTCGTGCGCGCCCACGGCGCCGACCCGGGCCGTGTCATCATCAGCCACATCGACCGCACAATCTTTGACGATGACCGCCTGCTCCGCTTGGCCGACAGCGGCGTGGTGATCGAGTTTGACCTGTTCGGGCAGGAGCAGTCGTACTATTCACTCGGCGATATCGACATGCCCAATGACGCCACAAGACTGCGGATGATCCGGGGCCTGATCGCGCGCGGCCATCTCGCGCGCGTCGTGATCAGCCATGACATTTGCTACCGCACCCGTCTGACGGCGTTCGGCGGCCACGGCTACGCGCATATCTTCGCCAAGAGATCACCGCGATCACCATCGACAATCCCCGACGCCTGCTCACATTCGTCTGAGGGTCCCATGAATGACCTCGCCACGCTGCCTCCCTCGCCGAGGCGCGTGAGCGGTACGTCCGCGACAACCCCACCAGCCACGCGGTGCATGTCGATGCCGCCACGGTGATGCCCGGAGGCAACACGCGCACCACATTGTTCCATGGCCCGTTCCCGCTGGCGATGGCGGGCGGCAAGGGCTGCCGGCTGACTGATCTCGACGGGCACGGCTACATCGACATGATCGGCGAGTACTCGGCCGGGCTGTTCGGCCATTCCCGCCCCGAAATTCGCGCGGCGATCGATGGGGCGCTCGATGGCGGAATCAGCCTTGGCGCCCATGGCGGGATGGAGGCGCGGCTGGCGCGGCTGATCTGTGAACGCTTCCCTTCGATCGAGTTGGTGCGCTTCACCAATTCCGGCACCGAGGCGAACCTGATGGCCGCCGCCACCGCGATCGCCATCACCGGGCGGCGCAAGGTCATGGTGATGGAGGGCGGCTACCACGGCGGGCTGATGTATTTCGGCGGCGGTGGCACCCCGGTGAATGCACCGCACCAGTATGTGCTCGCGCCGTTCAACGATCCCGCCGGGGCTGCCGCGCTGATCGACGCCCATGCCGACGATCTTGCCTGCATCTTTGTCGAGCCAATGATGGGCGCGGGTGGCTGCCTGCCTGCCAGGCCTGAATTTCTCCAGGCCCTGCGCGACGTCGCCACGCGGGTTGGTGCGATCCTGATCTTCGACGAGGTGATGACCAGCCGGATGTCGGCCGGCGGGCGGCAGGCGCAACTCGGCATCATCCCGGACATGACGACGCTAGGGAAATACATCGGCGGCGGCATGAGCTTCGGCGCCTTCGGTGGTCGGGCAGACATCATGGCTCACTTCGACCCGCGTCGCGCCGATGCCCTGCCGCATGGCGGCACCTTCAACAACAACGTGCTGACCATGTCCGCCGGGCACGCCGGTCTCGCGCAGGTCTTCACCGCACCCGTCGCCGATGCCCTGTTCGCGCGAGGCGAGGTCCTGCGCGCCCGGCTCAACGCGGCAGCGATGACGGCCGGCGTGGCGGCGATCTGGACCGGGCTGGGCTCGATGGCGGCGGTCCATTTCGGCCTGACCGCGGCGCCGACCTGTCCGGCCGAGGCAGTCGGAGCCGACCGCGATGCGATGGAGCTATGTTTCCTCGACCTACTCGCCCGCGGCTTCTACCTCGCGCGGCGCGGCATGATCGCCCTCAATCTCGATATTTGCGATGCCGAGTGCGACAGCTTTGTCGCGGCCTGGACCGCGTTCCTGGCGGAGTACGGCACGGTGCTGCCACGATGATTGGTGCGCTGCCGCAACTTGCGAAGGCGCTGCGGGAGGGCGGCAGAGTAGCTGCCGAACGCGAAGCGGCTGGCGCGCTGCAACGGGCCTTGGCTGTGCCCGGTGCGGTGATCCACGCCGCTCCGCCCGAACTGATCGCTGCGCGCCTTGATGCGGTCGACTGGTCCGCCCCCTTCGCCGGGGTGCCGATCCTGATCAAGGATACCGCGCCCGAGGCCGGCTGCCCCTTCACGTTCGGCTCACGGACCTTGGCGGATCATGTTGCCGAAGCGACGGGCGCGATGCCCGCGGCCCTGGCCGCGCTCGGCTTCGTCTCCGTCGGACGGACCGCTACCCCCGAATTCGGCCTCTCCGATACGACCGAACCGTTGACCACCGGGCCAGTTGCCAATCCCTGGGGGCGCAGTCTGTCGCCCGGAGGGAGCAGCGGGGGCGCTGCCGCGGCGGTGGCGGCTGGGGCGGTACCCTTCGCCCATGGCAGCGATGGGGGCGGCTCGTTGCGCCAACCCGCTGCGCTAACCGGCATGGTCAGCCTGAAACCGACGCGTGGCGCGCTGCTGCCGTCAATCGTTCAGGCCGAGCCTTGGATGCCGGCGATGGGCGAGTCCTTCGGCATCGCGTGCGACGTGCCCAGCCTCGCGGCCGTATTTGCCGCCCTGCGACGCGAGGCCCCGGTCTGTGCGCCGCCGCGCCGCCTGCACCTGGCCATGATCGCATCACCGCTGCATGGGCGCGCCTGCAATCCCGTGATCGAGGGCGCACTGCACGCCGCCGCCGACCTGCTGCGCCGCCTCGGCCATGAGGTGACGCCGGCTGCCTGGCCGTTCGACGCACCGGCCTTTCATGCCGCGTTCTTCGACCTCTTCGCCCTGCGCGCCGAACTCGACCTCGACGGCTTCGAGCGGATGTTCAATCGGCCACTGCGGCATGACCTGCTGGAGGGTTGGACCCGGGGCCTGATGGCACACGGCGCGGCTCAAGGGAGCCACGGGCGCGAACGCATCGCGGCAGCGTTGGCGGCGGCGGAGCGCGGGATGAGCGCTCTGTTCGAAAGCGTTGACCTGATCATCACGCCGGTAACCGGCCGCCCGGTGCTGCATCACGGCGAGCATCACGGCGAGCGGGCCTTCCCGGAGTTGCAGGCGGCGATCCTCGACAACGTCTGTTACACGCCGGTCCACAACATGCTTGGCACTCCATCCCTCGCTTTGCCGCTTGGCGGGGCACCCGATGGTCGGCCGATTGGTATGCAGATTGCCGGACCAAGGGGCTGCGATCACCTGCTGCTGTCTCTGGGGCTCGAACTCGCGGCGCTCCACCCCTTTCCCCGTCCGCCGACCTGGGCGGGCAACACGGTCATGACGAAAGAGCCACACCCATGAGTGAAGTCGCCCCACCCGCTGCCCCAGGCGAGCGCATCGCCTTGTTGATCTACCCTGGCTTCACCGCGCTGGACCTGTTTGGCCCGCACCATATGCTGGCAGGCCTCCGGCCGGCTCGGCTCGATCTGGTGGCCCGGACGCGCGATCCGGTGACGACCGACACCGGGGCCAAGATCATTCCCGCCGCGGCGTTCGACGAGATCGACGAGGGCTTGGACATCCTGCTGGTGCCGGGCGGCACCGAGGGCACTCTCGCCGCGATGCAGGACCCAATGACTCGAGCTTTCATCGCGCGGCAGGCGGCAAGCGCCCACGTGGTGAGTTCGGTCTGCACGGGCTCGCTGATCCTCGCTGCCGCAGGTGTGCTGCGTGGTCGGCGCGCGACAAGCCATTGGCTTACGCTCGACATCCTGCGGATGTTCGGTGCCGAGCCGGTGGCCGAGCGTGTGGTGGAGGATGACAAGTTCATTACGGGCGCGGGCGTCAGCGCTGGGCTCGATCTCGGGCTCACCCTGGTGCAACGGCTGCGTGGGACTGAATATGCGCAGGGCGTGCAACTTGTCGCCGAATATGACCCACGACCACCACTGGCAGCCGGCAGCCCGGTCAGCGCGCCGGCACCAGTAGTGACCCGGGCGCGCGAGCACTTCGCGGCGTTCAACGCTCGGTTGGCCGCGGCAGCGAGCAATATTTCCGGGCCCGCCCTGTCACGCGTCATGTCATCGGTCGCCGATCCATACCCGCCGTTCGCGTTCTGCCACATCAGCCCTGGTAGTCCCGTGGGCAATTGATGCAGTGGGTTTTCTCGCAGATGCAGAATGCCCCATCGTTGCCCGCAAGCCGGATCAACGCCGCCGGATCGAGCATACGCACCCGGTCTGGGCCAGTGTATTTGATCACTCCTTCGGAGATCAGGCGGGTGAAGCAGCGGGAGATCGTCTCATTTGTGACGCCGACCAAACCCGCTATTGCTTTGCGGGTCATCTGAAGGTCGAACTCGAGCGCATGCAGGCCGCACGGGTGTTGGCCTTTGCAGGGAGGTTTGGCGTAGAGGGCAAGGGTGAGCACGGCATAGGCTACCCTCTCTATGGCGCTGCAATGGGCGATGACGCCATTGCGCCGCCGCAGGCGGGCGATTGTTTCTTCAAACAGCCGCAGAACTATCTGCGTATCGGTCGCCTTGAGGAGCCGGGTTTGAACCTGCGTGGCGGCAATGATTGTCACGTCAGCCGATCCGGGCTGGGCTCCGCCAATCAGCGTACCGCGGCCGGCAATGTCGACGACGACGTCCCCGAATTTCGTCGTGCTCTGTCGCATCACGACGAGACCGGACACGACTTCGCTGAGTAGGGCGTGGTGCTCCCCTTGGCGTTGCAGTACATCACCTTTCAGCCACAAGACGAGTTCTGAAGCCTCGTCCTGGCAGGAAACCTGCCGGAATGCTGTGATGTGAGTGGGATCTCGCGCGGATTGCTGGGGCATGATGTGGTTTCCGTCAGCGGCCAAGCCACTATTTGGACGGCAGCGGGGTGACGCATGCTGCGGCTGAGGTTCGTCTGGAAGGGTCGTCATTCTGTGAGCCGATAGCTCAGAGCGAGCTGGAGGGTCACACGGCCGGCGGGTGGCGGCGGCAGAGCCAGTCGACCGGCGGTCGCCAGCGCATCGGTATCGAGGAGCGAATGGCCGGACGAGGTCTCGATCGTCGGGTTTGTGACAGTACCATCGGACTCGATGGTGATGCCGATCACCACTCGTCCTTCCAGGACACGGCGGCGGGCGGCCGGCGGGTAGGACTTGGCGCGGTTGAGCGCGGCGGCGACGATCCGGCGGTAGTCGATCAGATCGACTGTCGGCGTCAATGTGACGTGTGTGCTCTGTGTGGGCGACGATATGGGTTCGCTCGGTGGAGCGGGGCGCGGTGCCAGATGGCGCGGGGTGAAGGACGGAGGAGCTAGCCGGGTGGGTGGCGGCCGGGGTGGCTCTGGGGGGCGCGGTGGTGGCACGGTCGCGACGGGTGACGGCGGTATCACGGGCGGCGCCGTCAGCGCCTCGGGCTCGGGCCGCGATGGGACGGATGGCGTTGGCGGTTCGTCGGGGACGGGCACCGGCGACGGCACGGAAGGCTCGGGCATCGGCTCGGGCGCAGGAGGTGGCGGAGGAGCGTCGGGGACGATGGCCGCCACCTCGACGTCGGTTGTCGATGGGGTGGGATCGACACTTGGCATCGCGGGCGCCGGCTGCTCTGGCGGCTCTGACGCGGGAGGATCGGGGGCCGGCGGCTCCGACTGAGGTGTGTCTGGAAGCGCCGGTGGCGGTTCGAATGCGACTTCCAGGACGACCGGATCATCGCTGACCGGCCGCGTTGCCGGGCCGACGCCAACGAGCGCCGCGGCCACCAGCGCATGCAGCAGCACCGCCAGCCCTATCGCGCGGCGATGCGGCAGTACGGGCGCGGCGCGGCGCAAGTCCGGACCCTACAATCCCGCCGCCCGCGCAACTCCATCGCGCCCGACCTGCTCGGCCTGGCGCAGAAAGTCGACGAACATCGCCTCCATCATCCCCTTCACCCCTGGCGCTGCCCGCCCAGGCGTGCCCGAGTCAAACGGTGGCTCGGGCGCATACTCCGCCAGCAACTGCACTGACTCCGCGTAGGTCCGGTCACGCAACTGGCCGACCAGCGACAGGCCGAAGTCGATCCCCGCGGTGACGCCGCCGCCGGTGATGCGGTTGCGGTCGCGCACCACCCGGCCCTCGGTGGGGATCGCTCCGAAAATCGGCAGCAGCGGCCGGGTCACCCAGTGTGACGTCGCCCGGTAACCGTCAAGCAGCCCGGCGGCGCCGAGGATCAGCGAGCCGGTGCACACCGATGTAACGATTTTTGCCGCGCCACCGATATGCTTGACGAAGCGCAGCGTCGCGACATCCTCGATCGCCGCCAGGGTGCCGCTGGTGCCGCCGGGGACGCAGAAGATATCGGGCGCGTCGGTGATATCCTCGAAGGTCGCGTCCGGGACGAACGCCAGGCCAGTATCGCTCTTTACCGGCGCACGGCTGGCGGCGACGATTTTGGTCGTCGCCCCCATCAGGTTGGTGAGCATGTAGTGCGGGCCAACCATGTCGAGTGCGGTGAAGCCGGGATAGATCAGGAACACGATGCGTTCGCTGCCGTGCCATTCGGCGGGCAGGCCGGTCATGTCATGGGCCGGAGGCGGCTCGATGGCGGCGGTGGCCGCATCCGGGGCGGCGGCCCCGGATGCGAACAGCAGTGCAGCAGAGGTGAGCGCGCGGCCCGCCCCACGCCTTGTGAGATCGGTCATGCCGTTCCCCTCAGAACCGTTTGGATGCGCTGAGATAGATCAGCCGCCCATCCGCAGGCGCGACACGGCCCGAGAGATAGCCGTACGGCACCAGATATTTACGATCGGCGAGGTTTTTGCCGGTCAACGCCACCGTCCAGCTGTCTATCTGGTAGGCAATGCGGGTGTCGAACGTCACATATCCCGGCGTGCGCCACGGACTGCCGAGTTCAACCACCTGGCTGCTCGCTGCATAGGCGCCCGCACCCAGCGACAGGCCGGCGAGGCGCTCGTCCTGGAACTGGTAATTCACCCAGAGCCTGCCCGAATCACGCGGTTCGCGCGCAAGCTGCTTGCCGACCAGCGCCGGGTTGCCGTCGCTGGTCACCACGGGCTCCTCATGGGCGAACGCGGCCAGCACCGAAAGGCCCGTGACCGGCTGCCATATCAGATCCGTCTCGAAGCCGCGGGAGCGCTGGCCACCGGTCTGCACCTGGGTGAAGCCACCACTCGGTGTCGTTACAACGTTGCTGCGCTGGATCTCGAACACCGACACCGTGCCGGAAAGGCCGGAGGCGAGGTTGACCTTGATTCCAGCCTCGATCTGGCGAGACCCTTCGGGCTTCGGCGCCGTGGGGCCATTGAAGAACGCCACCGCGCGCAGCCCTTCGGTGTAGCCGGCAAAGGCGGTCAGGCCGGGCAGTACGTCATAGGCGATACCGACCCGCGGCAGCAGCTTGGCCTGATCGGTGTGGAAGGACGAGGCAGTGGTGAGTTCGTTCGACCTTATGTCGACCCGCGCGAGCCGCAGGGCGGCCAGCAGGTGCAACCGGCCCCAGGCAGTGGTTTGCAGTTGGGCCGTCGCACCCTGCTGGATGTAGGTGTTGCGAATGTTGGTGAAGGTTGTGAACGGTCCGGCCGCCGGCGCGACATAGGCCGGAAAGACCGGGTTCGCGTAGTCCACGAGGCCGGCGAGGTCACCATTGAAGATGCCCTTGTCGGAAACCCGATTGTAGTCGACACCGAACAGCAGCGTATGACGCAACGGGCCGCTCTCGAACTTGCCCACCAGGTTGGAATTCAATGAGAATTCGGTGTTGTCCTCGTTCAGCGCGGCATTGAACACGCCGAACGTCGAGGGCGGGAAGAATGGTGTGTTGCCGAGCGTGGTCTGCGCCGGCTCGCGATAGCGGCTGCTGGAGATGCGCGCGACAGTGAAGGTGGACCAGGTGTCGTTGAAGCTGTGGTCGAGGCGGGCGGTCAGGCTGGCCAGGCGTGAATCGACCTTGGGAAGGTTGCTGTCGCCTGGGAACATCGACGTGCGGATCGAATAGCTGCTGCGGTCGAGTGTGCCGACTGTTGGGAGGCCGCTGTAGTCCTGCTGATGGCGCTGTGACAGATGGCCTTGCAGCGTAAAGGTGGTGGTCTCCTTGTTGGTGAAGGTGATCGTCGGGTTGAAGGAGAAGCTCTGGCGGCTCAGCGTGTTGATGGCGCTGCGGGTGTCTTCGTATTGGCCGGTAACGCGGAACAGGACGGTCCCGGCCTCATTCAACGGGTGGTTGACGTCGAAATACGGGCTGAAGAAGCCGTAAGAACCGACGGTCACGCCGAACTCACTTGCCGGAGTCTGCGACGGCAGCTTGGAGATGACGTTGACCACGCCGCCGTTGGGGCTCTGGCCGCCCTGGTAGAGGATGCTGGACGGCCCCTTCAGCACCTCGATGCGCTCGACATTCACCAGCAGGTCGCGGGCACCGATATCGTAGTAGTTGGGCAGGCCATCGACAAACCGCTCGGCGGCAAGGCCGCGAACGGTCGGGCCGAGCTGGCCGGGGAAGAGCGGGTTCAACGGCTGAACGCCGGACACGTTCCTGATCGCCTCGCTCTGGGTGATCGCACCCTGATCGTCGATCACTCGTCGCGGCACCACCTGTATTGATTGAGGAATCTCCTCAAGGGGGGTTTCAACCTTGGTGGCGCTTTGCGAGGTCAGCGCCTGATAGCCGCGCACCGGACCGGCTGTGGTCTGGCGCACGCCATCGCGCGGCGCCGTCACGTCGGCCTCGATAGGGGCAGCGGGTTTTGGGAGGGGCGACTGGGCGGTTGCAGCAGTTGCAGCAAGAAGTACGGATAGCGACGCGCTCGCTCGCAGAGCGGCACGCAGAGATGGGAATGGCATCGTCGTCGGCTCTTCAGGAGTGGAGAGGGGCCGGGGGTCCGCGTGGTCGTGCAATGGTAAACCGGCTGCTGGGCGGCGCGGTGGCGACGGGCATGATGAAACGCGCCGCAACAATCTGGGCCATGAGCATTGGCAGCACGGGGGCGGCAACGAGACCGACCGGCGCATGCGCGGCGAGACAGAGCGGGCAAACCGGGCAAGCATGGTCGCGCTGATCGACTGGGGCTTGATTGGCCTGGCCGGTCTCGCCCGGCGCATGGCAGATGACCCCCGGCCCGAACAGGTCCGCCAGCGTCGCTTCGGTGGGCATCGCCGGCATCATGCTGCCGACGCCAAGCCGAACGAGCAGCGCGACCAGCGCGAACACCAGCGCTATCGGCGCCGGTTGTCGCTGTGGTCTCATGACACTGATGCGCCGTGTGCGAATTGGCCCGTTCCCGTCTCTCGACGGATGTCTTGTATTGCCATCCTGGACATCCTACAAGAACGCCGACATGCAATCGGAACCGGTGCGTGGCGGTCCGCCAGGTTCCACATGCCGAAGATTGCCCCCGCGGTGGACTTGCCATACCGTGTCAACAGGAGACCTTGTCCCAGTCCATGATCCAGCCCAGCGCACATGCAATGAGATCAGCAGGCCGGATAATCCCCGTGACAATTGTTGTTCTCGCGCTTGTCCTGCGGATGATCGCGATGGCTCTGCCACTTGGCACTGGCCAAGTAGCGCTGGCTTCTACCGAGGCGGCAACTTTCACGGTGCTGATGGGCGGCACCATCTGCCATGCCGATGGTTCGCCGGCGACCTCTCCCGAGAGCCCTGACAAAGGGAGCCACGGGCACGATTGTGTGCTGTGCCCGGTGTGTCTGGGTCTGGCTGCAACGCCGTCCGCGCCGGCGCATGGCGCGTCCGCGGACGTTCAGGTTGCTCAGATTCGATTCGCTTTGCCGGCGGCTGGAGCGGGGCCGCCGTCGTCGCCGTTCGCGACGGCTCGCCCCCGAGGTCCTCCCGTCACCGTCTGATCCCCGGCCGAACCGTCGCGTCCGCGCGACGGCTGCGCATGCCCATTGGACAGACCGACGGAGACCATCCCCATGACCGCATCACCGCTGCGCCTGTCGCGGCGTTCCGCCCTTATCCTGCCGCTCGCCACCGCCTTGCCCGGCCGCGCCCGCGCAGCCATGCCACCGATCACCGATGCGATTGGCCGCACCATCACCTTGAAGGCGCCGGCCGAGCGCATTGTGCTCGGCTTCAACTACGAGGAATTCACCGCCATCGGCGGCGTCGCCGCCTGGGACCGGGTGGTCGGTTTCAATCGGCGGCAATGGGAGGTCAACCGTCCGTCCCTTTGGGTTCGCTATCAAAAGGCGATTCCGCGGCTGACCGGCCTGACTGATATCGGTGAAATGGAGAACGGCACTTTCAGCACCGAGACCGTGCTGTCGCTGCGGCCCGACCTCCTGGTGGTGATCGGTTACGACTACAAGGCCAATGCAGCGGCGATGCAGCAGATCGAGGCCGCCGGCGTGCCGATCCTGGCGCTCGATTTCCAGGCCCAGGACACCGCCAAGCACATCGCCGGCACCCTCGCTCTGGGGGCTGCGATCGGCGAGAACGACCGCGCGCGGGCGCTGGCCGATCTGTATCGCGACAAAGTGGCGGATATCCAGCGGCGCGTCGCCGGGCGAACGCCGCCACGCGCCTATTTCGAACTCGGCGCGGGCGGACCCTCGGTCATCGGCAACACCTATAACGGCGCCATGTGGGGCCGCATGGTCGAGACCGCCGGCGGAGCCAACATCGCAGCCGGAAAGATCGCCGGACCCTGGGCACCGATGGCACCGGAGGCGGTGCTGGCGGCGCGGCCGGAGTTCGTTTTCCTCTCGGGGTCGAGCTGGGCCAAGGCCCAGGGTGCCATCCGCACCGGCTATGATGTCGATCTCGCCACCGCGCGGGAGCGCCTGGTGGGATACACCACGCGGCCCGGCTGGAGCGCGCTACCGGCGGTGCAGTCCGGCAATCTCCATGCGATGGATGCCGGACTTGCACGCGCATTGTGGGACTGGACGGCGATGCAGTACGTCGCAAAGCAACTCCACCCCGCGGCGTTCTCCGACGTGGATCCCCAGGAATCGCTGCGCGCCTACCACGCCACCTACATGCCGGTCCCCTACGAGGGAACCTGGATGGCCCGGCTGCGGCCAGAGACGACGTGATATGGACGCAACGATCCATGTCTGTCGCGGCTGCAAGCCGCGCGACGCCGCACCGGGGATCGTACCGCATGCCTGCCGCGGCCCCTGCGGCGCGCCCGGCCGTATCGTGGTGAGCGGACCGGGCCGCTGGAGCTGGCTGCTCGCCGGCATCTCGCCCGGCGAGGACATCACAGCGCTGGCGACCTTCCTCGACGTCTGGCGCCTGGCCCCGGCCGGCCTCGTGCCGAAGAACGACCGCCCCGAACGGCTGCGCCCGAAAATCCTCGGGCGCGTGCCGCCCCCAAATCAATTCATGACGTGAAGGAACCACGATGCGACATGCCCTATTCGCCGCCGCCCTGTTTGCTGCGGCGCCCGCCTTCGCACAGTCTCCGTCGATCCGGGTCGATCATCCCTGGGCGCGTGCCACCGCCCCCAACGCGAAAGCTGGTGGCGTGTTCATGACGCTCACCGACAGCGGCGCGCCGGACAAGCTGGTCGCGGCGTCGAGCCCGGTCGCCGGTATGGTCGAGGTCCATCGCACGGTGAACGAGAACGGCGTCATGAAGATGCTGCCGGTGGACTCGATCGAACTCGTGCCTGGCACGAAAGTCACACTGGCGCCGGGCGGCTACCACGTGATGCTCATGGACCTGAAACGCCAGCTCAAGCAAGGCGAGACCTTCCCCCTGACGCTGACCTTCGCCAAGGCAGAGCCGGTCACCGTGACGGTGAAGGTCGAGGCCCCGGGCGCCGCTGGACCGGGCCACGACATGCACTCCATGCCCGGCATGACCACGGCCCCGAAGCCCTGAACCTCCCATCGGAACGCGCACCGCCGTCACGCCAACCCGAAACCGGACGAACCGACCATGTCCATACATTCCATCCGAATTCCGCTCTTCGCCGCGCTGCTGTTGGCTGGCACGGCATGGCAGGCGCACGCCCACGGCGTTGCTGGAGCGCGCGTGTTCATCAGCACGCTACAGTTCGACGACCCCGCGGTGGCCGACGAGGCGACGTTGCCGACCGCCAGTTGGACCCGGCAGCCCGCCAGCGACAGTGCGGGGCCAAGTACCCAACTCGATGTCAGCGCCAGTTTCAGCAAGCGGATCACCGACCGGTTCGGGGTGTCGGTGGCGCTCGGGCACAGCTGGCTGGCCACCGGCGGCGACAAGCGGCGCAACGGTTGGCAGAACATCGAACTCGGGGCGAAATACCAGGCCTACGTGAACCCCGAGCATGAATTCATGGTGTCGGTCGGGGTCAATCGGGAGTTTGCGCGCACAGGAACACTGGCGATTGGCGCCGACACGGTATCGACGACAGCACCGTCGATCAGTTTTGGAAAAGGCTTCGGCGACCTGCCGATCGGAGATCTCCGGCCGCTTGCCTTGACTGGACAGTTTGGCATGGCGGTCTCCGAGCGTGGGTTCAAGCGGTTCGATGACGGCACCGACAACGGCGGTCACGAAAACCGTTGGATTGGCGGTCTGTCGTTGCAGTATTCGCTCGCCTATCTCCAGAGTCAGGTGAAGGACTATGGCCTGCCGACATGGCTGAACAACCTTACTCCGTTGGTCGAGGTCGCCTGGTCTTCGCCGGCGCGCGGGCCAAGCACGCAACCGATGCAACTCCTGATCGCGCCAGGCGTGGCTTATTCCGGCGACTGGTATCAGGTCACGGCTGAGGTGCTGATCCCGGCCAACCATGCCACCGGCCGCAATCTGGGCGTCATCGCCGAGTTCCATGTCTTCTTCGACGATATCTTTCCCAAGAGCCTCGGCACCCCCGTGGCGAATTGGTTCCGCTGACAGCAACGCCAGGAGTGTTCCATGAACCGTCGTACTCTCGTCTTTGCCGCGACCGCGCTGATCGCGTCGGCCCGCGGCGCATCGGCACATGCCCGCCTGCGATCCGCCAGCCCGGCCGCGGGGGAGCGGTTGGCAGCAGCGCCCAAGGAAGTATCGATCGTCTTCTCCGAGGCACTTGAGCCGAAGTTCAGCACCATCGATGTCCATAACGCCGCGGGTGTACGCTTCGACACCGGCGCCGCCCGCAGCGGCGTCGATGCGAAAACCCTCGTCGTAGCGGTCAAGCCGCTGCCGCCCGGTGACTACACCGTGGTCTGGCATGCGACCTCGATCGATACCCACAAGACCGAGGGATCCTACAACTTCACGCTTCTGGGTTGATGGAGCAGATTGGCCACTTCTGCGCCATTGCCGGGACGATGGCGGTCTTTGGGACGTTGTTATTCCAGGTGGTCGTCGTCGATCGGGCGATGCGCCGGCTTCTTGCTGCAGCGGTGTCAGTGACCATCGCTGGAGCGGGCGCGTGGCTGGTCGCGCAATCCGCTGCGTTCGGTGGCCCAGTGCTGACAGTGCTGACCAGCACCTGGTTCGGGCAGGTTCTGGCAATGCAGACCCTGCTGGCAGTGCTCGGCGCCTGCGTGGGTGGCCGCGCCGGTGTGGTGCTTGCCGGCCTCGGGGTCGTCGCCGCGGCCGGCCGCGGCCATGGTGCGGCCATGGCGGATGAATGGGGCCTCATGGTCAGCCACGCGGTCCATCTCCTGGCCTCCGCCGCGTGGCTCGGCTCGCTTCCGGCCCTGTTCATCACGCTGCTGGCGGGCGACCTCCTTGCCGCGCGTCGCTATGCTGGTCTGGGTGGGGTCGCGGTTCTCGCTCTGGCCTGCTCCGCGGCGTGGCAAGGTTGGGGTCTGGGCGGCGGTTTGCCTGGGCTGGTCGGAACACCATACGGCGCCGTGCTCGTCCTGAAGGCCAGCCTCTTCGTCGGATTGCTGGCGCTTGCCCTATTGAACCGCTACCGGCTTGTGCCGGCATTGCCTGCCGCGCGACAGGTGCTGCTGGGCAGCATGATCGTCGAGATCGGAATCGGCGGACTGGCGGTGGCAGCGGCCGTCGCACTCGCGGGGATGGAGCCCGGGATGCACGAACGCCCATTGTGGCCTTTCGCCCTCCAACCCAGCACCCTCGCCCTCGCCGATCCCGACCTGCGCCGCGAGGTGATCGTCGGGCTTCTGTGGTGCGGCGTTGCCGGTGCGCTTGCCATCGCCGGATGTTGGCGCCATATGCTGTGGCTCGGGGTCCCGGTCGCGCTCTGGCTCGGCCTGCCGCATTTCGACCTGCTGCTGGTCCCCGCCTACCCCACGAGTTTCTGGCAGGCACCGGCACCGGCCACGCCGGAGTCCGTAGCGCATGGCGAGACCCTATATTCGCAGCATTGCGCGGGATGTCACGGAGTCGGAAAGCAGGGTGACGGACCGCTGGCAAAGAGCCTCGTCGTCCCGCCGGCGGACCTCACTGCCGAGCATCTATGGGACCATGCGGATGGCGAGTTGTTCTGGTGGCTGACCGCAGGCATGCCGGGCCCAGACGGGCGAGAGGTGATGCCGGGATTTGGCGGCGTTCTGAGCGAGGACGACCGTTGGGCGTTGATCGATGCCATTCGGGCAACCAATCCGCATCGCCCCCTGCCGGCCTCGTCCCTGCACCACCATCACTGATCGCAGAAACTAAGGTCGCTCCGGAACTGCCGCGTCATTCACAACGGTTTCGCGGCCTTCAGTGTCGGCGCTGAGCCGGCGGGGTCATCCCCCCAACAGCCGCTTGAGCACATCGATCACCGATCCCTCGCCGACGAGCAGTAGGAGGACGATGACCCCGAGGACGACCTCAATCCGCGACAGGCGCGTGTTGGTTTGTTTCCAGCGTTCGGCGCAGACGGCCTCGTGCACGGCAATCTGCCGCGCGACTTCCTCGGCATTGGGCATGGGGTTCTCCTACAGGCGTTCGACGATCCGGAAGCTGCGGTTGCTGGTGGCGGGGTGATCACGGACGGAGGTCGCCTCATCACCCGAGGCTGCTACCGCGCCCCACAGGCAGCGGGTATTGAGTTCGCTCAGGGCCAGGCCGGTGTCCGGGATCCACAACGCGTCGCCCGCGGCGCCGAGCGCGGCGACCATGGTCCTGTGCTGGGCGCGGATGTCGGCGTTGGTGAGCAGCGGCAGGGTGAAGCGGGTGATGCGCGGGTTGGCCAGTGCCGGTACCGGGAACTCAGCACCGGTGAGCGGGTTGCGGTCCCGCCGGTCGAGCATCAACCGTCCCTCGGTGACGCCATAGGCCATGGCACGCGACACGCGCCACACTGGGCCGGCGACCAGACGCCCGAGGTCAATGGCACTGGCGGACGGCGCCGCGGTGTCGATCTGCATGTAGCGCCCGGTTGCGGCGGACGAGCGCAGCAGGACGATATTGCCGTTGGCGGCGTCGCCGGCCGCGGCAGCGATGGTGCCGCTGTCGTGGACGAGCACGGAGGCATCGAGCGAACTGCCGGTGGCGGCCAGCGCCCTCGCCTGCCCTGTCGTGAGTTGCCGGCCATGGAAGGCGATGCGGCGAATGTAGCTGCGCCCTGACGCGGTGCCTGGCGTCCCACCCCACGAATCACCGCCCAGGCCCATGGTGGTCAGGACGCCGGCGTAGGTCGGCACCGGTGCGCGGGTGTTCGGGGTGGCAGCGTTGCAGGCGAGCGTGATGCCGGAAGGGCCGAACGTGGCCACGGCGCGGTTTGCAGTCCCCTCGGTGGCTGAGAGCGACGGCGGCGAGGAATAGTTGCCGTGGACGCTGTCGAGCAGGGTGACGCTGATGTTGGTGAACACGCCGGACTGGGTAAGATAGACTGAATCCGCGAAGGCGGCGGTCGCCGGGGTGAACGACCAGGGGACAATGACGCCGACCCCGCCGCTCGTCCCGGTGAAGTCGACCAGCACCGACATGCCGGCGGCACCGTCGATCGCCATGCCGGCGATCCATTGCTGGTCGACGGCTCGGGTGGTGGCGGCCGGGCTGCCGATGGCGGGCATGATCGGGCTGGTGGCGAAGGCACCGAGTTCCATCTGCGGCAGCCCGACCCGCAGGGTGACGTCGATGATCGCGCCCGACGCAAAGTTGAGCTTGAGATAGGGCATGATGCTGGCGACGGTGGCGCCTGCGACCGTCCCGGTGACCGAGAAGCGCCGCAGGACGCTGTCTACGCCGAGCGTACCGGAGACGATGCTGGACCCGACATAGGCCAGGACGCCCGTGTATTCGTTGGTCGCCAGGATGGTACTGGAAATGTTGGACAGCGAGCCACCGACCACGGCCACGAAGGCGGAGAGCGACCAGGCCTGCCCCTGTGCCGCGGTGATGCCAGCGTTGGTCTCGAAGTTCATGGTGGCAGCGATGCCGCTCGCGGTGCCCTGGATGCGGACGTCGACGTAAGGGACGCCCGATGCGGTGCCCGCACCGACGATGCTCCCGGTCAGGCCGGACCCGTTCAGGCCGCTCATATAGGTCGGTGCGGTGCCCGGCGTGCCGGCAATGGCGCCCTCGAAGCGCGGATTGCGCACCGCGTTGGTGCGCGCCTCTTCCATCAGCAGACCGAGGCTGGCCAGCGTGATCGGGTCATGATCGTATCGCGGGGTGTCAGTAGCGACGGCAACCAGGGCGCCGGTGGCGTCGAAGCACCAGCCGGTCGAGGCGCGGCGAAAATTGTAGCCAGGCGGCGGGGTGATACTCCCGGTGTCGAAGCGGATGTCGAACAGCGGCGTGGCCTCGACCAGGGCCTCTGCCGGGCCAATGCGCCAACGCATTGTGGCATCGGCCGGTAGGGTGGTGGAAATCAACGCCACGGCCTCGATGGAGGTGTCGGCACCGAAGTCGACCAGCACGCCGGCGCTGCTGCCGAGCAGACGGGCGCGGAGCCGCGGCTGCGGATCGAGCAGGTTGGACAAAGGCATGGATGCGACGGACGTGCCGGCGGTAGCCGTCAGGCTGGCCGCCTTGGCCACCTTGTCGTCCCACAGGAAAGCACCGGCCACGGTTATACCTCCGGCAGAGTGACGAGGATGAGGGTGAGGCGACGGGCGCCGAGGGCCTCGCGCCAGCCGACCACGACACAGCGGACGCCGGCATCGAGGCCGAAGGCGGGATAGGCGA